>JAVWVS010000066.1:0-1596 GCA_036666555.1 Lachnospiraceae bacterium | reverse complement strand
ATTCTCTGCAATTAATTGTTTTTGCACCCTTAATCGCTTGGTTACTTTCTACTCACTTTGGGATAGCGGGCGTATTTGCGGCTTATTCACTGGGAGCTATTCTAGCGCTACTTTTTTTAACGCTCTTCATCTATCTAAAAAAGCGAAAACTTTGGTCGATAGAAAATTGGATGTTGCTGCCGAAGGATTTTGGTGGAAAAAAGGAAGATCGACTTGCTTTCTCCTTAAAATATGATGGCGAAGGGTATCTACCCGCTGTTGAAAAGATTGAAAACTTTTGCCAGAGCCACGGCGTTTCTAAAAGATCCATAATTCACGTCACACTTTGTACAGAAGAAATTCTACTCATCTTAGCAAGCAATAACAAGGACAATAAAGAGCATTCTTTAGATGTACGAATCCTTATTAAAGAAGATTATCTAACACTCCGAATCCGTGATAATAATATTCGTTTTGATCCATTCGAACGCACGCCTTCCAGTGACCCCTTTGAAAACATAGAACTACTTGGCGTGAAACTTGTAAAAGCCTTAGTAAACGAATATGAGTACAATTACAGTGTAGACATGAACAATGTTTTTATTAAACTTCCAAAATAGTAAGAAATAAATCGACTTGCAGTTTTAGACATTTTTTTATTCTACAGCAGAAAATATACAAAGTAAGGTTAAACGCTACTTTACATCAATTGCGAAAAGGGGCGGATCGTTACAAATGGGGCTGTCCTAAAATGCATGTCGAAAAAGGGCAATGGCTTTGTCATTGTGAAAACCCCTGTAGCGCCGCTAAATCAAATTTATTTTTACTCTTACAGCATTGAAAGATACATATTCAATCTTTCATTAACATATCCTGCGAAGAGTTTTTCCATTGCTGACAAATTGTTTTTTACATGATATTCGTCAAATGCATTATAATACGCGATCCTGTCTGTAAATTTTATATTGATTATCGGAATAATATAAAGCCTATCGGAACAACATGATGCAATTTAACGGAATAATACTAAATAAACAAAATCCCTCGCTCATCATAAACCGATGCGCCACTGTCTGCACCACAGCGAATGGCTCCGTCCAATCCCATAATCGTGGCAATCGTACCATCAATTTTCTCCGTGGATTTTTCATTTTCCTCCTTTTTCCGATTCCCGATTTTGGGAATAAGAAGAGCACCAATCATTTCTGACTGATGCTCTTGGTAATTATTGAGTTTTGAATTGACAAACCGGGAATTGGGTCTATTTTACATGATGCTCATTTGACAAAGTGAATTTCAGATGCCTTTTGAAGCAATTTCGGTTGTATCTCTGGGTATGTCCAATTAGTCGGTAGTATATTGAACAACTCAATTCGTTCTATTTCAAGAGGCGGTAGTTCTCCAAATGAGGTAATTTCAGCAAAGTATAACATACCAAATGTTTCACTAGCATTATCCATTACACCATCATCATCACAGACGGAATACACACAAATTGGAGTTAAATCAAATGCGGTTGCTCCTGTTTCTTCACCGGAGTCTGCTTCCACATCCGCTAGGTTCAAATCATAAGAATCCGGCAGAGGGAGAACGGTACCGTTAAACTTCAAATACTGT
>JAVWVS010000065.1:0-1648 GCA_036666555.1 Lachnospiraceae bacterium | reverse complement strand
TTTTTTATTTGCAAAAACAAAACAACTCCTCACTGGTTTATGGTAAAATTGAAATATCGAGTAACAATTCACCACACCCACCCAGAAAGGAGTTGCATTTCTATGATACCATACAAACAGCTTTCTTTGGCAGATATTTTTACAGATTGTCAAAATAAATTCGATAACGACAAATATGAGTTCCTCGAGCTTCTCTCCCAAACCATTGACCTTGATGAAATTGTTCCGGTGTCTTTTGGTTCTCATTTTCACGCCTCCACCGGCAGACCGCGCAAGTACTATCTTTATCCGATGCTCTGGGCTCTATTATTACAGCGCATTTTCTCAATTCCCACAGACTCGCTTCTGATTGTTTTTCTAAAATATTCGAAGGAGCTTCGGGACTTCTGTGGCTTTGATACCGTTCCGGATGCTTCTAAATTTACCCGTTTTAAACAGGACTTTCTCTTGGACTTACAATTAATGTTCGATAACCTCGTGGAAGTTACAGAACCAATTTGCCAACGGATCGACCCTGTCAAAGCATCTATGGCTCTCTTTGACACTTCTGGCATTGAAGCCTGGGTCACGGAAAACAATCCAAAGTATGCCAACCGGATCATTAAACAATTAAAGACTTTTAAGAAATCCAAAGGACTGGACAATTCCTATGATCCTTATAAAGCTGCCTATGGTTCCATGCCTGCTCATGCCGCCGCTAATCCTGCTATTCAACAGATGTACATCAACGGACATTTCTGCTATGCCTATAAATTTGGCATCATTACTAATGGACTTGGTATTGTCAGGGACATCACCTTTTACAATAAAGATTTCCTTGTTTCCCATCCGGATATCATAATTGAGAAAAAAACAGATTCCCCTGATGAAGATAAATCTCTCGCGGATTCCAAAGCTTTAATTCCGGTTTTAAAGGATTTTTTTGAAAAACACCCACTCATCAACCCTAGAATCTTTCTGGGTGATGCCGCTTTTGATTCGATTGAAATATACAAATATCTTTTACAGGAAACATCCGTTGAAAAGGCATATATTCCGTTAAAAACTAAACTTAAAATCGAAGGTGTGGATTATGCGGTCAACGAGGAAGGTATTCCATGCTGCCCCCATGACCCTTCCCTAGTAATGAGGAGGGAAGGAAGCAGATCACATTTACGCTGCGGACTGCCTACCATGAAGTTTGTGTGCCCTAAAATGAAATGGGAATACCATAGAGACACGGGTAAATCCAAACGGATCTGTCATTGTGAAAATTCCTGTACCGACTCTCCCTGTGGCAGGATGATATACATCTATCCGGAAAAGAATCTCCGTGCTTACCCCGGAACAGTCAGAGGTACTGAAGAATGGAGCAGTACCTATAAAATCAGGGTAAACGTAGAAAAATCAATCAACCACTTCAAGGACAGCTTCTGTGTAGCAAACCGTAAGACACAGAATGAAAAAACACTCCACGCAGACCTTCTGCTAGCAGGAATCGCTCAGTTAGTAACGGTTATGGTTGCCGATAAGATCCATCAGCACAAATACATCCGAAGCTTAAAGCCACTGATTGCCTGACAGCAGTCAATTAATACCAATAAACCGGCAAGTGTTGACAGTTGCCTTATTTTGATATCCCAAAATACATGTTCCACATCTCCATCCT
>JAVWVS010000064.1:0-1671 GCA_036666555.1 Lachnospiraceae bacterium | reverse complement strand
GGTGAAGTGCAAAACTTACATCCAGAGTAAAAGCACCGAAAATGGAATTGGAATATACTATTACAGGTGAAGGAAAAAATGGGGGTAATCAACCGAAATCAATGGAAAGAAACATTGCAGAGGAAGAAGATGACTGGATTAAGCGCCACAATATGGTAAAGAAAATTATGGCAAACAAGCGAAAATCGAGCTTTCAAAAATAGATGAAAGACTAATTTCCACTTAGGAAGTGTCGCTTGGAAATGCTATTTAATGTTATTTTTAAGTAAATATGGTTTCAAGATGATTTCGTCTTTATCAATTTTTTTGATGCCAAAATTATCTAGTTCTGCGTAAAGATCAGGATACAGAAACTCAACAAGATCTAAAGGACTTTTACCACCAAGCAATTGCTGAGGGGCAGAATTGATATGACTAAGAGCAAGATTGAGAGCATCTTGACCGAGTAAGCCAAGATCGTATAGACTGACTCCCTTAGGAAGAATATACCTAAGCTCAATGTGATTGTTCTCCAAAGAACCTTTTTGCCCTGATTGCATGGGATCACAGTAGAAAACGCGAGTACGCCGCGAACCATCTAGGGATGTTTCCATTTGAGAAGCAGCGGAAAATTCCGAACCACGATCAGTAAGGAGCACGTTTACATGAAGGGAGAATAGCTGTTTCCCAAGAATCTGTTCTAGCGTGTTAACACCGGCCAACATACTATTAGCAGTCTTCGTCTCATGAAACAATGCAAACAACACAGAGCAATTCAAAAACTTGAATGTTTGGATAAAGGGACCATTGGTTTCATCGTTGTAAACGGTATCCATCTCTGTAACGTAGGCATTGGGGTTTTCCTCCATGTAAGACTGATACTGCTTATACGAACGACCTTCTAGGAATCTGTTATCCTGACGTTTTTTGTATAGCTTGGCTTTGGACTTTGGAAGCTTACGTGAAACCTGTCGACGTAAATCCAGCGCGGTTATCCCTGCAATCTCATGGAATACATCCCCCTCAATATAGTTGTAAATGGTTTTTTCGCAAATGCCCAATTCAGGGTGTATCTGCGAAATTTGGTAAGGGGATAATCCTTGAAGCAACAGCGGTTTAATGATTCCAGCCATGGCTTTTGCCTCGGATACCGTTAAATTGACACCAAGACGTGCATCTACCCAACGAGTTTTATATTCATCATGAGCTTTTTCCGGATTGTATTCATATTTATCAAAGCGGCAGTGGTTCCTTTTTGAACACCCATTGCATGCTCCCGGTGACCTGTCACGGCGGTTGCAGGTGAATTTTTCATATTGAGGGCAATTTAATGTGCATTGACGGTCGTTCTTGCAACTTCGGTAATGGCTACACTCCAATGGCATACTACATTTATACGCCAGTGTCCTATGCTCTTTGATTTCCTTTCCTATGGTTGAGTTGTCTTTCCCGATGGTTCTGGCAATTGCTGTTTTGGTGGATTGGTTGATTATCCCCGTGAGTATGATGCGCCGTTCTTCCAGTGTCAAATGACTTTTTGTTCTCGTGTTTTTCATTGTCCGTTCCTTCTTCTAGCGGTTTCCCGCTGCCTAAAGTTGTACGACTTATTTCCACTTTTGGCAACTGGATTTCCCTGTACCACTAACTTCCATTTGTCACCCCGTACTCTGGATGTAAGTTTTGCACTTCACC
>JAVWVS010000063.1:0-2065 GCA_036666555.1 Lachnospiraceae bacterium | reverse complement strand
AATTATCCCTCCAATCTGTTTTTCATCATCAAGTATATACACTCTAAATCCTAACCTTTGTAACATACCATGCCTTGCCAGCTGTAATGGTCTTGGTTTACATCCCATCGCTTTTACTTCCACAAATGCTATCTTCCCATAGGGCAAAAGCACCAATCGGTCAGGCATACCATCAAAACCCGGAGATATTAACTTAGGGCAAATTCCGCCCTGTTTTTTTACCGCCATTACCAGTTTTTGTTCTATTATTTTCTCTCGCATATTTCCTCCTTCATAATGGACAAGAGGACAAAATGGACAACAATTTCTATATAATCCTTACGTGCATACAGACATATGCTTATACCACTAATACATAAGATTTAATCTATATATAATACTTGTCCTACTTGTCCATAAGACTTAAAAAAGCCTTATTTAAAGCCATTTTCAGATGGGACAACTTTTTCATAAATTCTTTGACGACCATACAGTGCAATGCTTTTTCGTTTGCCGCTTTTTTCCCAACCCTCGATTTTCATCATAATTGTCGCTATCGCATAAGAATCAGAGGTCTTAATGGCAGACAAACTGTTGCCAAAGCACTCGCACCAAATTTCCGCATTGCTTACCTGCGTTCTTGGCACAGTGCCTGTCTTAGTTCCACCGAAATCATCGCCGCTTAGAAAGTTTTTTCGCTCAAAAAGACTCATGGAATCCCAGTTATCTGGGAGCAGTGTATTTAGATAATTCTCCACCAATCCCTGCCTTTCATCAGTTTCCATTGCCTGCTTCTGCTGTTCCTCTGCAATCGCCGCATCTTTTCCCTCAAGGAATAATTTTTCACCTTGCTTGTACAAATACAGAGCTTCCGCCCATATTTGCGATACCTCATCGTCCGTCATTTGCCAAGATTTTTTAGCGGAATCACTGCACACATTCACTGGCCAGAATCGTCTATTTCCCGTAATATCACGCAGAAATCCATTCTCCGCATTGGTAGAACCCACCACGATACACTGTCTGGGATGGCTTTCCACCACTCTGCCATAGGAGGGGCGGTAAATATCATCGGTTCGGCTCAAGAATGATTTGATGGTTTCAATATCCACCTTTTTCATTCCTGCCATTTCTCCTAACTCCAGAATCAAAAATCCCTGCAGTTTTTCTGCACCTGCTTTATCCTTCATATCCGTAAGGGTCAGGCTATCAGAGAACCAACTTCCTGCCAGTCTGGAAAAGAAGGTGGATTTACCAATGCCCTGTGGTCCCACTAAAATCAATGCACTATCAAACTTAACTCCCGGATGATAGGTTCTCGCTACTGTAGCAATCAGTGTTTTTCTCATAACTGCTTTTGTGTAGGAATTATCCTCTGCACCAAAGTAATCAATCAGCAAATTTTCCACCCTTGGCACCCGATCCCATTCGGGCAGGCTATCAAAATATTCTCTTGCTGGGTGGAAATGCCTATCCTCGACCACCTTTGTGAAAGCTACATCATGATTTCGACTAGAGAATGTTTCGTAGCGGATATCAATCAATGCTTTCATCTGTGCCGTATCCGCATCTCTCCAGAACCTGTTATCCATTGGACGCTCCCACGGAACAGCACCTGTAATTTCAATTCTTCCTGCCATTTCATTGAATGCAATATTGGAAAAATCGAGGTCATTATTGAGTATCAGCATAAGATTCCACACGCTGTTTTCAAGGCATTTGCTCCTTGGCATATAGCGGAGTTTTGACCTCCAATCACTCTCGTCAGCAAAGTCCTCATCAAGCTGTGACTGTCGTTCTTCCAAAGCACAGA
Source organism: Lachnospiraceae bacterium (assembly GCA_036666555.1). Lineage (GTDB taxonomy): Bacteria > Bacillota > Clostridia > Lachnospirales > Lachnospiraceae > UMGS1251. The sequence goes on along the minus strand of JAVWVS010000063.1, from coordinate 273 downwards.
GTTTTACTTTTTCCTGCTTCATGGCAAACTCACACATACTCTTAAAAGATTTCTTTTCATCATCATCGCCAAATTTATGAATACGAACAATATCAAAGGCATTGCACAGCTTTAAGTAAGCAGGATCTTTGGCATGGTGGCTGTAGACGAATTTTCCATTCTCCTTAATTTCCACACCTGCCATACTGCTTGATGTGGTCAAATGGTAGCGGGTGTCCGTGTCTGTCGGCTCATAAATATCGGAAAGAAACTCATCTATGGCAAGATTTACAG
>JAVWVS010000062.1:0-2153 GCA_036666555.1 Lachnospiraceae bacterium | reverse complement strand
TCAATCGTACCGATACTCCACAGACTTTTTTATGGTGGGCCAATCCTGCAGTTCCAGTAAATGACCATACTTATTCTGTATTTCCACCGGATGTACACGCGGTAATGGACCACGGGAAACGTGCTGTATCTTCTTTTCCCATTGCGACTGGGGAATATTATAAATACGATTATTCTGCGGGAGTTGACATTTCAAAATACAAAAATATAAAAGTTCCGACTTCCTATATGGCCGCTCATTCTGATTTCGATTTTATGGGCAATTACGATGAAGGAATCGGTGCCGGATTATTACACGTAGCTGATCATCACATTTCCCCCGGTAAAAAACAATGGACATGGGGCAACAGCGATTTTGGTCTAGCCTGGGATCGTAACCTGACAGATTCGGACGGTCCTTACATTGAACTTATGACCGGTGTATTTGCCGACAACCAGCCTGACTTCACTTGGTTGAAACCATATGAAGAAAAAACTTTCACCCAATACTTTATGCCTTACAAACATGTCGGGAGAGTAAAAAATGCGACCAAGGACGCTGTTATTGGATTCGATTTAGAGAATCGTAATGCAGTTGTAAAAGTGTATACTTCTGGTTCTTATCAAAATGCTCTCATAAAAGTAACCAAAGGAGATGATACTTTACTACAGATGATACAGGATTTGTCCCCCTTACAAAGTTTTGAATGTTCTTTCCAAACAGACTTTCCTTCTCCCGAGGGATGTATTGTCACCGTACAAGACGCAGTTGGCAACCTGCTAGTGAAATATGAATCAGTAACAAATAAATTAGAAGCAACCCCAGAACCTGCCGTGCCCCTACTATCACCGGAAGAATTAAAATCTACCGAAGAGCTGTATTTAGGTGCTACTCATTTAGAGCAATATCGCCATGCCACCTATGAACCCTCAGATTATTACTTAGAAGGACTTCGACGGGATCCTACGGATATTCGTCTCAATAACGGCTATGGGATGCTCCAATATAAACGTGGCAACTTCAAGGAAAGTATTCCTTTTTTTGAGACCGCTATCAAAAAACAGACCTGGAAAAATCCCAATCCCTATTGTGGGGAGACCTACTTTCATTTAGGACTCGCCCTTAGAATGATAGGGGAAGACCAAAAAGCTTTTGATGCATTTTACAAAGCGACCTGGAGTCAAGAGACACAAAGTGCAGGCTTCTACCAACTAGCATGTCTTTCTTGTAAAAAATCAGATTATGCAGTTGCTTTGGACTTTATTCATAAATCTTTAGTGTATAACTGGCATAATATGAAAGCACGAACGCTCAAAGCGGCCATTCTTACGACTCTAAATAGAGACAATCATAGTTTCCTAGAGGAATGCAAAGAAATTGATCCACTGGATATGGGATGTCTGTATCTCGCAGCGAAAAACGAATCTGCCCTGGATTCTTGGAAACAAACAATGGGAACTTCTGCCCATAATTTTTTAGAACTTTCTTTGGATTTCCTAAAATGTGGATTTTATGAAGATGCCATTGCCATTCTTGATTCTGCTAAGGAAATTACCCCTTTAATCGCATATTATCAAGGTTACATATACTCATTACAAGGAAATTCTGCAAAAGCAAAAGAATATTTCCAGAAAGGAGAATCTCTTCCTTCGGATTACTGTTTTCCTAACAAAATAGAAGAACTCAATATATTAGAAACAGTTATTCAGGCATTAGACTACGCTCCTTATGCACACTACTACCTTGGAAATCTGCAGTATGATAAAAAACAATACGAAAAAGCAATCACCCATTGGGAGGTGGCACTTTCACAAGATAACACCATTGCAATGGCATTTCGCAATCTGGCCATTGCCTACTACAATAAACAGAAGGATACTTCGAAAGCCTTCATCTATATGAAAAAAGCCTTTGAGCTAGATTCCTCTTATTCAAGATTTTTACTGGAATATGACCAACTATCTGCAAAAACCATGATTTCTAACAAAACAAGATTGGACTTTCTTGAAAAACATTTAGATTTGGTTGTAGATCGCGACGCCTTGTATTTAGAATATATTACATTGCTCAACAATACGGGAAACCATAATCAAGCGTTCCACTGTCTGACAACGCACCACTTTCATCCTTGGGAAGGTGGCGAAGGAAAAGTAAGTTCTCAATACCGATATGCA
>JAVWVS010000061.1:0-2846 GCA_036666555.1 Lachnospiraceae bacterium | reverse complement strand
GCACGCCGCCAGCGTTCATCCTGAGCCAGGATCAAACTCTCGTATAAAGTGTTTGTTCCGAGTCAGAATTAACTACTAGCTAATTAATTCTATCCCTTTTTACTGTTTTTCTAGGTTGACATTGACCACTCCATTACATTCCTGTAATTTTGTCTCAACGTCCGTTCTTAAAATTTTCTCTTTTCGAAATTTTCAAGGTTGTTTGTCTATTGTTTAATTATCAATGTTCTGCTTGCTTGTCTCTCACGAGACAGCTTACTTAGTATATCACTGCGTTCTACCGATGTCAACAACTTTTTTATTTTGTTTTTTTCTGTCTTAGCAAAAAAGTAAAAAATAAAAGCGGAGAAAGAGGGATTTGAACCCTCGCGCCGGTTACCCGGCCTACACCCTTAGCAGGGGCGCCTCTTCAGCCTCTTGAGTATTTCTCCTGAATTTCTTATAAATCCCTTATTTTGTGGTTGTTCACGGTCTGAAACACAAGAAACATAAATATTTGTGCTCCATGGCGCAAAATTTATTATACTAAACACACTACCTAATGTCAACGCTTTTTTCCATTTTAATAAAGTTTTTCATTTTCTCCAATTTTATGTTCGATTCTTCTTTTTACCTCCATTGCAATTTCTATTGTTTTCAAACCTTTATATTCATCATATAAAAGTGGTTTTAGGAAATGTACTTGCACATTTACCGGTTCCGTACTTTTGGTATCAAACGGTTTAAAAGCATCTATGAGAGCCACCGGTATAATTGGACATTTTGCTTTTGTAGCCGCTTTAAAGCTTCCACCTTTGAACTCTCCAGGATGATTCCCATTTTTAGAACGAGTTCCTTCCGCAAAAATCAAATAGTTTCTTCCTTCTGATACTTCTTTAGATACACTTAATATAACTTCCATTGCTTGCCTTACATTATCACGATCAATAATGTAGGCTTTCATAATGGCAAACACATCCTTTAAAAATGGTGTATGTGCAATTTCTTTTTTTGCTACCACTGAAAATGGACGCGGACAAGCTACAACCATTGCCAGCACGTCATATAATCCTTGATGGTTTGGAAAAAACATAAAACCATTTTCTTTTGGTATGTTTTCCTGTCCATGAACATCAATATGAACTCTTCCACCTTTATTTGCATATTCGCAAAGATATGCTAAAAACTCATATCTTTCCTTTTCCGTATATTTATCTACATGTTTTGCATAATAACATAATTTAATCCACAGTTTGGGAATTCTAATTATGTTGTTAAGAATCATAAGCATAATTCGTCTCATTTCGATTCCTCACTTTTAATTTTTCTGATATGCCGCTAGTGCTGTCTCATATAAATTGTTTCCTTCACTGTCAATGACCACAATGGCCGGGAAATTTTCTACCTGAAGTTTTCGAATAGCTTCCGTTCCCAAATCTTCATAAGCTACTACTTCTGAGGATTTTATGCACTTAGAAAGAAGTGCTCCGGCTCCACCTACTGCCGCAAAGTAAACTGCCTCATTTTTTACAATTTCATCTATCACTTTTTTATTTCTTTTACCCTTTCCAATCATTCCTCCAAGCCCTAAGTCAAGCAGTTGTGGAGTGTACTTATCCATCCGACTAGATGTGGTAGGTCCGGCGGAACCAATCACATGTCCTTCCCTTGCCGGTGATGGTCCCATATAGTATATAATTTCCCGCTCTATTTTAATAGGAAGAAACTCATTTCTTTCAAGTGCCTCATACATCCTTTTATGGGCTGCATCTCGAGCCGTGTAAATCGTCCCAGAAATATATACATAATCTCCCGAATGTAAGGTTTTTACAATTTCCTTTGTAATTGGTGTTGTAATATATTTTTCCATTTTTGCTCCTTCTATATCGTACGTATCACATGACGATTCACATGACAACATATATTAATTCCTACAGGAAGTCCTGCAATATGTGTTGGATAAGTATTTACATGAACTGCCAATGCCGTTGTCGTACCACCCAATCCACCAGGTCCGATTCCCAATTTATTAATTTTCTTAAGTAACTCTTCTTCTAATTCTTTTATATAAGGAACATCAGAATGACTTCCTACTTCTCTGGTAAGCGCTTCTTTTGCCATGAGCGCACACTTTTCAAAGGTACCTCCGATTCCCACTCCCACTACCATAGGAGGGCAGGCATTGGGGCCTGCATCTGCAACAGCCGTTAATACTGCCTCTTTCACTCCCTCGATACCTTCTGCCGGTTTCAGCATAAATACACGGCTCATATTTTCACTTCCAAATCCTTTGGGTGCAACTTTTATCGTTACTTGGTCCCCCGCAACTATCTTACAATGAAGAATAGCCGGTGTATTGTCCTTCGTATTTTCGCGAATAATTGGATCACTTACAACTGATTTGCGTAAAAATCCTTCTGTATATCCTTGACGCACACCTTCATTGACCGCATCTTCCAATAATCCGCCCTCAAAATGTACCTCTTGTCCAATTTCTATAAAAATAACTGCCATTCCCGTATCTTGGCAAATGGGAATCATATCTGTCTTCGCGATGGAAAGATTCTCTTGCAGTTGCTCTAAAATCTGCTTACCAAGAGGTGCTTCTTCTGTTTTTACCGCTTGTTTCATAGCTATATCCATATCCGGTGAAAGATAATGGTTCGCTTCTATACACATTTCTTTAATATTATTAGTGATTTCTTCTACTTGAATTGTACGAATCATAATGCCTCCTATTTTTTCTTCTCTCATTATTATAGTATAATTTTTTCAAAAAGCAATGTTTATTGACGAACCCAATGGCCAAGTCTATAATCTTGTCTTTGACACCTAAAACAGCAAAAAAGTCTCGTAAGCATTGATAT
>JAVWVS010000060.1:0-3289 GCA_036666555.1 Lachnospiraceae bacterium | reverse complement strand
GGCGAAGCCCAGTATTTACAAGGGCTTTGCCGTTTTTGCTTCAAAACTTGAGATATATACTTGCTTTTTACTAGTATAAACAAAAACAAAAAATATGTAAAGAAATTTCAAAAAATACTTGTAATCTTAATAGATATTTTATATAATGACTCGTACAAGAAGATAGTGTTCCCGGTAGCTGTGTTTTTAAACAAGGAGGGATGACTATTCTAATAAAAAAATAATTCTGTACCAGTATCATTTTCATATGTCCATTCGGATGTATGCAGTATACACTTCAGTAACATCATTGTCGAATCAGACAAGAATACCATTTAGATTCAAAAGTAAATAACAACGATACACTAAAAGTCTATCTTCTTGTCAGTGGTAAGGCATCTAAATAGTATATCACAATACACACCTTATGCAAGGAAGGAATGTCTTACGACCATAGTTACCATACTTTGGAAGGAGCGGCGATGCCGGAAGAGAAGGAATATCAGGAGATGTTCGATGAATTGTTGGATTATGAAAGATATGGAATTCCCATTAAGATGAATGGGACCTACGCAAGTCCTATGCAAGTGGTTTCAGCACATATGGTAAAAGAAGAAAATAATACCTATATGAGAGACTACGTGACAGATGATATGGGGCATGTGAAAGAACTTTGTTTTTACAGTATTAAAAAGAACGATAAATAAAACAAGGATACCCCCTTGGCAGACACGGGATACGGAAAATGTCGAAATAGTTAATGACGTGCAAAGAAAATATTGCTATAATGGTGACTAGTAGGAGGTGCAGTATGGACGAAAGAGATAGAGTAGATTCCGACAGACCAAGAGCTAGCAGAGCGAATTCTAGCAGGCCAAGCACAAATAGACCGGTTCCGGATCAAAGACGCAGAAGGCAAAGTTCGGAAAGAAAACGTAGACAAAAAAGAAACAGAATACTGATTGTATTCATTATCTTATTGCTGGCATTGGCAGCTATCGGAGCGGTGCTGGTATGGAGCAGATACGGTCCGTCAAAAGAGAAGGCTGATTTGAATGGGTATTATGGAATACAAAATCAAGACCAGCTTGCCGTGGTGATGGATAATAAAGTGGTCGGTGCCGGCGGTATGATAATCGAGGGAAGACCTTATATAGAATATGGTGTGGTGAGAGATAATATTAACAGCCGTTTCTATTGGGATGTCAATGAAAATGTATTATTATATACCCTTCCTAACGAAATCATATCCGTAGGAGTGGGAAGCAATGAATATACAGCAGCACAGGGAAAGAGTAGTGAAGACTATGTGATTTTAAAGACAGAAGGAAGCACCGCATACATTGCCCTAGATTTTATTCAAAAATATACGAATATTGATTACAAAACTTATAAAAGTCCCCAGCGCGTTGTGATTGATGGGGACTGGGGTGAAAAAAAAGTGGCGTCGGTAAAGAGTGATACCCAAGTGAGGTATCGAGCCGGAGTGAAAAGCCCGATATTGACTGAGGTGAAGAAGAAAACAGATGTAACGGTGTTGGAAAAGGAAGGAAGCTGGAAAAAGGTCCGGACATCGGATGGGTTTGTGGGCTACACCAAAGAGAGTGCCTTGAAATCCGTACGCACCGAAAAAACATCCAGAGAATTCGATGAATCGATCAATCAATTTACGAATATTTCGAAACCATATACGATTAATATGGCGTGGCATCAGGTAACTAGCCAAACAGCCAATGCAAGTGTATTAGAAACCATTGCCAGTACCAAAGGCCTTACGACAATATCACCGACGTGGTTTAGCGTTGCAGATAATGATGGAAATATTTCATCCATTGCCAGTCCAGAGTATGTAAATTATGCGCATCAGTCCAACATAGAAGTATGGGCATTGGTAGATAATTTTAATGAAAATGTAGACTCACTGGCGGTTTTAAGCCACACTTCAAAAAGAGAAAATATGGAGAATCAATTGATTGCCAACGCACTACAAACGGGAGTGGATGGAATTAATGTGGATTTTGAGCGAATTGCGGAAGACGCAGGTGAGCACTATATTCAATTTATTCGAGAACTCTCTGTAAAATGCAGGCAGAACAGCTTGGTTTTATCGGTGGACAACTATGTACCAAAAGGATATTCGGCACATTATCATCGGGAAGAGCAGGGGAAAGTTGCAGATTATGTTATCATCATGGGATATGATGAACACTTTGGAGGATCACCGGAAAGTGGGTCAGTTGCTTCTTACAATTTTGTCAAAGAAGGAATCGAAGAAACAGTAAAGCAGGTACCAGCAGAAAAGGTGATTAATGCAGTGCCATTTTACACAAGACTATGGAAAGAAGTTTCTAAAGAGGTTACCAGTGAAGCACTTGGAATGGCGGAAGCAGAAGCACGAGTAGCTGCAGCAGGAGTACAGCCCACATGGGATGACAAGACACAGCAAAATTATGCACAATGGGATGCAGACGGTGGCACATATAAAATTTGGCTGGAAGATGCATTATCTATAGAAGCAAAATTAAAGTTGATGAAAGAAAATAAATTGGCAGGAACAGCGGCTTGGAAACTGGGATTTGAAAAACCGGAAATTTGGGATGTGATTTTAAAATATGTCAATTAAGTAAATCAAGGAGGCACAAGAGAAAAAAGTTCTGTAAACCAATCAACGTGGTTTGCAGAACTTTTTTAGTTAAATTCTCAGCTGACCGTGCATATAGTTAAGTAACAAAGTCGGTTGAGGAAAAAGTGTGAAAAGAAAAATAGAATTGATGATGGCATTGTTATTACTGGTGGGAGTCTTGATTGTAAGTCAGAAGTTAAGTCAGTATGTAAGTGGGGAGAAAGTCATTGCCAAAAAAGAGGAGTATAGGGTGATTGTAGACGCCGGGCATGGGGGAGAAGATCCCGGAAAAGTAGGAGTGAATGATTGCCTCGAAAAAGATCTGAATCTAAAGATTGCAAAGAAGGTACAAGAAAAATTAGAAAAAAACAAAGTGCAGGTAATTATGACCAGAACATCTGACCGTATGCTTGCAAATACAAAAATTGCAGACATGAAAGAAAGAGTATCTATCATGAACAAAAAACGTCCGGTGTTAGCGATTAGTATTCATCAAAACAGTTATCAGGATGGGGCGGTAAAAGGCGCCCAGGTATTTTATTATGCACATTCTTCCGAAGGAGAAAAAGCGGCACAGATCATGCAAGAAGCATTGCAAGTGGTGGATGCTGAAAATACACGGAAGGTGAAAGCCAACGATACTTACTATTTGTTAAAGAAGACGAAGGTGCCAACCGTTATTGTTGA
>JAVWVS010000059.1:0-3603 GCA_036666555.1 Lachnospiraceae bacterium | reverse complement strand
AAAATGGTATGGTACTGATGAATATTAATTCATATGTACAGGATATCGTTATGGGTGTTGTATTGGCACTGGCAGTTGGATTTGATTGTATCCAAAAGAGACGGCAAACAGATTAACTTATATCACAGATAGAAGGAGTGCTTATGAAGGCAGCAGTATATCATGGAAAGTGTGATTTGAGAGTAGAAGAAGTTCCGGAAAAGAAACTTCAAGATCAAGAAGTGAAAATTCAAGTGAAATATTGTGGTGTATGTGGAACGGACATTCATATTTTTAATGGAGATGGTGGCTCTTCCGCAGTAACTCCGCCATTGATTCCGGGACATGAATTTTCTGGAGTGGTAGCAGAAGTGGGATCTGATGTTACCAATATAAAAGTTGGAGACAGAGTCAGTGGCGATCCGAATGACATGTGTGGGGAATGCTATTTTTGCAAAAATGGAAAACAGCATTTCTGTACCAATAATATCGGAATCGGAACTACCAGAGATGGTGGATTTGCAGAATATGTAGTAATGAGAGAAAAACAAGTTTATAAGTTCTCTGACCGGCTAAGCTTTTTAGAAGCAGCAATGACCGAACCAATGTCTTGCTGTTTGCATGGGATTGACCTTTGCGAAATCAAGGCAGGAGATACGGTTTTGGTAATGGGCGGAGGACCTATCGGTATGATTATGCTACAACTAGCTAAGAATGCTGGAGCTTCTAAAGTGATTTTATCAGAACCGGTACAGGAAAAACGAGATTTAGCTATGAAGTTGGGTGCAGATAAGACGATCAATCCAATGGAAGAGGATGTGCAAGCGGTTTTGAAAACGTATTGTTCCAATGTGAACGTGGTTATTGAATGCGTAGGAAATGTAAAGACCCAGGCCAATGCCATACAGTTTGCGGGAAAGTGTGCAACAGTTATGTTTTTTGGACTGGTAGCACCGGGGGAAAGTCTTTCAATTCAACCGGATGATATCTTTAAAAAAGAATTAAAAATTACTTCTTCATATATTAATCCGTATACGTATGAAAGAGCACTTCAAGTATTGGAATCTAAGAAAATCGATTTAGAGAGTATCATTACGAATATTGTTCCATTGGATGAAATTGAGGATGTTTTCACAAAATCGGAATATAGAAGAACGGGAAAAGTAATGATTCAAGTATCATAGAATGTAATTATAGGGGCCTCTGGGGTGAAATCCCAGAGGCTCTAAAACACAGTTGAGGAGGACCACGGTATGACCTATTTTTTGGGAATTGACATTGGAACATCAAGTGTAAAAGTAATGCTAATGAATCCGGAAGGAAGTATAGAAGGTATTGCGCGAAGAGGATACGATATTCGCAAAGAAAAACTGAATTATGCAGAGCAGGATATGGAGGAGCTGTGGGAAGCTACGAAAGCTGCTTTGAAAGAATTGACAGAGCAAAATCCAGGCATTGAAAATAGCATCCGAGGGATTGGATTTTCGGGACAGATGCATGGATTAGTAGCGGTGGACCGTCAAGTGCATCCTCTTCGTCCGGCTATTATCTGGGCGGACCAGCGTAGCGAATCCCAGATTCAGTCCATCTATAAAAAAATCTCTTTTCAGAGTTATAATGCAATCATTGGAAATCAGCTTAGCGTGGGTTTCTTGATTGGTTCACTTCTGTGGATGAAGGAAAATGAATCCGATAAATTTCAAAAAATATATAAAGTGATGTTGCCTAAAGATTATATTCGTTATAAATTATGCGGAGAATTGGGTACGGATGCTTCAGACGCTTCAAGCACCGGAATTTTTGATATTCAAAAACGTGACTGGGCTTATGAACTAATGGAACAATTGAATATTCCCGCCGAGTATTTTGTGTCATGTCATGAATCTTGTGAACTTGCAGGGTATTGTACGGTAAAAGCTGCCGAAGAAACAGGACTGAAAACAGAAACACCTATGGTATACGGTGGAGGAGATTCCTTGATGATGGAATTGGGAAATGGGATGATACAAAGTGGAATTTTGGCGGCTACGATAGGAACGGCGAGTCATCTTACTTGTGCTATGAATCAGCCGATTTATGACAAGCAATTTCGAACCAATACATGGTGCCATGGGAATAAAGACCTATGGAGCATTATGGGGGCGCATTTAAGCGGCGGAGTTGCGCTGAAATGGTTGATGCAAAAGGTACTGGAAACAAAGAGCTTTGATGAAATGACAGAATTTGCAGCAACGGTTCCGGTTGGAAGCGAAGGCCTGCTATTTTTGCCATATTTGAGTGGAGAACGCACGCCACATCATGATCCATCGGCAAAGGCTATTTATTTTGGATTGACCTTGAAACATACCAAAGCGCACATCATTCGAGCGGCAATGGAAGGGGTAGTATTTTCGTTAAAAGAATCCTATGAAATATTTAAAGAGCTTGGAATCATACCCAGAAAAGTCATTGCGGCAGGAGGCGGTGCAAAATCCCCTGTATTCTTGCAAATCCAGGCGGACATGTTTAATCAGGATATTTATCGAACATTAGGTGACGAAGAAGCTTGTATGGGAGCAGCAATAGCGGCAAGTGTGGGAACTGGATATTACACATCTTATCAGCAGGCTTGTGAACACATTGTGCGCTTTCATGAGGAAGTCATTCATCCTATTCGTGAAAATGTGGAATGCTACCAGGAACGTTTTGTAACTTATAAAAAATTGTATCAGCAGAACAAAGAATTGTTCTAATTATAAAATCAAATCCATCAACACCTCTTCCACGGAATCGGTTACATAGGTGGAATGATAAGCAATTCCGGGAGCTGCATTAGACATTGCGTAGCTTGTACCGGCCAGCTGTAACATTTCCACATCATTGTATTGATCTCCAAATGCCATAGAATCTGCAGGGGATATGTTAAGGTGAGACAAAAGTACGCCTAAAGCATATCCCTTATTGATATCTTTTGAAATCATGTCTACCCATAGATTTCCGGAAGTCACTACATCCAGCCGGTCACCATATTTCTGCTTATAATAATTCACGATGGTTTCAGAGCCTTTTTGATTATAAACAGCAATTTTCAAAAAATCATCCTGCACTGTGGTGATATCATCCACTGCTTGAATGTGATATTTCATAATATCGCGTATGAGGCGAACGTAGGAATCGTTGCTGTTTTCAACATAGCTGATGTGTCGGGATGCCAATAGAAATTCTGATCCCGGTTGCGTTTTCACATCTGCCAAAATCTCAGAAGCAAGAGCGGAATCAAAATGATTTTCAGAGATGAGTTCATCATGATAGACGCAAAGAGTCCCATTTTCCGCAATGTACGCAATATCGTCTTTGATGGGAGCGAATAAATGCTGCAGATTGGAAAGGGGACGTCCGCTGGCGGCAACAAAGAGAATCCCATTTTCCTTTAGCTTTATGATCGTATCAAAAATTTCCGGTTTCAATTCCATAGCACCATTTTGTAATAACGTGCCATCTAAATCACTTGCGATTAATTTTATCATTACTGAAAATCTCACTTTCCGAAGATGACCTTATTATACCAGATGGAAGTGAGAATGCCACATTTTTGTTTAAAATTTGAGAAAAATTGAGGTTGCACGAACGGAATGTTGGTGCTAT
>JAVWVS010000058.1:0-3811 GCA_036666555.1 Lachnospiraceae bacterium | reverse complement strand
TTTGAGCCTGTTTTTAGGCTCAGTTTTTTCATACATCATTTGACACTATCTAATATCCATATCATGACTTACCTCTGCTCTATAATAACTACTGATAGTTGACGGTGCATTGAAAATACAAGTCAACAAGTATGCCTTTACATTCCGTACTTTTGTTGTATTTCTATGCAGGCACTCTAGAATGTACTGTATGTGCGTATACCCAATCTTTAGCAGCTTTCCCTTTACTAGCTGATAGGGATATTCAGCTCCTGCAATCAGTACGTTGTCTCTTGGGATAGTAATGGTTTCCACCATCAACTCCACTATCTCATCTATGTATTCCTTGTCACCCATATTACAATCATGAATTAGTATATCATACTCTATATTCATTTTCACGATATTTGTATATATACGAATCTGCTTCATCACATCCATCGCATCCATCCCATCAGTCTCCCCCTCTGTTTTTATGATAGATTGATTGATAGGATATATATCAGTATCACTAAAGTCAGTATTATTAATATAAGTATAATTAGGGGCGGTTTTTCCGACCTCTGGACTTCGGTTTTCCAGAACTCCTGACTTCGGTTTTTCAGAAGTCTTGACTTCGGTATCTCCAACCTCCTGACTTCGGTTTTTCCGACCTCCAGACTTCGGTTTTTCAGAAGTCTTGACTTCGGCTACTTCCCCCTCTTCTATTACATTACTCAAATCCTCTGTTTCCTGGCATTCCGCCTTATTCTTATTTTCCTTTTTGTCCTTAATCAAAAAGCTTTTTACATAGATTATGGCGGGTTTTCCCAATCCTCTCTTTACTCTTTCGATTAATCCAATCCCCTTATTGCTATCCAGTTCAGCAAGGATTTTCACCCCTTTATCTTTACCACAATTCATATACTCCATGACCTGTTCCAGTGTAAAAATGATATATACTTTATCCTCATCATCTACCCAATGATTCTTTATGGATAGAGACATTCGATCCAACATAAGTCCATACAAAATCTTTGCATCGCTAGACAAATCTTTAAAGTAGTTATCGGTAAACAACACTTTAGGGATACGGTAAAAAGCAAACTGCTCTGACTCATAGCCGTGAAAATAATCAAATGTAATATCGTACTGTGCCATTTTGCTTTTCCTCCTCCCCTCATCTATTGTCCTTGTTTCCACTGTTCTAACAGCTCAAAAATAACTTGTTCCATCTGCTGTTTGCTGTATTCTGCCGGAAAGTATTGCTTTATTTTTTCTTCCGGTAATGTTACCTTCACTGGTTCTGGCTTGTCCTCACATAAAATCAACTCTACCGCTAGCTCTGTCAATTCTCCGTCCTCACTGTGTTTTCTTAATTTTGTTGCTTTAGTGTTGCTGACAGAACCACCCTTTTCCTTTATACAGAAAAGTATCCATTCTTGTTCCACTGGGGATAGATGGGATACAACCACTGCTGAGGTGAACTTGATTTTTCCATCGTCCACCATTTCCAATAATTCAGGTAAAAGTTCTGTCAGTCGAATATAGCGCTGCACAGTCCTTCCGCTGTCCCCTGCATCCTTCCCTACCAAATCAGCAGAGTCTTCTACCTGACCACTTTTCACACCTTGATGTTTCAAGGCTTCCAACTTCATTTTATAGGCATAAGCCTTTTCACTTGGTAAGATATGTTCCCTTTGGATATTGGAATCCACCATAATTACAACCGCTTCATCGTCTGTATACTCTCGCACGATAACGGGCATGGTAGTCTTTCCTGCAAGCTCACTTCCTCTTTTTCTCCGGTGCCCGGCAACTACTTCATACCCTCCACCCGTCCGTGTTCTTACAAGTCCCGGATTGAGAACTCCGTATTCACGGATACTTGCAACCGTTTCTTCCATTTTCTCATCGTCTTTCACATGAAACGGATGATTCTTAAATGGATATAGCTCCGACAGGGGAACCTCTACAATTTTATCCTTACGCTCCTCTGTGCCATTCGCAATTCCTAGCAAGTCATCATAGGAAGTAAGCTGAATCTCTTTAGTCGGCTTTCGCATGATTCAACACCTCCTGTGCTAGTTTTTCATAGCTCTTTGCACCTTTGCTTCGCTTGTCATAAGAAAAAATGCTAACACCCTCGGATGCAATCTCGGCTATGGCTTCTGACCTTGGTATCGCATCGGCAAAGATATTCATTTCTTCCTTGTATGTCTCTGTCACCGCTTTTTTGTTTCTTTTCGCATTGTTATATCGGCTTGCATCCATAGTGAACAGAATCCCCTCTATTTCAATTTTGGGATTGTAACGTTGCTTTGTTCCTTTTACCACCTTCAAAAGCTCTGTCAATCCATCTGCCGCATAATATTGTGGCTGGACCGGAATTAGAACGCTGTCTGCCGCACTCATGGCATTTATCGTCAACATACCAAGGGAAGGCATACAGTCTATCAGAATATAGTCATAATCCTTTTCCAAAAGTTCCAAATACTCCTTTAGAACCTTTTCTCTGTCCTCTACCGTAATCAGTGACATATCCATCCCCGTAAGTAGCTTATTGGATGGGATTACATCGACTCCCTCTTGATGGTTCAAAATTGCTTCTCTAGGATCGAATTCAACCCCCATGATGATATTTTCCATCATGTTCTTTAAAGTCACCCTATGGGTCTTTGAAAAGCCTAAGCCGAGGGTTAAGTGCCCCTGCGGGTCTGAATCCACCAGCAGGACACGTTGCCCCAATCTTGCCAGTCCCACTCCTAAATTGATACTTGTGGTGGTCTTTCCCACTCCACCTTTTTGATTTGCTACTGCGATCACTCTACACATAACTTTTTCCTCCTGCACTATCTCTTATCTTTTTCTACTTCTGCATACACACGGTAATACTTATTTGTTCCCTTATTAGAAAATGGTTCGGAAATCTGTAATACATTGATTCTTTTATCTCGTTCTAAGATTTTTTTGAACCACTTAATATCATTTGTTGTGCCCTGAAGCCTGATTTTCAGCATATATTTCCTCCAATCATAATTAGTAGCAATATTCCGGATACCGGATTTTGATTGCCTCCCAAAAATATGGTGCATAGCCACAGCAGAATAAATCTTCTACTGTATAACGACTGCATTCCTGCAACTGCTTGTCCATATCCTCACTGTCATAGACACTTGGTGTCCCGTTACAGTATAGATTAAACGCCATGCGGACAATCTTCATGCTGCCGCTTGTCTGCCATCCTTCATGGAGACATTCTGTGCGAACGCATCCTGATTCAAAATTATAAATTCTGTTTGCATTTCTCCGTGTGTCTTCGCTAATGCCCAGACAATATACCAACGCTTCGTGATATACGTCCTGATACCTGCATTTTGTCAGATACTCCTTGTAGAAGTCTTTGTGCTCCTGACTCTTAAAAGTTATTGTGCGAGTGTTTCCCGCTGCTCTTATCGCTGTGTTTGTTTTCATAATGTATTTTCCTTTCTTCCAATTGAATGTATATGTACAAAAAGGACTAATTTAGCAATAACGGCATTTCTGCCAGATTACTAACTTAGTCCCACCTAATGAATCACTATGAAATTGTCTATCCTCCTCTTTTATGGTATACTCAAATTACTAACAATTTTTCTTGTCAGCACGTGCTTTGTCTCTTGTATTTTCTTTGAATCGGCGCCGTCCAAATAAAACTACTTTTCGAGCAAAAAAGCATTGTTTTAAATAGGACTAAATCTATCGAATCCCCCGTATTTACAAGCGATTCTTTGATTTGTCATCATTATAGCTAAAGACTCAACAATAACGGTTGGCACCTTCGTCTTCTTTAACAAATAGTAAGTATCGTTGG
>JAVWVS010000057.1:0-3873 GCA_036666555.1 Lachnospiraceae bacterium | reverse complement strand
TTATATCAGAGTTTGAAAGGGCTGATGAATGAAACCAATGGCGAGTACGAAAAAGTCCAGCTAATAAATGTCAATAATAAAATAAAAAGATATTGATTTTATTTTCGAACTAAAAAAGGGCGCACTTATCCCTTGGTGAAAAATATCATTTTTCAAAGATATTGATTCGTTATGATTTAGTATTTTATGCAGCTAAGTCGCATTTAACAGCATTGTATTGTTTAATATGATCCTGTGGAGTAATAATTTCAAAAGGTTTGTTATCTCTTAAGATTGCAAATATTATGTTGCATACTTTGTGTGATACAGCCCCCATTGCAACAAGCTTGGGCTTAGATTTGCATTTTTCCAGATAGTAATCACGCAGTACAGGGTTTTTAGCCTCTCCTGCGCGAGATGTACTGATACTCTGTAGAGTTAGGGTATGAATCACTCTTCTGGCAATTGCTGAACCTCGTTTGGACATTTGAACTTTGGCACCTTCAAATTTACCCGATTGTTTTACCGCAGGGTCAAGACCAAAGTAGGCAAAAAGCTGTTTCGGTTTTGAAAATGCAGAAAAATCACCAATTTCACCCATGAGAGATACTGCTGATAGGAAACCAGCACCTTTATAGGTTTCAATCAAATGAACTTGTTCCACAAAACGAGTATTTTCGTTTACATCAATAAATTCATGCATAGAATCAAGGATATTTTTGATTTCTTCATCATATTTGCGGATGAAGCTGATATATAGGCGAATCCGCTTAATGTTACTGTCGAGAATATAACCGAACTCGTTCGCTTCATTAGCAGCCTGGATAATGGCATTATACTTTTTAAGAGCATAAGTAAGTCCAAAACGTGCAGTTGTTTTAATTGTATTGATGATTTCCTGCTTATCTGCCTCAATAAATGCTGTCGGTGATGTGTATGTTTCCAGCAAAGTCAAAGAGGTATTGGTAGTAACTTTAGAAAATATACCAAGATACTGTGGGAAAGCCATACGCAGTTCACCCTGAAGCTTATTGATGTAAGCACTGCGGTTATCCATTAAGTCGTAGTATTCCCGACACAGATTGCGACAGTTAAGGGCAAGATCAGATGGCATAAGAGAAACCTTTAAATCAGGCTTTAGACCAACTAAAGCAGCCTTTTTAGAATCAAAACGATCATTATGTACTTTTCGTATATTCATGTTTGTGCTATTCTTAGTGATGATAGGATTGATAACTGAGCAGTTAAAACCCTTATCGCGAAGATAGCAGAAGAGTGGGTAATGATAAATTCCCGTGGATTCTAGGAAAATGCGACTTTCCAAAGAATACAACTCTTCTGCTTCTTTTATTTTAGAAACAGCGGTTGTAAGAGAATTTATGCTACTGTGTAGGATTTTAAAAGGTTTTCCTACGAACTGTTGGTTGGGAAGTGCAATAGACATCCATGAGAAGTCAGCACCAACATCAAGACCAACAGAGATGAATAATTCATCAAGATTAAAAACAACTTTGTTTGACATGAGCAAAAGCTCCTTTCTGATAGGAATCCATTTCCAATCTGGCAGGTACACAACCTAGCGTGTTATTCGGGTATTGCCTTCAGGCTCCCAACCAGCTAAAACATAAAACCCTGTCGAATGGACTAATTGACTTTCTTGTAGGTATCAGCTAACAGGAGTCAGCTTCCCAAGGAGGCGAACATTCTTTGTCCTATCCAAAGAGATAATACCTTATGTTTTTTCTGGTGTCTATCAGGAACCGTCAGACATGATAGTTAATGTAGATAACATCTGAGGAAGGAAAAACACCTTCTTTTGTTATCTGGTTTATAGAAACTTATTAACCAAGTAGTCTTAATTGACTACATCATTATTATACTAGGAGGTAATAAATGAAAGCAGGTGTAATCTACGCAAAAGGAGATATTCGTTATGAAGAGATGGAAACGCCGGTGCCAAATGCTGGTGAAGTTTTAATCAAGGTCAAATACACAGGAATCTGTGGTTCAGATATTCCAAGAGTCAATGGAGATGCATGTCATTTTTTCCCTAATGTCATCGGGCATGAATTTTCTGGAATTGTGGAAGCAATAGGCGATGAAGTGACTACGCTGTCAGTTGGAGACCGAGTGGCAGGGGTACCCTTGGTGCCTTGCATGAAATGTGAAGATTGTCAGAAGGGAAATTACTCTTTGTGCAAGAACTACAGTTTCATTGGTTCACGCCAGTTTGGAAGTTTTGCACAATATGTAGTAGTACCGGAAAAAAATGCAGTGAAATTTGATGAGAAAGTAGCATTTGAGCAGGCAGCATTTTTTGAACCTATTACGGTAGCACTACATGGGTTACGAAGATTAGACTATCAAGGTGGCAAGACAGTGGCTATCTTGGGAGGTGGTAATATTGGCATATTGACTATGCAGTGGGCTAAATTATTTGGGGCAAAACAGGTGGTCGTATTTGATATTTCACCAGAACGAATTCAGCTGGCGAAGCGGTTTGGAGCGACAGAGGGTGTAAATACTTTGGAAAAAGATTTTATGAAACAGGCGATGGCACTAACCGATGGAAAAGGATTTGATTATATTTATGAAACAGCCGGGAATACGATTACCATGAAGATGGCATTTCAACTGGCAGCCAATAAAGCACAAGTTTGTTTTATTGGAACCCCAACAAAGGAAATTACATTTTCTATAGAAGAATGGGAGTGCTTAAATCGAAAAGAAATGTATCTTACTGGTTCTTGGATGAATTATAGTGCACCATTTCCGGGAGAAGAATGGATTTTGGCGGCACATTATATCAAAACGGGTGCATTTCAAATAGATGAGTCTTTTATCTTTCGAACAATGCCACTGAGTAAGATAGCAGATGCATTTGCATTGTATCAAACGCCAGGCGCGGTCAAAGGAAAAATACTCATTGACAGTGAAGCTTAGCCGTATATTTCTCAAAGTGAGGTGACAAAATGATATTAACAGTAACACTTAATGCGGCAATTGATAAACGCTATGTGGTAAATCATTTCAAACAAGGAGAGGTCAACCGAGTGCTGTCTTGTACCTATACGCCAGGTGGAAAGGGATTGAATGTATCCAAACCGGCGGTGATTGCAGGTGCGCAGGTGGTAGCAACCGGGTTTGTAGGGGGACATGCAGGTAATTATATAGAAGATTCGGTAAGTGCCTTTGGGGTGGAACCCATGTTTTATTGCTTGCAAGAGGAAAGCCGTTCTTGTATTAATATTTGGAATGAGACCACCCAGCAGCAAACCGAATTTTTAGAACCTGGGTTTACAGTTACTCAGGAAGAATTTGCAGCATTTCAAGAAAAATTCACTTTTTTAGTACAAAAGGCCAACGTAGTAGTGATATCAGGAAGTGTGCCAAAAGGGCTTTCGCTGTCGGCATATCAAAGTCTAGTGACAATGGTAAAGGTAGCTGGTAAAAAAGTGATTTTAGATACCAGTGGAGAACTCCTTTCCAAAGGGATTGAAGCGAAACCTACGATGATTAAACCAAATATAGATGAAATTCGTATGCTGACGGGAAAACATTGTGATACCAGAGAAGAACTTATAGAAGCAGCGGAAGAGATTTACGGGAGGGGTGTAGAAATAGTGACCATATCCTTGGGTGCAGAAGGTTCCCTTGTAGTCTGTGGGGAAGGAATCTACCAGGCAAAGGTACCTAAAATAAAAGCGGTGAATACGGTGGGATGTGGAGACGCTATGATTGCGGGATTTGCCATTGGATTGGAAGAAAATTTGTCCATGGAAGCAATACTAAAAAAGGCAAGCGCTATTTCTGCCGCGTCGGCTTTACGAGAAGAAACTGGATTTTTCCGGATGGAAGATATGGAAAAAATGATGAAAAAGATTGTCATTACAA
>JAVWVS010000056.1:0-4425 GCA_036666555.1 Lachnospiraceae bacterium | reverse complement strand
TCTATAGCTCGTTCTCTTTTAATCGAATAACTTATTCGGGTTATTCTTGCTTTGCATTACCTGCGCTTTCTGGGAAATGGAAATACACCGTAAGCGTTTTGCCTTCCTTTTTCACGGTCATGCCCGACTCGAAGAGAAATTCATGTTACGGAATGGGCTGTGGACGGCTTGCTAGCTTGTTATAAAGGAATGTTCCGCCAAGTGCCAACAGACTGAGCGTGAGCAAAACAGAAAATACGGCAATTGTTATTTTCTTTTTCTGTTCCACACGAAATCACACCTTTCAATAAAAATATCTGTTTGTTTTTTTTATTATACAATACGAAGTGTCTGGAAAGCGTCGGGAATTTTAGTTTTTCCAAAAATAAAAAATCCCCTAAACCGCAGTTTAAAGGATTTTCTCAGTGTCTCAGAAAAATATTTTAATGTTTTTTATATTTTATTTTTCTTATTATTTCTGCTTCTCAATCCAACAAACCCCTGCCTTTTCAAAATCTTGGTATACACAAAAATAGAATCGATATCCAGTTTCTGCAGAATTATCAACCGACTCAGTAGTTTGCGGTGTTTCTTCAGTTGTAACGGGAGCTTCGGATAATTCTAACCATTTTCTTCATATCCTTTATCTAAAGTATTGTTTTATTCTTTCCGGCAAATACTTTGCCAGTTCCTCTACCAACTCATACACCTTCGTCCCCGGTGCAATCTCTGTTGGTGTTTTTTCTTTTCCCTCTTCAATAATCCTCTTAGCATATCGAATGGCCAACCTAGGATTCCCTTGCTCCATAAGGATTTTAAAGATATCCTTCATATTCTTCTGATACTTTCCAATCCCCAATTCTTTAAATTTATCATTGAGAAAAGAAATGTATTCCGTTCTATGGTTGTTCGACCGATAGTTGGCAAAATGCAATATAAACCAAAACTCTATACACTCGTTGCTCCATGCACAATGATACTGCAAATCAGAATTATCCTGATTCAGTCGCTCTGCTCGATTGACTACGCCATTAAAATCTCCTGCTGGAAAACTATCCTTATCGTAAACACACCAGATTTGCCCTTTGCCAATCTTATTTTCCGCGACATATTTTTCCGCCATTCCTATTACGCGCATAGTCTCAGCAGCACAAGGCTGTATTTCTATTAAAACCATATTCTTATATATTGGATTGTCTTCAATTAACCGTTTAAATCCATTAAAATACTGTGGCTCTGTCTGTTCACCCTCGCAGAAGATATAGTATCGATATTCTTTCTTCTCCAAATATTCTTTACGACGCTTTTTCTTCCACTTTTCCATTCCAGCTTTTTTAGGCATTAACCTTCCCCCAATCTATTAACTTTCTGAGGTATGGATCTGCGCCATACTTACCTTCCAGATACTGCTTGTCAAATTTAGCATCCTTACGTACAGACTCGCCTTTTTCATTCTTAAATTCCACCAAAGAGTACAGTTTCGAATTCTCTCCATTTCCCTTTGCTACAAACCAGATTTCATCCCTTCGGAACACATCACTATTCATAGTTGATAAATCATGTGAGGTAAAAATCAACTGAGCACCTTTTCGATTCACGCTCATATCATTAAATAGCATAATAATATGGCGTAACAATACTGGATGTATTTTGGCATCTAATTCGTCTACAACCAATGTTATACCCTCCAAAAGACTTTCAGCAATGAAAGGCAGCATTCCAAATACTTTCATCGTACCGCTGGATTCGTCTTTCAAATTCAGTTCAGCCTCATACCCATCTACCAAATGCTTTGTAAAGACTTCTATTTTTTCGTTATCCTTTTCCTCTACTCGAAAATCCACAATATCCAAATCCATTTCTTGAATCATTTCAAGCACAAGATTTTTCACATCATCTGAATTTGCAATAGCCATTCTAAGTTCCTGTATCGGATTTCCATAGTTCAAGAAATCAACCCCATACTCAAACCAATCAACAACATCCTTCACTACCTCATTCTTCCTATAAGTAATTCCCAAATAAGAAAGCAGCAAAAGTGTGTCTGACAGATCCTCACTCACTTTAAATTTTGCAAATACACCTTTTAAATTTATTCCTGTTTGATCTCTTGTGAATAAAGAAGATCTTCGCCCTGTATCTAATTTCACACGGTCAAGACTTTCACAGATAACTTGATCTCTTTTCACATGCAAGATATAACGATACTCTGCCCTTTGTGTTCTAAAGAAGACCTCAAATTCTGTTGGTTCTTCTCTTTTTTTCTCTGAAAAGGCAAATGGCTCGATGATTAAACGTTTCAGTTGAAACGAATGTTCCTCATTGTCTCCAGTCGCATACAAAGGACGTAGCACTTTTGCTGCCAACGTATGCAATGCAGCCAGTACATTAGATTTTCCTCCACCATTCGGTCCGTAAATTGCTGATACTGGTAAAAAGAGTTCCTTGTCTTTATCTTTTATGATTCTATCTTCATGTTCCGAAATTGCAGCCGCTTGCATATCAAACGTCACTTCGTCCCTTATACTTTTGTAGTTTTTAACTGTAAACTGACATAACATATCATCTACCTCCGTTCTATACTTCTATTATATTCTCTTTCTTGAATTTGTAAACACTTATTCGAGATATTTTCTCATATTTATTGTTTAAATTGTTATTTCCGTATATTTAATTATTTTTATCTAAACCTCTACACCAATAAATAACCTTTAAACAGCAAAAAGCACCCCACCATCAGGCAGAGTACTCTTCATCATCTTTTGTTTCCTCATTTAACCGCTTAGCGCCCGTCCAACAGCCTACTCAACCTTAGAAGCATTTGCTTCTATCAGCACCTTCAATATGTAGTCCTAAAACCTCCTTGAAATAAAAAGAATCTCATAAAAGCTGATTGGAATGATATTTTACATCAATTATCTTTTTAATTTATTATCCAAGCAAATCGTTCTATTTTGTTACTACCATATGGTTGGTCCTTTCTGCACGCTTCCCGCGATAGAACAGGCGACGATACAATTAGAGCAATCAAAAGGCACAAGGTATCCTTTATGCCCTTTGATTGCCCCTCACCTGCAAGAGGTGAGAGGACGGACTACCACCAATTATTACTTGAAATTATAGCTAGTTCCATCTGGCGTGACGTCATATTTGTAAGTATCTGCGATGTTTACAATTGCATCCTTCTGAATAGCCGTAGCGCTATTCTGAATCCAGATTTCGATACCCTCAGCTTGCGTTGAACTAATAGTACCACTGTTAACATTTACAGTAGCTGTATTATCCTTGCTACCAGGCTGATCCGTAGTATTGTTGAATATCCTGATAGGGATATTGGTGCTCTCTACAGTTGCTCCATCAATATTCACTACGGGTTGGCTGAGCATATTTAACAGGTCAGCCACTAAATAAATCGAATTAGACGAATTAACCGCATTTGTTTCACCGAGGTTTTTGATATGAGCGTCTTTACCCAAGTTCAGTGTGCCGCGTACTTCAAATGCGCTGTGAGAGCTATTCGTCAACTGATCACCTGCATGCTTAACTTCAATCGTACCGTTAACAACCGTCAGTTCACCTTCAACCTTGATGAACGTCGTTTGTTGTTTAACATCGGCATTGGTAGACACACCGGTAATTTTCTTGCCATTTAAATCAACTGTGGCGTTAATGCCTTTGGGAACAACATGACCGAATGGAAATGTAATGTCTGCTGCAAGCACGATTCCGCCACCTTTGGTAAGTGCGTCTCCAAGTTCCTGTGCACTGGAAACAAACGCTATGTCATCATAGGTATTTTTGTAAGAGTCATACTCTACAGTATCTTGGGTTGCGTAAACGGTGATGCCAAGACCTTCGATTGCCAGACCCTGATACTCATTACCGGAACCTTCACGCATATGCCCCTTCATAACGATACCTGCAGCGGTTTCGTTTGGTTTAAGGTGACCCTCAACACTAATGTCAATGCCATTGCCATAGGTGAAATCAATCGCCTCAAGAAGCTTTGCATCACCATTGACACCATTTACAACAATCTTGTACTTGAGTGCAAGGTTGCCTTTGTTGACAATGCGAAGCTCAGGCAGTTCATAGGTACAACCTGGCTCCCAAAGAATCGCTTCGCCAGCAGGTGCACCAGCAGCCTTCTTGAACGACAGACTTTGACCCTCTGCGGTTACCCAGTTGCCATCTGCACCCTTCATTTCTAGATCGATATTAAGAGTACCTGCTTGAATCTTGTTTACTGCAGTAGATGCAGTGTCTGTGAACCATGCGAAGGTTGTACCTATCAGCATGGTTACGCACATCAGCATAGCCATAGCACTAGCAATTAATGAGCGTTTTGTTGATTTTGAGTTTGTCATTTTTAAGACCTCCTTATGTTTTTTGGTAGTGTCAAATCTACTACCTTCTTTTTTATATAAAACCTTGTAGTTACTGTAT
>JAVWVS010000055.1:0-4467 GCA_036666555.1 Lachnospiraceae bacterium | reverse complement strand
AATTATGATGCCATGTACATTGAATTCTTATGGTTATTGTTGGAATAATCCTATACCTATGATAAGCGGGGAAATCTCAGCCAGATTATAGCAAATGGACAGATTACCAATCAGTATCTCTATGGAGCATTGAACCGGTTGGTAGAAGTCAAAAATTGTAAAGGTGAAGTGGCAAGATATCTCTATAATGGATTGGGACACCGGGTAGGGAAGCAAATTCAGGCAGAACAGCCGAGAGAAGAAACTATTCAGACCATGCATCTGGATACTATCGTGGCAAATTTGGATCCGGTCAAGCAGCTGCAGGCGGAGAACTTTGCACCGACAAGTAAGATTGATTACACCATTGATCTGACCAGACAGTATCACAACCTGCTACAGAAGGAAGAGGAAAATCATATGCAGACCTATCTGTGGAATGGGAACGTGGCAGGCATGGTGGATGGTATAAATGCAATGAATTCACAGTATTACTTTCAGGACGAGTTAGGGAGTCCGATTCGTCTGGCAGATGGAGAGGGAAACTTAAAAGACACATATGGATATGATGAGTTTGGACAGGACCTATATCAGAAGCAGGGTGTAACTCAGCCGTTTGGATATACGGGGTATCAGCTAGACGATGTGGCAGGGACATACTTTGCACAGGCAAGAGAATACCAATCTGGTGTAGGGAGGTTTGCTGGTGAGGATATCATAAAGGGTATGATTGCTGTACCGCAGACAATGAATTCATATGGATATTGTTGGGGTAGGCCTATGACCTTGATTGACTTAAATGGTGAAAAACCTGAAAAAAAATATGTATATGAAAAAAGAAATAATTTTAATGGGATTGCACTAGTGTGGAATGACGAGCATACGCAGGGAACTATCGTTGCTGGAAATAATGCAAGTTTGGCTGATGCTTATGCAGTTATATCGTTAGATGTGATGAGGGATAAGGACGTTGATAGTTCAACTGTGCAGCAATTTGTTAATAGATATAGGTCGAATAATCAAGAAACAACCATTGTAGAGGGGAAGGATATTTCATATTATGATACTCAGCCAGATATAACGAAATCTCTAATATATGAAATGATAAAAAATGAGTATGAGAGTAATGCAGGTGGCTATGATAGATTTCCTTGGATAGGTAGGTTACCTGAATTTAAAGAAAATGTGCAGAATAGAGGCCCTTGGGATTTAAAACAAAATCCAGCATGGTCATCATCATCGGCATATATTTTTAACAGAGAATTGGTTGATAAAGATGCACCAGGAAATATAATGTATGGATATATGGGTAAAGCATATGGAATTCCTGATAGTATTTTATACTTAGCAGCCTCATATGCTCAATTAGCAGCAGGAACATCTAATTTACAGTTTTTGATAGCCACGTTAGGGGATGATCCTTTGGATCAACTTAATATAAAAAGAGGCATTCAGTGTTATAACAAATATCATTTGGGAGAAAATTGTAATGAATAAAACAGCAAGAATATTAACGATAGTATTTTCAATAACAATTTTTGTGGGGGTATTATGCACAAGATTTTTTAAAATTGAGATAGAGGAAAAACTTACTTTTTTTTTAATACCATTATTGTACATAGGGAATTTCATTTTTCTATTTCTTACTTTTGTAATTTCAGTAGTGTGTGGACTTATATCTAAGGAAAAAAGCAATATTTTTGTATGGAGTCCGTTATTTATAAACATATTACTTCAAATTGTTCTTTTTACTGGTCTAACAGGAGAAAGGGTAGAAAAAATGAGATTTGATTTATTGATTAGGCACTACGAAAATGTTGTCGAACAAATAGAAAATGGTTCTCTAATTCCGGATGAAGGGAAAATTATATTGACGGATAATGAAACGCATCTCAGACTTGCATTTAACAATGAAGTGTTAATCATAAAAAGCAATGGCAAAATATACGCCTATTTTTATACTTCAACACTAATGCTAAATTATTCCACTGGATACCTGAAACAAATATCTTTACCGAAGTATACGGTGAAAGAGAGTACAGATATCAAGACGCTGGAAAAGTATAAAGAACAGTGGTATAAAGCCGCAACATATTGAAGTATGCGACAAGAATATTAGATGACACCGATGTCATGAAATTAATTCAGGAGACAGCCAGATCATCGCAAATGGACAGATAAAGAACCAGTATGTGTATGGCGCTTTGAATCGGTTAGAACATGCAGTCAATGGAGCAGGAGAAGCATCGAAGTACCAGTACAACGGTCTGGGGCACCGGATTGGGAAATCAGTGGGAAGAGCAGATTTCCAAAGTATTCCGAACCTGGATCCGATCTCAGCATTAAAAGAGCAGAATCGGTCACCAGAAACGCAGATTCAATACACGATAGACCTGACAAAGGAATATCATAACCTATTGCAGAAAGAGGAGAACAGCCAGAGCCAGACCTATCTGTGGGATGGGAATGTAGTTGGGATGCTGGAAGAAGGGCAACAGGATAAGAGCTTCTATCTTCAGGATGAACTGGGAAGTCCAGTACGTCTGGCAGATGAGGCAGGAAACCTATGTGACAGTTATGGATATGATGAGTTTGGACAGGATATGTATGGGAATCAGGGAAGAATGCAGCCGTTTGGGTATACGGGATATCAGAAAGATAAGGTTGCGGGGACATACTTTGCTCAGGCTAGAGAATATATGCCGAAAAATGCATGTTTTATGGAGAAAGATTTGGCTATAGGATTTTTAGATATGCCTTTTTCATTAAATAACTATATTTACTGTTTTAATTCTCCAATAACCTTAGTAGATTTGAACGGTGCTTGGCCGCAATGGGTAGAAGATGCGGGACAAGCTATAGATGATGCAGCAAATTGGGTAGGTGATAAAGTAAGTGATGTGGCTAGATGGGGATATGAAGAAATATGGTCAAAGCATATTTATGGAGAGGATACCGTAATATATGAAATGGATGCTCTAGGCGGTAAATATGAAGTGACCTCACATCGTGGCGGCAATTTGATAGTAACCCAAAAAGATAGAAGAGGCAACTTCTCAGGATGGTCTGCTAATTTATCTGTAGACTTGCTAGGTGGAGTTACAATTGGGAATAAACTTACGGGAAAAAGTTGGAATTCAGAAACATGGAAATACAGCAACAGTATAAAATGCCAGGATTCCAAAACAGGTCTATCATATAAAGGTGGAGGATATATAGACAAGGAGGGGATAGGAATTAATTCTACTTTTGGAGGAACAACAGGAAATATGCCACTTCCTTTGCCGGATAGGACTTATATTAATGATTATGCAGATGTATCCTGGAGCCTTTCATCAGACTTACAAATTGCGAATTGGAGACAAGTGGCAGAAACCGTCGGTCTAGTCGGAGCAATAGCTTTATTAGTAGTATTGGTTGTTGATGATGGTACCATAATTGGAGTTATAGATGATGGATTGATTGTACCCGTACTAGGCTATCTTGCAACTGTTGCCCCCAATTTATATGCGCAATTTATTAATGCGGCTTCAAATTTAGCAACATGTGGAGGATAAAAAAACATGAAAAGAGTTAAAAAAATAGTTGTAGGGATTATTATGGGTTTGTTTTTCCTATTTGTAACTACAATTAGCTTGGGCGTACTGATTGAAAAGGGAGTCTTAAAAACTCGGGAAGAGCGCCCGAGTGTTACAATGGAGTACACACCTCAGAATATTGCAGGAATGATAGATGAAGAAAAAATTTCGGATTCAAATTATTACGACTCGATTGATAAGGCATTAAAAAATAATAATACAATCGAAGATGAGGAAAATTGTTATAAAAAAAAGATAGATGAAATTATTAAGCGATTTGAAAATGATAATTATGTTACACTCTATTTTAAGTCGGTAAAGAATAAAAATGTGGAGTGTTTAACATTTGCAAAATTTAAGAAGAAGGAAATAGAAGGGAAAGTGGGATACACATTCATATCAAGCATTCCTACGGAGACAGAGCGTGGTATTCCCACAGTGGGTGGGGTTGAATCACTTATAGAAAGTCAGTTAGCGTTAAGTGACTATATGCAGAATGTTAATATTGATTCTGAAAACACAAGATTTGTTTTTGGTGATTGCAAATCCGATAAAATATTTAACTTAGAAGTTGAAGGTCAAAAACCATCTGAAATCATACCATATGAATCATTTGGTGAACAATGGTATTTTTGGTATTATGAAAACTTAGAAAGTAATAAAGTGGGAAATGAATTAAAATTCAGACTAGAATAGGCGATGAATAAAAAATTTGATACAACAATAGGTTCGCCTATGTCAAAGGTTGAGAATGAATCAGAGGAGATGTGGCTGGGCGGCTTTCAAAGAAAACTTTTCAGAATGGAACATACACAAACTAATGTGCGCAGGTGAGGGAGTATCAATTTTCTTTGGAGATGGAACGCCGCTGCGTACTTATGGCTATGATGCATTCGGAAACCGCACCAGC
>JAVWVS010000054.1:0-5220 GCA_036666555.1 Lachnospiraceae bacterium | reverse complement strand
TGCCCCTTTAGGTGCATTTTCTTCTTTAAATAAATAAGTACTGCCATAAGAAGAAACAGAATCACATGTTTTCCCTGTTAACCACAATAACAAATCCATATCATGGCAACATTTCTGTAAAATCATAGGACTGGTTGTGTTTGAATCCCTCCAGTTTCCTCGAACAAAGCTATGGGCCTGATGCCACCATCCTACATTTTCAATGGACATCACTGAAACAATATCTCCCGCAACTCCTGAATCAATCACTTCTTTTAATTTCGAATAAATAGGCGTGTAACGAAGTACATGACAGACAATTACTTTTCGGTTACATTCCTGTGCTACTTTTACGATTTCTCTGCATTCGTCCAGATCCGGTGATATTGGTTTTTCCAATAACAAGTGATACCCTTTTCGTAATGCCGGAATGGCATGTCCTACATGTTGTCTGTCTTGCGTCGTAATAAACATCACGTCTGCTAACTTTTCTTGTGCTAATAGTTCCTCTGCACTAGCAAAGCATGCTTCCTTTGGAATGTGATATGTTTCTGCTACATTTTCCACCTTTGCCGGATCAATATCTGCAATGGCAACAATTTCCATTTTATCCGGAAATAATTTAGCGGTTGGTGCATAAGTATCTTTCCCGCGACTGCCTAGGCCTGCTAATGCAATCTTAAGTCTTTTACTCATAATGGCCTCCTTGTGTATCTATTTTTATTTTATATTCTTTTTATACTTTTATTATATATTCACTTCCCTAGAAATGCTTACATGATTATCCAAAGTCATTGTCTTATTGTCCTATCTTTGTTATTTTCCACAAATTAATTAAATAATTAGATATTTATTACAGCATTATCCACTACTTTCATCCGGGTTTTCCGTTTCTTGTGGATTTCTTGATTTTATGATAAAATAAAAAGAAACTTTCTATACAAAGGAAGGTATGAAATGGCATATAAAAGTACCCTGTTACAAAAAGAATTTACAATTGACCAAATTGTTACGATTCATTATTTTGAATATATGAAAGACTTTGTATTTTCCGGAGAATCTCACGATTTTTGGGAGTTTATGTACGTGGATAAAGGAGAACTGGTAGTACAGGCAGGAGACAATGTATATCAACTTCATACAGGCGATATTATTTTTCATAAGCCGAATGAGTTCCATGCCATTCAGGCTACCGGAAATAAATCACCAAATCTAGTAGCCGTCTCTTTCCGTTGTGTTTCAGATAGCATGAAATTTTTTGAAAACACTTCCTGTTCACTCAGTCAAGAAGAGCGACTACTCATTTCCAATATTATTTCGGAAGCACGCAGTGCTTTTTCCACGCCTTTACACATTCCTTCTGTAGAAGAAGTAGTTCTTTCTAATGATGCACCCTTTGGTTCTCAGCAATTGATTTTACTGTATTTACAAACGTTCTTGATTCATATAAAACGTGCACATTTTGATAATCATGCAAATTTGCAACACACAAAAACCAATATTCCACTAAGTGCTTCTGCCAGTTCCAATCGCTTAGAACAAATTATTCAATTTTTAGAATTTCATATTTGTGAGCAACTAACGGTAGAAGACATTTGTACCAATTTTTCTATCAGTCGCTCTACACTTCATTCTCTTTTTCATAAAGAATTAAATTGTGGCGCAGTGGATTATTTTAATCTTATGAAAATTGAACGAGCCAAAGAAATTATGCGGGATGACACGATGAACTTTACGGAGATTGCTTTCTATTTATCCTATAGCTCCCTGCAATATTTTTCGAAGCAATTTAAGAAGGCTACCGGAATGTCACCTTTAGAATACTTGAATTCCGTAAAAAAATACTCCAACGAAATCACACATCCTAGTAAACAAAAGAAAAGCTAACAAAAATAGCAGGGACATCAACGTTCCTGCTATTCTTCTTTTCTACCAAGTTCTTATGCTTCTTTTAAAAATGCACAATACCCTTTCACGCCTTCGTAAATATCTGCCTTGCTGGTAACTTCCCACGGTGCATGCATACTAAGCACTGCAATACCACTGTCAATCACATCCATCATATACTCCGCCATCAGATAAGCAATGGTCCCACCACCACCTACATCAACTGCTCCCAGTTCTGCTGTTTGCCAAACAACTTGATTGTCATCCATAATATTTCGAAGTTGTGCAATATATTCTGGATTTGCATCATTGGATCCGCTCTTTCCGCCACTTCCTGTGTATTTATTAAATACCAGTCCTTGAGAAAGATACGCAGAATTCCTTTTTTCATAACATTCTGCATACATGGGGTCAAATGCAGCGCTTACATCTGAAGACAGCATTTTTGAATTTGCAAGAGCACGGCGCACTTTCAATTCTGAATAATCACCGGTTCTATCCATTAATTCTGCTACTGCATTTTCAAAAAATCGGGAAGTCATTCCGGATGCACCAACACTTCCGATTTCTTCTTTGTCTACAAGAAGACAGCAAGTAGTCCTTTTCGTATGTTTCGTTTCCAGCATGGCTAATGCGGAGGTGAATGCACATACTCGGTCATCTTGACCATATCCCATAATCATGCTGCGATCCAATCCACATTCTCTTGCTTTCCCTGCAGGTACAATTTCCAATTCTGCTGAGAGAAAATCAGCTTCTTCAATATCATATTCTTTTTTTAATTGTGCTAAAATAGCTGCTTTCACTGGATCTTTTTCTGTCCCCTTTAATGGTCTATTTCCTATTAAAAGATCCATTTTTTCTCCACTAATAAATTCTTCCGCTGTTTTTTTCCTTTGTTCTTTGCCCAGGTGTGGAAGAATATCGGTAATCATAAAGATAGGATCTTCTTCTTTTTCCCCAATGACAAGTTCTACTTTTGTTCCATCTTTTTTCACCACAATTCCATGAATTGCAAGTGGAAGTGTAACCCATTGAAATTTCTTGATTCCTCCATAATAATGGGTATCTAAATATGCATATCCATTTTCCTCAAACAAAGGAATTTGCTTAATATCAATTCTTGGTGAATCTACATGCGCGCCTAAAATATTCATTCCTTTTTCTAACGGTTCTTCCCCTATTTGAAATAATGCTATGGCTCTCCCCATATAATCCTGATAAACTTTATCTCCTATGGACAATGTCTGTCCCTGATCAATCAACGTCTGCAGATTTTGATATCCCTCTTTTTCTGCCATGCGAATCACTTCTGCAACGCATTCTCTTTCCGTCTTACCAACATCTAGATAATTGCGGTATGCTTTGTTCACTTCTTCCAATCTGCTTAAATCTGCTTCTCCATAAGTTTCCCATGCATTTTTTCTTTCCATGATTTTCTCCTTCTCATCTTAACTATCTTGCACTTCTTTCATATAATTATACTTTTTTTAAATAGAAAATGCTTATCTAATTCACCTAACTCATTTCCACATTGTCCATACTCTGATTTTCTTTCCGAATTTATATTATAGTATGCTTTTCTTATGAAGGAAAGCTTTTTACCATTTCTTTTTCAAAAGCGGGATAATATAACAATGTTCAAGGATAATCCCGTAAGCTTTATTACATAAAACGTTATATACTAAAATCAAATTTAAAATAATACAATAAACATATTAGCTGGAGGACGAACATGAAACAAATTATTTGTAACAAAACGGAACTTTGTTTTGATGAAACAACCCTTTCCTTTTCTATCACCCGTGGTTTTGAGACTTGGAATTGGACTAAAAATTATTGTCCTAAAATTGAAACAACACAAGGTACCATTTTATTTGCGGATGCTGCATCCATCACTCATCAAGACTGGAACACCGGTCTTGGCAAAGGTGTGATTAGCCATTATGAAGGGTTTAAACAAGAAGATCGAGTGATCAATTTATCTTTTGATACCATTACTTGGATAGAATCTGTTTCCGGAGATGTTTTCTTTGAATTTGTACCACTAACAGAGTCGGACCTCCATATCACGGAAGTATTTTGGCCCGGATCTATGGATTTTTCTAAAAATTCCAATCAATGGTACACTTTACTCAATATTCAACAAGGGCTTTTGATTCCAAATACTTGGGAAGTTGCACTGGAAAAATTATTGTTTGATGGTCTATTATGCACCGCCGGAGCATATATGCCTTGGTTTGGTCAAGTGAAAAACCGAAATGGCTACATTGCCATTTGTGAGCAGCCTTGGGATGCGTCCTATTATGCAGAACATCCTGCTGGGGGACCTTACACCACAGTCGGCATCAAGTGGCGCCCAAGCCTGGGACAGATTCGTTACCGCAGAACTATGCGTTATTCATTTGTAGCAGACTGCGATTACAACGATCTCTGCAAAATATATCGTACATACACGAAAGAGAAAGGGACTTTTCGCTCTCTTGCGGAAAAATCTGCAAAAGCGCCTGTGGAAAAATTAATTGGTGCTGCCTTTGTTCACAAGGGAATCAAAACCACTGTGATGCCGGATTCCACTTTTTTTGATCCTGCAAATCCACATAAGAATGAAAATCTAACCACGTTCCATACTCGTTCGGAAGAAATCAAGCACTATCATGATGATTTAGGATTAGAAAAATTGTACCTGCATCTAGACGGTTGGGCAGAACCCGGATATGACAATCAACATCCTGATTACCTTCCGGCATGTGCGAAAGCCGGAGGTTGGGAAGGCATGAAGGAGCTGGCCGATACGATGCACGATTGTGGCTATTTATTTGGAATTCATGACCAATATCGGGATTACTATTTTGCCGCAAAAACATTTGACAAAAACTTCGCTGCCTTGCAGGCAGATGGCACATTATTGGAACACTCTCGTTGGGCAGGCGGTCATCAGACTTACCTTTGTGCCACGCAAGCACCTTCCTACGTCAAACGCAATTTTTCAGAAATCAAAGAACACGACATCGATTTAGACTGTGCATACCTAGACGTATTCACCTGCAACGAAGGTGATGAATGCAATCACCCATGGCACCGCATCAACCGTAAAGAATGCCATGAATTTCGCAACCTATGCTTCGAATATCTCCTGTCACAAGGTATTCTTCCCAGTTCCGAAGAAGTCACCGACTGGTCCGTTCCTAGCTTAGTATTTTCCCACTACGCACCTTACGCTTTTATGATGGAAAAACCAGGAAGTCCACGAATCGGCATTCCCGTTCCACTATTCAACTTGGTATACCACGACTGCCTCATCATTCCGTGGATGATGGAAAAAATGGATGACGAAGACTTCATGCTCTACGC
>JAVWVS010000053.1:1684-5424 GCA_036666555.1 Lachnospiraceae bacterium | reverse complement strand
CCCCCACAAGGAGGCAAGGGTTTAGGATAAGAGAAATACCGGGCGAACACCACCAGTGTAAGACGCATCGCAGTATTCCGAATAACCGGCGCAGTTGACACCTCTATTCTGCTGCAACCAATACCACTCGGATGTGCCAGTCTTAGAGCCTTGAAATGCAATGCGATTTCTACTGTTCTTCATACCCTTAAACTGCTTCACAGTATTGGATTCTTCCTTGTCATAAGGATTCGCACCGAAGATTTCTCTCTCTGTAGGAATACGGAGAAGGTCGAATGTGTAATTAACACCAATTCTCATATAGTCCATGCGGCTTCTGATTTCGTCCGGGAAGCGGTCAAGTATTTCTCCATTGAGAGCGTGTCTCAAATCAGAGTTGAAGTAGTTGAGTTCCATACTTCCCATACCGTCCGGATTCTTGAACATCCGATATTCGTCTTTCAAACAATCCACGGTGATAAACAACATACCTTCCTCAGTTTTCTTCACTGCCTTTGCCTGTACCTTTTCACCATCTTTCATCTTGAAGCTGATAACATCGCCAAGCTCAAAAGATTTAACATTTGTCTTAATAGTTCTCTTT
The DNA here is from genome assembly GCA_036666555.1 of Lachnospiraceae bacterium. Classification (GTDB taxonomy): domain Bacteria; phylum Bacillota; class Clostridia; order Lachnospirales; family Lachnospiraceae; genus UMGS1251. The sequence continues at coordinate 4,841 of JAVWVS010000053.1, read as the reverse complement.
ACTTCCATGATTTCTCTCCATTCTGCCGCAACAACATACGGTCTTACAATTTTAATTTACTCCGTCAAGAAGTAATCCCTACATTCGCCTCGCTTGCAATTAAGGCAAAACGACCTTTATCCCACCATTCATTATCCTTGTTATTCCAGCTATACATAAATATTCCTTTCCAGTTATTCACCTAAAACTCATTTTCTTCCTTTGGCTCAAATTCAACACATTTCCCATAGTCCACACCCCTTTCTCCTCCCACCATGGAGGCAGGAGGCAGTACACGGCTTAATATTTGTGATATATTATTCATTCGTGCACAACAACGAGTGACTATAGCTAAGACAGTTTGTCTGTGCTACCATTTACAGATTCTATATTTAACACAAGTTCCAATTCACGGATTGCATTGTAGTAAGTAAGTGCTTGTGCTGAATCAAGCGTCCTTGTTTGTTCACTTAACCCTTTTTGTATCGATTCAAGATCTTCAAAAAAAGACACCTGACTAACTTGCAATGTTCGTTCTTCCTTTATTTCCACTGGCTTTTCTTCTTGGAAAAGTTCTTTTTCTAAAACAGATGGGACCACTCCTGGATAATCATTTAACTGCATCTGCCCCTCTAATGTTTCTATCTCTGTTGGTGTCACTTGTGACACATGCTCTTTATGGGCTTCTTTTGGTTGTAATTCTTTCATTTCTTTCGGCTTTGGAACAACATCACGAAGCAATGCAACAAACCTAGTCCAAGTCACTTCTTTTTTGTTAATTGCAATTTTTGTTGGCGAACATTTACAAGAAAAGTCTTCTCGAACCATTCCGGCGTAACTTTTACCATAATGTTGAATAAGTTCCTCTTTTAAATGATTCCAATCAAAATCATACCGCTGACATGCTTCGTTATAAAAAAATTGAATTTCTTCTACTGATGGTTCCAGCTGTTGTTGTTCCTTGAATTTTGCTACAGCAGGCTTTGTCAAAATCACATCTTTTGATTGCGTCAGTAATTCTGTTTGAGCTTCTTCCGGCAATGTTGCAATCTCACTTGCTACACCAACCGAGAGTTGTTCGTTCTTTAATGCTTCTTTTAACTCTTGACTACCTTGTTTTTCCACTTTCTCATACTGTCCTACTTGTGTTTCACCAATGCCGGTAGCTTCCGATACCAAGGTTCTTGTTCGTTTTCCTACAATCGTAGTTTGAAGTTCACACCCTTGTTCGTCAATTCCCATCGGGATATACTCTACTCCTTGGTTTCGTAACTCCGTGAATATCGTGGTCCAATTTTTTAAATCTTCTGCAATATCTGTTGTGGTATTTTTCCTTGTAGAATTGGTGACCAACATGGACAACGTTTCTTTAAGGTCTTCTGAAATCGGCAACTCAATCTGTGCCAGTTCTTTGACAATACAAGGGACTTTATCAGAATTCCATTTCCCTTGGCTTCTTAATAACTGAATAGCCGCTAATCGACGATGGCCACTCAATAGCAAATAGGTATCTTTGTCTTGTCGTACCACTAAAGGCTGTTCCAATCCTGAGAAAAAGATCTCCTGCGCCAATCGTTCAATCTCATTCATACTTCGATTCTTGTTCTTTTCGTTTGGTATAATTTCATCAATAAAAAGGTACTCCAGATTCATACCATCTTTCTGAAGTGATTTTAATGAAGTGCTGGATAACAATCCCTGTATCATGCTCATTTCATTCCCCCTCCTTCGTATCCTAACGTTATCAGACATTCCTTTTTATTTTTGGCCAACATATATTGTGCTAATTCCAGATAACTTTTAGTTGCACCTAACTGCATATGTTCATCAAACTCCAACAATTGTTTTTGCTCTTGTGAATTGAGTTCTAAGTATTTGGTAATGCCTATCGTAATTGGCAATAAAATATTAGAAGGCAAGGTTGCTGCTAAAAGCGCATAGGCATCTTTTGATACGTGTTTCCGTTTGTTAAATGCTGTAAAAAACACACCACCTACTTTCAATCCCATGGCATATTGCTGCACCTCTTTGATAAGATTTAATGTCATTGCAACTCCTAATAGACTTCCCCCATCCACTCGGGTTGGGATATATACTTCATTGGCACATGTAAGTGCATTTATATTTAAAATACTAAGAGAGGGACTACAATCAATCAAACAGATATCATATTCCTCTTTTATTTTTTCCAAGTGCATTTTTAGACGAAATTGTTGTGGGCTTGTTATATCCGCTTTTAATAATTCTTCCCCGCGGGCCAATGTTAGATTAGATGGCAGAATATCTACGTTTTGATATTTCGTTGACTTAATACATTTATGTATCTCAAACGTGCTATCTAACAACAAGTTGCCTACCGTATATTCATCCACCGGTTCTTCTTTTCCACTCACTCCGTTTAAATAAAGTTTCACATAATCCTCATCGCTATAGGCAGATGTCAGGTTTCCCTGTGGATCTAAGTCAATGGTCAACACACGCTGACCATATACGGTAGCCAACATATGTGCCAATGTTTCAATGCTTACACTTTTTCCGACGCCACCTTTTAAATTAATGACCGTGATTGTTTTCATACTACTACCTCTTTCCCCCCGAAAGATTTTTCATCAGCAGATCTTCTCTTCCAGTTTTTTTATAATTTCTCCACCATACTCATCCTTTGTCAGATTTATAAATTCGCCTACGGTAAATTGGTCCGTTTTTAAATTGATCCCATGATTTTTTACAAAAGAATTCCTACCTAGTTCACAGCTTCTCGTTAATTTAAAATGCCATTCAAAAAATAATTTGGCCGGATATTTTTTGTTTAACTCAAACTCTTTTAAAAATGAACTGATACGCTCGTCCACATCCATATTAAAAAACAATTTCTCTTCCATTGCAGCCATTGCCTTTTTTAATGTTGTTCCATGAGCATACAACTGCTCGTTTTTTACAATAAAACAAGTGGTAAGGGTTAGGTCTTGATTTAAGATTGCTCCTTTTGCGATATTATTTCTAACGCTATAAATAATGGTCTCTATCTCATCAATCACATGGATACTATTCTTCCCTATTTGTTTTATACCAGTGCCATTGCCAAAGCCATTGCCATAGCCATCGCCAGCACCATCGCAAAAGTCACCGCCAGTACCATAGCCAATATCACCAATACCATAGCCAATACCATCGCCAG
>JAVWVS010000053.1:0-1584 GCA_036666555.1 Lachnospiraceae bacterium | reverse complement strand
ACCATCGCCAGAACCATCGCCAGAACCATCGCCAAAGCCAAAGCCAAAACTTGCGCCCGTTCCAAATCCTACCTGCTCCATTTTTAAAAACTCCTTTAGCTTTTCCATACGTGGACACCTTTGATTGATTTTTCTGCTTTCGTCGTACACGGTATGATTTCAAGCACATCTAATATCATGATCTCATCTACCGTTACAGTGAATTTACAGCCTTCTTTTCTTTTTGTACCATCAACAGCTAGTTGGGAGAGGCTACACGCGCCTTCCCAATACCAAATTCTTCTACAATCTGTTAAAACAACTTCTTGTCCATTTCTTGCGTTTAATATTCCTGCAAATATTCCCGATCTATCCCCTCTAACAATCACATATTTTCCTACCATTTTTTCCTCTTTTCTCCACCTTTTCCCAGATGGAAACCTTTCTATTTTGAATGAATTTCAGTTGCTACTTCTTCCGGAAATAAAAAATCGGAATAAATCTGATCCAGTTGCTTCATGTTTAAATCATCTACTGATACTGACAACGAAGTAATTTCCTCCACATTGACATAAGTTAAAGAGAATACTCCCTGGTTTGTTGTTTCTTTTCGCTGATAGAGTGTTCCCTCTACCATATAAAACTGCCCTTTTTTTAGTTCTTTCATAAAATATGTAATTCGTTTTTCCCCTTTTAATTTGCACCGAAAAAAGCAAGCTCCATTCCCTCTCCCACGATCAAATATTGTAAAAAATAAAGTGTCAATATCTTTTCTATTTGGTTCTTTTAACAGGGTTCCTGTTGTAATGATATGATTCATTTTTCCACCACCTTTTACAATTTTGTTTGGTTTCTTTAAATCAACACGGTTGATTCCCGATGAAATTTTTCTAATTTTTCAACAATTTTTTTAATGGCTTTTGCCCGGATACGTCCAATGGTACGGATGGAAAGCTTAAAGTCATATGCAATTGCTTCCCATGTTTGGTTTTCAATATACAAAGCATTTAATATTTGATACTCTTGCATCTCTAACTGTGTAAAAAATTTCCACGTTTCAATGATATCGATTTCTTCTTTAATGGTTTCCAACAGGTAGTCTTCATAACTTTCTTTTCGTTGTTCTAAAGTTGCATTACAATCTAACAGCACTTTAGACAAATCAGAAGCATACCCCCCGATGCCAGATGAAATCCCCTCCGAGCTTCCACCAATGGCACTGCCAATAATATCATTTTTTCCACAATCACTTTGTAGCCGCTGCAATTCTCTCCATATATATTCTTTTTTTTTCTGAGTAAAGCACAAAAGCTCCTCTTTATGTTGCAAATAATTAATGATTTTCTTTTCCATATCTCAATCCCTTCAGTTCTGCTTGTCTTACCACATTTGTTTTCTTTTTATGACATGGAGCATGGTGTTTCCCTTATGCTAATTACAAAACAGCACTATTTTTTTTATCAATGATACGGTTTTTAATCTCATCCCGCAGGTGCTGAATCGATTCATAAATTAAATTTTTTCATTTTTCCTCCGTTCAACTGTTTAAAATTGCCTTCTACCCATTCCCACAAAAGATCACTACTCCAATAACAGCTACAATAA
>JAVWVS010000052.1:0-5507 GCA_036666555.1 Lachnospiraceae bacterium | reverse complement strand
ATGGGAACTACACAATTGGCAAATATTATCACAGGGGAGGGATAACAGAAGTAACTATAAACCTTGTCGGCAAAAAAACATAAGGAGGTCTTAAAAATGACAAACTCAAAATCAACAAAACGCTCATTAATTGCTAGTGCTATGGCTATGCTGATGTGCGTAACCATGCTGATAGGTACAACCTTCGCATGGTTCACAGACACTGCATCTACTGCAGTAAACAAGATTCAAGCAGGTACTCTTAATATCGATCTAGAAATGAAGGGTGCAGATGGCAACTGGGTAACCGCAGAGGGTCAAAGTCTGTCGTTCAAGAAGGCTGCTGGTGCACCTGCTGGCGAAGCGATTCTTTGGGAGCCAGGTTGTACCTATGAACTGCCTGAGCTTCGCATTGTCAACAAAGGCAACCTTGCACTCAAGTACAAGATTGTTGTAAATGGTGTCAATGGTGATGCAAAGCTTCTTGAGGCGATTGATTTCACCTATGGCAATGGCATTGACATTAGTGTTGAGGGTCACCTTAAACCAAACGAAACCGCTGCAGGTATCGTTATGAAGGGGCATATGCGTGAAGGTTCCGGTAATGAGTATCAGGGTCTGGCAATCGAAGGTCTTGGCATCACCGTTTACGCAACCCAAGATACTGTAGAGTATGACTCTTACAAAAATACCTATGATGACATAGCGTTTGTTTCCAGTGCACAGGAACTTGGAGACGCACTTACCAAAGGTGGCGGAATCGTGCTTGCAGCAGACATTACATTTCCATTCGGTCATGTTGTTCCCAAAGGCATTAACGCCACAGTTGATTTAAATGGCAAGAAAATTACCGGTGTGTCTACCGATGCCGATGCTAAACAACGAACGACGTTCATCAGGGTTGATGGTGAACTGACTGTTGTAAACGGTACGATTGAAGTTAAGCATACAGGTACAGACATGTCGTGGAACAGCTCTCACGATGCATTTGAAGTACACGGCACACTGAACTTGGGTAAAGACGCTCATATCAAGAACCTTGGTGGAACAGCTATGGCTTATGCTGTTGACATGGCAAATATACTCAGCGAACCCGTAGTGAATATTGATGGAGCAACTTTAGAGAGCACCTATATTCCTATCAGAATATACGCCAATACTACGGATCAGCCTGGTAGCGTAGGAAATGCCGCTACTATAAATCTTAACAGCGGTAAAATTGGTGCAAAGCTATCTACTGGTAAAGATATTTGGATTCAGAAAGGCAGTACTGATCCTACTCGTCTTGGGAAGCCAATTGTAAACCTCGCAGATATCTATAAAGATAAATACACAATCACGTCAGATGACTGGGGAAAAAATTATTACTTCGACAAGACAAATTATTGATGGTAGTCCGTCCTCTCACCTCTTGCAGGTGAGGGGCAATCAAAGGGCATAAGCGATACCTTGTGCTTTTTGATTGCTCGTAGAAACAAAAAAAGGAGATACATAATATGGGAAACAATAATAGCACTGTAATTCTTTTAATTGTTCTAATTGTATCTGCCTTGCTGGTGGTTGTTTTTAAGCTTGCGAATAATAAAAAACTCTTGTATCGTCGCCTGTTCTATCGTGGGAAGCGTGCAGAAGGGACGAAGCACAATGACACAATTGGTCATATTCTCGCTCCGTCCATCCTCGGCATTGCTCTTTGTATCTTCTGCCTATGTGGCACAAGCTGGGCTTGGCTCACCGCCACCTCGACTTCCGGAACGGCCAAAATACAAACCGCCACCTATACTGTATCGGTTACGGCAAAGCAGGGCGAAACGGTCATTTCTGGAAGCACTGAAAATAGCGGTATCACCAAGTTCACTCTCGAAGCCGGCAAGAGTTACAACATCACGCTCACCCCCACCGGTACGGCAACAAGCGGTTTTTGCAAGGTAACTTTTGAGAATGTGGATTATTATACCGAACAATTAGCTACTGGTTTCATGTCCTTTGTGGTACATGCAAGCCAAAATAGCATACTGACGATCACGCCGGAATGGGGAACCTGCGCTGTTGCAGGCGAAAGCAACACGATAAAAGCAGGAACAGAAATCGGCCAAATAATGGCTCCGCCAAATAGCCCCACGGTTGAATCCGAAGCTCCCGTTGCTGCGGAAGGAACACCGCCAGCCTCTGAGTCGGTGGATGCTCCGCCGAAGACCACTGAGCCGGAGGTACAGCCCGAAGCTCCCATTACCACAGAAGAAACACCGCCAGCCACTGAGCCGGAGGTAAAGCCCGAAGCTCCCGTTACTACGGAAGGAACACCGCAAACTACTGAGTCGGTTGATACTTCGGCAAAAACCGCACCGGCGGAATAAGACTATTCCTTATTTTTCTACCAAAATATAGCAAAACAAAGAACTCATCAATTATTGGTGAGTTCTTTGTTCGTTGTTGAATTTTCATCTTCTGCAAAACTAGTATCTAGATGCCAGTGTAAATTTACGCTATCCAAAGGATAATATCAATGGAATTTTGGTTGTGCCTATGCTAAAATCAGGTATAGAAATGTTACATATTTTGAAAAGACAGGGGAAAGCATTGAAAAAAATCATATATTTAGAAAAAAAGAAAGAAGACATAAGGATAGAATTTATGACCTACGAGCATATAGAAGAAGCCATGAAACTGAGGGAGCAAATGTATGAAACGATAGAAGATGAGAGGATATTTGCACCTGCAGTTAGAGAAGATTTTGTGAAAGCTATCGAAGATGGATTTGGTCTGATTTGTCAAGCACAGACTGGCATAATTGCCTGTCTTTTATGTAACTTGGAAAAAGTAGAATATGGGGTGGATCGAAACTATCAAGGTGAAATGATGGAACAGTGTGCTGATTATGTAGACGTATATGTGGATAAAGAATATCGTGGCAATGGTATTCAGAATATTTTAGAAGAAAAAATGGTTCAACTATGCAGGGAAAATGGAAAGAAAATCATTATAGGGACCGTATCTCCTGATAATGAACCAAGCTATCATAATTTTAAAAAAGCAGGTTATGTAGAAGTGGACCACAAGAAGAAATACGGAGGCCTAGATCGAATTTTCATGGAGAAAAGACTGGATGAAACAGATTAAGTACTTTTATTGTATTTATTGATAATTCAAGGGAGGTCTAGAATGCGTGTTATGATGAAAATATGTGAACAATTACATTGTTATACATTGTTTAAAATCTTGTTGATATGATATCTTTTTTTGCCAATGGTTTTCTTTCCATACTCAATGGTCTGTTTTGGACAATTACTAATGCATGCCATACAATGTGTGCAATCCTTGCCCCATTTTGGCATACCGCTTTCCAGCTTAATGTTGCTCAGAGGACAAACATTGACGCAGATTGCACAGCCAACGCAGTCTGACCCAGCATGAAATCCCTTTGCGCTGATGATTGCTTTATAAAAGATGGGGTTCAGCAAGTGGGACATGGCCGACCATTTGCCTTGCACCTCTGTAAAGGGTTTTGCACTTGTAATAAACTGTGCAAGGGCAGAAGCTTGTTGTTTTCCTGCTTCAATCAAGCTTTTTGCTTTGTCATCGTCGGGAGCAGTGAACATTGCAATATATCCTTCTGGCATTTTGATTTCTGCCATACCGTAAAATTCAATGTTCTTTCTGATACAAAGTTGTTTGACATAGTGATCTGCATTTCCCATGCTGTCCCCGCAAGTTGTAACAAAATAGGTTTTTGTTCCGCTTGGAATATCGGCAGCTTCTATGCAGTCTGTCACCACATGAGGAATTCTTCCCGCATAAATGGGGGATACAACGGTTATGGAGGACTCATTGTTCACAGATAAACGATGATTGCCCTTCATAATTTCATTCATGGATACTAGTCTTTGGTTTGTTCTCTCTGCTAAAATGGAGGCGATAAATTGGCTGTTTCCGGTGCCGCTAAAATAAATAATCATAAATAACCTCTTTTCATATAATTAATTGTACTTTAATAGTATTTAAATTATACTATATATATTATTCACTCACAAGTACGCAAATTAAACTAACTATGTACGAAAAACTATACTAAAGGAACATAGAGGTGTTGTTTGCTATGCTTCAACACCCTACCATGAGGTTTGGTGATTTCCGAAAAGCAATTCCTAACATCACAAACACAATGCTCACATCTACTTTGCGAGATTTGGAGCAATTGGGTGTCATCAACTGCAAAAAGCGAATATAGAGATTGCAACCGTGGGTTGCGGAATTATACAGTGAACTTTCTTGTGTGCAACCGCCTCGAAATGTATACTAAGGTTACAGGAAACCAGGCAATCAAAAATAGGAGGTCATCAACATGATTATTGCGGATAAAATATTACATCTCAGAAAGAAATCAGGTTACTCACAGGAGGAGCTTGCCAATCAATTACATGTCTCGCGTCAATCAGTATCCAAATGGGAAAGTGCACAAAGCATTCCGGACATTACAAAAATCATTGCAATGGCACAGCTCTTTTCCGTATCGACAGATTATCTTCTTCGGGAGGATATAGAGAGCGCAGATGAAAACAACTCTTACCCCAACCCGGCGGAGAAGCTTGTGACAATAGAAGAAGCAAACCATTTCATCAAAACTAAAAAGGCGTGCGCCAGAAAAATTGCCATGGGGGTTTCACTGTGCATCCTCTCACCGGCCCTGCTGATTTTGCTAGACGGCATGGCGGAGGATTCCGGTTTGAGGTTTTCCATCCGCAATGGGATGGGGAATATTGTGGGGATTTTATGGCTGTTGCTGTCTGTAGCCATAGCCGTGGCAGTATTTATTATTAGCAACAGTAGAATGGAACCATTTCGATTCATCGAAAATGGTGATTTTGAATTGTCCTTCAATGTCGCCGATGTCATCAAGGAATATAAAAGACTGGAGCTGCCGAACTATACGAGAAAGCTAGTGGTGAGTGTGATGCTCTTTATTGTAAGCATTTTTCCAATCATCATCGTGGATGAACTCTATCCTTCCCCCACGCTGGAGGTTGCTGCAATTGTTGTGCTACTTTCCATCGTTGCCATGGGTGTCTTTCAAATCATTGTTATCGTGTCAGAAAAGAACGGGTATGAGCAGCTTTTGTTTGAGGGCGAATTTGAAAAGCGGAAATTAAAACAAACCAAAAAGGAAACGGTGATAGAAGAGGCATATTGGTCAATCACTACCGTAATTTATCTGCTTTGGAGCTTTTTGTCCTTTGATTGGCATATTACATGGATTGTTTGGCCCATTGCGGCAATTCTTTATAGTATTGTGAGTGTTGTATTAGCAACAAAAGAGTAATCTATTCTCTCTTATATTGAAAATTAAACTTAAAATCAAGGTCAAAAACTCGGTAATCAGTGCCACAAGACAGACCCCTGTCATGCTAAGAAGCGGTGGCAAAGTAAAAATACAAATGAGCAAAATCACAAGCCTTCGTGCGGAAGAAATAATTGTCGACTCCATTGCTTTACCAATGGATGTGAAATAGAAAGACGATATGGTATTGACA
>JAVWVS010000051.1:0-5860 GCA_036666555.1 Lachnospiraceae bacterium | reverse complement strand
CTATTTTTCCTTTTTTTGATTTCATGTCGTTTAAACCTGCATTCACGGATTTTCCAATCTCAAAAACTTCCAAGATATAACACTATCAAACACAGATTTTTCCATTTTTTATTTGTGCCCATTTTCGAAAAGTTCCTTTATCTACTCCTAATCTACGTGCCGCCTCATTTTGACTGATTTTTTTATTTTCCCATTCTTTTTTTATCATCAAAAAATCTTCCGGAATTTCTTTTTTTGGACGCCCCATGTTGACACCTCTGGCTTTTGCCGCCGCAATTCCTTCTTTTTGTCGTTGATGAATATTATCTCTCTCTGTTTGTGCCACATAAGACAGAATTTGTAATACTAGATCCGCAACAAATCTACCAGTCAAATCTTTCCCTTTTTCTCTTGTATCCAAAAGTGGAAAATCAAGCACGACAATATCCGCCATTTTTTTCTTCGTAATAATCCTCCATTGTTCTATGATTTCATCATAATTTCGTCCCAAACGGTCAATGGATTTTATATAAACCACATCTTCCGCTTGCAACTGTCGCAGTAATTTTTGATACTGGGGACGCTCAAAATCTTTTCCTGATTGCTTGTCTGTATACAGCTTAAGCTTCGGAATGTTTAGTTCCCGCATCGCAATTTCCTGTCTATCCGTATTCTGATCTTTCGCTGACACCCTTATGTATCCATATTCTTTTGATTTCCGCACCTTATTTTGCCTCCTTTTTCTTAAAACCACATTATCAGAAATACTGAAAAATGCACAATAGAACCTATGTCATAGGTCCTATTGTGCATGTTAAATAGATTTAATGATGATTGAAATATCTTTTAGCAAGAATACCGATATTCTCCATCCGCTGCCACATGAAAAAATTCAGCAAAAGAAAGGTGGAATATTTGAGTCGACAATTCTTTTAAATCCATTTCATTTTTTATCAGATACTGATAAATTCCACAGTAACGTATATCTCCTTGTAAGATAATACCACGAAGTTTTCCATTTCTGAAAATTGCCTTTTTATAATTTGTGCGCTCTTCGCAGATACATACTTCATCACCTTCTTCTACGGTTGTTTTTCCCAATGATAATGTGGTAAGGCCATAAAAATTAATAGTATTTTTCATTGCATAGCAGTCTTCATATAACACAGAATTACCACACATATTCATAGCCGCTATTTTTCCCTGTTTCATGGCATTTGGCCAGATTCCCGATAATCCTGCCACATCTCCAGCTGCATAAATATCCGGATGATTGGTTTGTAAATGCGCATTGACATCTACTTTTCTTTCACCTTCAATAGCCGCTGAAGCAATGCATTCGATTGCCGGTCGTACACCTGCCGCTACGATAACTAAATCACATTCCAGTGCAGTTCCATCATCTAGCACAACTTGCGTAATTTTATTCCCACTCATGGTTGTAGTGGTTGCTTTTTTATTTAACAAAAATTTGCATCCTGCCTCTTCAAAAAGTTTTTGATAGGCACCCGCTGCTCTATCATCTAATTGCAAAGGCAAAATTTTGTCTACCATCTCCACTATCGTTACACTCATGTTTCTTCTTAGAAATGCATATGCTGCATCCAGTCCAACTAATCCAGAACCAACGATAAGAACTTTGCTTTCCGTTGTTACAAGCTGATTAATTGCCTGTGCATCTGAAAGGTTGCGCAGACCAAACACGTTAGACGCATTGCGAAAATCACCTACCGGTGGAATAAAGCTATTCGCTCCAGTCGCAATAAGTAGTTTATCGAAGACTAATTGCTTTCCATTTTCTAGTGTAATGCTATGTTCCTTTGGCGTAATCGTCGTAACTCTCATACCCGATATCCATTGGATATTTTGTGTTTGAAAAAAGTCTTGTGGCACAAATGAAAGTGTTTCTTCTGTTCGCTCTAAGCTCAGATAGTGATGTAGCATGCATCTGGAATGCACACGATTGTCCGTTGAAATCATTGTGATATCTGCCTCCGGTTGTTGTTCACGAATCGTTTTAGCGGCAGTAATTCCTGCTGCACCCACTCCGATAATTAAATATTTCATGTCACTACACCTCCTTTACGTAGATTGCTTTTTTGGGGCAAGACTTTACGCAACTAGGCTCGCCTCCTGCCTCTGCACAGAAATCACATTTAATCACTTTGGTACGCGTTGCCGTGTCCGGTTTCAGCGTACCATAAGGACAATTCATCACGCACATAAAGCAAGAACCACATTTAATTTCATCATAGGTCACCAGTCCACTAACCGGCTCTTTGGTTAATGCCCCACTCATGCAGGACATCACACATTCCGGCTCTTCACAGTGGCGACAAAAGATCGGTTTATAATGACCTTTTTTATCTATTTCGATATGGTTACGAGTTTCATTATTCACATCGGTCAGATCTAAGTCATAGACAGTTCCGGGAGTTCCTCTGTGTGCCTGCATACAAGCAACTGTGCAATTTTTACATCCATCACATTTTTCCGCATCTATGAAGATTCTTTTCAAGTTAAGCCCCCCTTTCTATATGTTGAGTGCCACACGTTTTTCATCAATAATCTGTTCCAATATGTCAGCAGTTTCTTTTGCATCGGAATTTATAATAATTTGTCCTCCGGTTAATAGCTTCATATCCTCCGTCAATACCTGCACTGCCACTTTACTTCCTGTGATAAACGGTGGCAGACCCAGATGAAGTGGAAGTCCCAAAGCCAGACCAAATGCACCATCTGCCAATGCTTGCTCTTCCAACCACTGAGCAGCTGATAATACTAACGGCAACTGTGGCAAATCAATCCCCAACTCTGCTGCCAGTTCAGTTGCTACAATTTCTAACCTCCCAATTGCCAGACAAGGACCAAAATTTAATACCGGTGGAATTCCCAGTTGTTTACATACTTCCTTTAGTTTGGGACCTGCCAACTCTGCTGCCTCCAGTGTCATTAAGCCACAATTTTCGATTCCGCCTGAAGAACACCCTGCTGTTAAAACCAAAATATCTCTGGCAATCAATTCTTTTGTTAAGTCTACCGTCAAAACATCGTGTCCCCCCGCTGTTAAATTGGAACATCCAACTACTCCTGCAATTCCCTTGATTTTTCCCGCTACAACTAAGTCAATCAACGGTTTCCACGTTCCTCCAAAGAATTTTTTTAATGAAACTTCACTAACTCCTGTCAGTGTGTTCTCATACCCGTGTTCCGGTAATAGGTTCAACGGAACATTGCCGCGACGCTCTTGGTAAGACGCTATGATTTTTTCCATAATCAGTTCGCTTTGAGCTGCGCGATTGAAAAAATCAAAAGGAATTAATTCAGCATTATCCTTCTTCGCCACATCGTCCAAACAGATTTGCTTGATTTTTAGTTCCTCGCAGATTGGTTCAATCCCTGGCAATGTGCAATTAAATTCCGAGAGTACTGCATCAATTGCACCGGTAGCTAGTATCGCTTCGCTGGTATAATTATTTCCTGCGTGTCCGTCAAAGATTTCCGTGTAGTGACTTCCGCGTAATTGCAAGTCTTGTCCCACGCAAGTACAACCGATAAACTTAAATCCTTTTGCACCTACTTCTTTAGCTCTTTCAATAGCTGTCTTCGATATTAGTTGTTCCTGCAAATCCACGAATATGGTATGCTGATGGCCTGTAATCATAATGTTAATATAGTCCGGATCAATCACTCTTAGTCCAACTGGTGCCATACGAATCTCCGGTTCTCCCAAGAGCACATCATTGAGCAGATTCGTCAATGTCAAACCGTACAATCCGGTTGAAATCCCTAGTTTTAGACAATCTACCAACATATTCACTGGATCTGAACATAAATTTGTAGAACATTTTACAACCCCATGAAACACTTCTGATTTTGCACCACCCGGTAGAATGTTCAATTCTTTCCATCTCTTTAGGCGAGGTTCATAAGCAAGTTTCTCAATTAACTCCATTTTGACATATTCCGGTTTATATAGATCTGCTAAAACCATATCTGCCACTTTTTCTGCCTTAGCATACTCATCTGTATCCGTGATGCCAAATATTTCGCAAAGATGATTTAATGCCCCTATTCCTTTCAGTACTCCTTTTATCTGGGCTGTTTTTTTCAGATTTAAGGCCGTGTTTTCCACAATATGGATATAACAGGCAGAACCTGCCGACACTGCTCTTAAAAAATTCCGTGTGACAATGGTATCTCCGGAAGCACCGCAGATACCATGTGGTGCTTCCGGCGTAATTCGGCATGGACCATTCGAGCAAAGGCGACAGCACACCCCTTGTAATCCAAAATTGCACTTCGTTTCCTGGGATTCCACACGATGGTGTGAAGTCTCCATGGGTAACTCACGAATAAATCCTTCCAGTGGCTTGTCTGCACTGCTACATGTATTACATCCAAAACATTCATTCATTAGAACTCCTCCTGTTCTATACTATACCATTTTAGTACAGTATCTGTGAAAAAAAATACGTCTACTTATTCAATATACTTAAAAGCGAATTTGCTTTTAATTCCTGCACTAATAATTCTTGAATCCTTATAAATTCTTCATGTACCAAGCATGGAACTCCCTTGAGATTTCGGGTACAATGATAGCTTTCTTCCATACAATTCGTTAACAAGATTTCTTTATTGACCGCCTCGCAGATATCATAAAGGGTCAGACTTTCTAATGAACGATTTAATATATACCCTCCATTAACACCACGAACACTTCTCAGAATATTTATTTTTTCCAGTTTTCTAGAGATTTTATATGTAAATTGGGTTGGAATATCCTCTCTTCGGCTAATTTCGGTTACATTCACTTTATTTCCGGAAGCAAGTGCCCTTATGATTCGAACCGCATAATCACATTCTTTCGTTATCAGCATTCTGTACTCCTTTTTTATAATATGGGAATGTATATACTGTACTTTTCCATTTTTACAATCAGTTATATGTATCCTATATTTCTTTAATCATATCACATTTCTTTATGAATCAACTTTCCATCACCCTTAATTTCACAATATAGAACATGAATGCTTCTTTTTTTATGTTTTTTTACATTATTTCACCTTTTTCTTGCATTCATGACGTAATTAGATTCATTTACGATTTTTAGATTATACATTTAGCTCCATTAATCACTATATATCATATCCATATCTTTTCTTGTTCCCGAATAAAAAAATAGCGTATAATGCCGAATATGCATCGGAATCTGCCATTGCAGATTTCGATGCATATTTAATAAATGACTGTTGCTTATTCTACTGTTGGCATCTTTTGCGACGTCTATATTTTATTAATACAATCATTCCTCCGCTCACAAGTACTCCAAACATTCCCAGATAAATTTGATAATTCGCAGTATCTCCTGTCACTGGTGATGCTGTCAGAGCCACTTGTTTGACCGGTATTGGTTTTAAAACAGCCGGTGGATTCGGTGTTGGATCATTTGGTGAAACAGGTCCCATGCCGTCCACTTTCTCCCAATTTGCATATAATGTCATATTCCCCGACACGGTATTCTTCCCAAAATCCCAAATATTTTGATATTCCTTCTCCTGATACCATCCACTAAATTTATACCCTGTTTTGCTTAATAGCTTACTGTCCGGATAATTCTCTATCGTTCCATTTTGCTTGATAGAAACATTCATTTCCGGTTGATTATTTCCATTATAACTGCCTCCCATAAAATCAAAATGTACGGTATAGGTAATTGGATCCGGGGTAGGATCCGGTGTGGGATCCGGTACTACCGTCTTGGAGATTTTTGCAAGATAAGTTCCATTCTTCTCCACAGTGACCGGCATCGTTTCTACTTTATGCCCCTCTTCATACCAGCCGTCAAACTGATAGCCCTCTTTTGCCTTTACCTCCGGTA
>JAVWVS010000050.1:0-6263 GCA_036666555.1 Lachnospiraceae bacterium | reverse complement strand
ATTTCCTAAGGTTGACGGGTATTTTATACTCTTTTTGCTGCAAAAGTCAGGATATCATTGTACATTTCATGTGATGATATGAGAACGAAATGCGATTTTACATTAGGTAGTGTGTAATTTCCTGTTCGACAGAAACAAACTTGCCATTATTCGTAATTCCGTATATAATTGATGTATATTATTTTGGCGAAAGGAAGTTGATTATATGGATTACGTTTCTGTGAAAGCCGCTTCTGAAAAATGGGGCATATCAGAAAGGCGGATACAAAAATTGTGTGAAGAAAACCGCATTGATGGTACTTTGAAATTTGGTCGGGCATGGATGATACCCAAAGATGCAGAAAAGCCTGCTGATGGACGAAAAAAATCAGAATAAATAATTGAATCTACGCAAAGGAGAATTATATATGTATAGTATATTGTTAATTGAGGATGAGGAAAATCTCAATCGTGGAATAAGCTTAAAACTTCAAAAAGAGGGATACACGGTTTTTACTGCATTCAGTGTACTTGAAGGTCTTACTATATTTGAGAGTCATCCTTTTGACCTTGTCATTTGCGATATTAGTTTGCCAGATGGAAATGGCTTGGATATTTGTGCAAAAATTCGTAAGCAGAGTAATGTGCTTTTTCTATTCCTTACAGCCCTTGACTCGGAAATTGATATGATAACTGGTTATGAAATGGGGGCAGATGATTATGTGACAAAACCCTTTAGTATGTCAGTGCTTATTTCAAAAATCAGCGTAATGCTAAAGCGGACTGTAAAATCACAAAGAAATATTATTTGCTCTGGAATCCTTACCTTTTACTTAAATGAAAAACGGGTCATGAAAGGAAACGAAGTTCTTTCAATCACACCAACAGACTGGAAACTGCTCACTGCATTTATTGAAAATCCACGACATATTCTATCCCGAAAACAGCTTCTGGAGTGTCTATGGGATGTCAATACGGATTTCGTTGATGAAAATGCCATTGCTGTCAATATTCATCGGTTAAGGGATAAGATTGAAGCTGATTCTTCAAACCCTGTATATATCAAGAATGTACGAGGATTAGGGTATGTATGGGAAATGGAGTGTGAATCAAAATGAATGGAAGAAAAGGAATTTGTCTTTTACTAAAAATAGGATTTTTTATAGTATCAGTCGCTTTTGTGGCTGAGATAATTGTGCTACCCAAAATTGAACACGATATGTTGAAAGAAGCTGGACGGCAGGAGTTAGTAACGGTACAGCAAATTTGCGGCGCAATACTTGAGAACAACCCTCAAATGGAGCAAGATTTTATTTTAGGGCTGTGCCAGCCAACAGCGCATTGGCGGAAAATTGGAGAGAACATCTTGAACCAATATGGATATGACGAGGAGCATTTGTTGGCTGATAATACGCTCTATGCTTCTTATTTGATTGCGTGGAGAAATTGGACAGCTTTCTTTTTGATTACTATATTTCTTTTCTTATCGCTTGCATTTTTATTTGTTTACATGAACATCCGAAATCATAATCAAAAAATTTTAGGGATATTGGAACAGTATTTGTCCGAGAATTTCTCTTTTTCATTTAATACTAAAAAAGCAAGCAAAGCCTCAGCGGGTTTTATGTTAACACAAGTAGAAGAACGCTTGAAGCAGTTAGGGCATCAAATCGAAACGAAAAATGTAAGAATAAACCATGAAAAAGAAAGTACAACGGCTCTTGTCACCGATATTTCGCATCAGTTAAAAACACCAATGGCAGCGTTGAAAACTTGTTTCTATATGTACTTGGATGCCGCCAATCCTGACGAGCAGGCGGAATTTTTGCAAAGAAGCGAAACTCAGTTAGTAAAGCTGGAAAAGTTGATTTCAAGCCTAATGAATATATCACGTTTGGAAGCAGCAATGATTTCTCTGGTAGTTCAACCTGTCTTTCTCAATGATTTGTTAGTAAATGCTGTCAATGGTGTTTACGAAAAAGCCAGAAAGAAAAATATTGAAATCTCATTACAAGAAACAGAAAATATTTCATTGCAATTAGATGAACACTGGACAAGCGAAGCGATTGTTAACGTCTTGGACAACGCCGTAAAATATAGCCCAGATAGCAGTCACATTATTATTTCAGTTCACAAGCAGCATTTCTATACAAGTGTTGAAATTACGGATGAAGGTATTGGAGTTGCAGTGAATGAGTACAATAAAATTTTTCAGCGCTTTTATCGCTCACATAACCCGGTTGTGAAAGAAACAGAGGGGAGCGGTGTTGGTCTTTATTTGACACGCATGATTTTAGAGCGTCAAGGTGGAACAATCAGTGTCAATTCTATTTCTGGCAAGGGAAGTACCTTTATTTTACAATTTAGAAACTAAAGAAGGTCGGTAACCCGACCTTTTCTTTTGTTATATAACGGTAAGCCTTACTGTAAGGCTTCTGTAATACTCCTCTGTTAAAATAATGATATGAGAACAACGGAGGAATTTATGAACATAGAATTACTTACCAATTATATTGGCTCTATAGTCACATAAACGAAAACCATCAACCTGCATTTGTAAAGGAGAATTAACTATGGATATTATCCTAGAAACAAAAGAACTGACAAAATCTTATGCCACCGGCACCAAAACTATTAATGCCGTAGAGCATACATCTATCAAAGTTGAACGGAGCGACTTTGTTACCATCGTAGGAAAATCCGGCTCTGGCAAAAGCACCCTGCTGCATCTTATTGGAGGCTTGGACTACCCCACTTCTGGCGAAGTCTGGATTGACAATGAGTGTATCACAAAAATGGATGAAGAAGATTTGTCTGCATTTCGCAGACGAAAGATTGGATTTATTTTTCAGGCGTTCAATTTAGTCCCATCATTGAATGTATGGGAAAATATCATTCTCCCGATTGGACTGGATGGTAAAAAACCAGATATGCCATACCTACAAGAAATTATTGAATTGCTTGGGTTAACTGACAAACTTACAAGTCTACCCAATACATTATCCGGTGGACAACAGCAACGTGTGGCGATTGCCAGAGCATTAGCGACAAAGCCTGCCATCGTTTTAGCCGATGAACCGACGGGAAACCTCGATTCTAAAACTGGTAATGAAGTAATAACTCTATTGAAAACTTCTGCGTTTAAATATGAACAGACGCTTATTGTCATCACGCATAATGAAGATATTGCACAAATGGGCAATCGAAAGTTGGTGATTGCAGACGGTAAGGTGGTGGAAGAATGGTAACAATATACAAATTGGCAATTAGCCACCTAAAATATAACAAGGAACATTCCCTGCTCACTATTATTGCAATCACACTGATGACTACACTGCTTATGGCGATTGGCAGTTCCGCATTTACCTTTATCCATTATCAGCAAACTGAAACCGCGCAAAGTGCAGGAAACCACCACGCCACATTAAAGGGAATCACGGCAGACCAAGCGTTCAAATTGGAGCATCATGCTGATGTAGAATCCCTTTTGACAAGAGAAAGCATTGCATCCATTGAAATTCCTAAGCTAAATGCTTTTTTGAATTATGATGTATTAGAGAAAGGTGAAATCCGCCAGATTTCATTAGCAGATGGCGCAATGCCAGTAGCAGAAAATGAAATTGCAGGGCCTCCGGCTCTTTTTGAACGGTTAAATGTAACACCTCAACTGGGAAACAAGTTTCAAATTCCATTGCGAATTCAAGACGGAAAAATTAAAAACTTTGATTTTATTATAGTAGGGATACTAGAGCAGTCAGACATTTCTCAACTCAATATAAATGAAACTCGACTGGTCTATGGAGCATACATTTCTCAAGAATTTGTCAATCAGTATGTCGATTCAGAGCAAAGACGGTTAAATGCTCTTATTCGCATAGCAAACGAAAAGGAGTATTCAAAAGATGAAATCGAAGAAATGATAGCAGGAATGGCTGAGGACATAGGGCTTGCCAAAACAGATGTTTCATACAATGAGCAGTATCTAACCTACATGACCAACCCAGGCACTGAGGCACAGACTGCAATGATTGGTCTTGGGCTTTTAATAATTATACTTGGCGGCATGGTTATTTACAGCATTTATTATGTGTCAGTAATCTCCAACATCCAAGAGATGGGAAAATTAAAGGCACTTGGTGCTACCAAAAGACAAATTCGTAGATTATTGTTGACCGAAAGCATGACGCTTTCTATTATCGGAATCCCTCTTGGAATTTTGATTGGTTACTTCATTACTGTAATAATATTTAGACTACTTATTCTCACAGGCAGTAGCATCGACACATTTTGGCATTCATACGTTGCTGTTGGTGTTTTATTTGCTGTTTTGCTTACCGTTTTAGTATCCCTCAGAAAACCAATGAAAATGGCATCAACCATTTCACCAATTGAGGCAATGCGGTATCAAGAGCCACAGGGAAAGCAACAGCAAAGAAAATCATTCAAAATACTTTCTGTATCTAGCCTAAGCTATGCCAATTTACAGAGGAATAAGCGTCGAACTTTGGTTACTATATTAGCTCTTGGCTTTTCCAGTATTTTATTTTTGGCAACAGCTAATGTTGCAAATAATGTGACGGCGGAAGACTATGCGAAGATGCTGTTACCTAAAGGTGATTTTGAAATTAGCCTTAATTATGCGCTTGATGACAGGGAATACCCTGAAAACAATCTGAATTCGCTTCAAGCACAGGGTATTTTAGGTGATGAATTAAAGAGACAAATTATGTCTATTGATGGAATTACAAATATAGAAGAAAAGCATACAGTGGTTGCAGAAGCTACAAATATCCAATTAGAGGAAAAACGAATTGAACTTGGAGGAATCACTAAAAATGATTTGGATTCCTTGAAAGGCTCACTAAAACGTGGCACTTTAAACTATGACGAATTGGTGCAATCTAACGGTTTGATTTTCACTTGGGATGTCTTGTTTGAAAAATATGGATTCCAAATTGGTGACACGATAGAACTTACGCTTTTTGACGGAGATAAAAAAATCCCCTTTATTGGAACGCTGATGGCAAGTACAAATAGTAGTGACAGCACGTTCTTGATTGCTGATGAAATTTTGGAACGTTTGATTACCAATATAAATCCCACAAGTGCCATTTACATTACCGTGCAACCGGAAAAATTTGAGAGTGCCAAGGCTGAGCTATTACCGATTCAACATAAGAATCCTTATTTTCTATTCAAATCATATGATGAAGAAATTGGGGTTGCAGAACATTTGATTCGCAGTATTCGCTATACCATTTATGGTCTTTTGATTGTAATTGGCATTATCGGTTATATCAGTCTTGTCAACACAATGATTTTCAGCATTTTAGTTCGTAAAAAAGAACTAGGAATTTTACAGGCTATCGGCTTATCTGACAGGCAGCTTCGTCAGATGATTCATAGAGAAGGGCTGTTTTTTACACTTGGCTCTTTGCTTTTGGCATTAGTATTCGGTAATGGAATTGGATATATTTTAGTACGTGTCATTATGAGTACAAAGGTCTTAATGATTAGCAAATATGAGTTTCCATTTTTCCAAACCATCATTTTAATTATTGCAATCATTCTTGGACAAGTAGCAATTACATTTTTTACAAATCGGTATATCCATAAACAGTCACTTGTTGAACGTATGCGTGAATAATACCTTTAACTAATCTGCCCGGCGGCAGAAAAGAAAAAAACCGTTGCCGGGTAGATACATCTACACGCGTAAACACTTTATGATTTCCATGCGGCGGTTTTGATTTTCAAAACCGCCGCTTCTTTACGCTTGCACAAACCTATGATGACCTATATGGACACGGCGGTATCTTAGGAGGTATCGCCATGTCCTTTTTTGTCTTGTCAAACGCACCGCCACATGGTGAACAATTAAAAAAAGCATTACCACTGCCCAAGCATATTACGCTCTGTTAGGTGAAGTTTTACAGTACCAAACACGAAATAGTTATGTCTATGCTCGATTGAAATTTTATGAATTTCAGTCGGGCATTTTTGCATTTATAGACCCTCGCTGTCGTTCCCCACCGTTGTCCTTTCGATTTCAGCAAAACCCCAAAATTGAAAGGATGGTACAACCATGAAAACGATAAACTTGAAAGACTACTATGCCCATATAGGCATAGACACATACATTGATGTTCCTGATGAGGTGTTTAACATCTTTGAGGAATACCGCAAGGCAGAGCAAGCCTATCACAGCAGGATAAATTACCACAAAGCCTATTACTCCCTTGACCGTGATGACGGCATTGAACACAGTGCCTTGTTTGTTTCCC
>JAVWVS010000049.1:0-6961 GCA_036666555.1 Lachnospiraceae bacterium | reverse complement strand
TACTAAATTCCACTGAGGGATAAGGGGGTGGAATTTAAAATTTCATTTCAGGAAAAGATAGTAATTTTGGAAAAATGCTTGCAATTTCGTGGGGGATATTATATAATATCCCTTGCATTGCTAATGCAAATGCGCTATTAGCTCAGCTGGTAGAGCAGTAGACTCTTAATCTATTTGTCCAGGGTTCGAATCCCTGATGGCGCACTATAAACACTGTTTTTGATGGCATTGTAAGACCATTAGGGATGGTGTTTTTTATGTAATGGAAATCAAGAGGAGGAGAAAGAACATGGACCGTGAAAAATATTATATTACGACAGCAATTGCGTACACATCAGGGAAACCACATATTGGAAATACTTACGAAATTGTACTTGCAGATGCCATCGCAAGATATAAAAGGAATCGAGGATTTGATGTGTTTTTTCAGACCGGAACGGATGAACATGGACAAAAAATCGAATTAAAAGCAGAGGAAGCAGGCATTTCTCCTAAGGAATATGTGGATCAAGTGGCAGGAACGGTAAAAGGCATATGGGATTTGATGAATACTTCTTACGATAAATTTATTCGTACAACGGATGCTGATCATGAAAAAGAAGTGCAGAAAATTTTCCGGAAATTGTATGAGCAGGGAGATATCTATAAGGGACATTATGAAGGTATGTACTGTACGCCTTGCGAATCTTTCTTTACGGAAGCACAGTTAGTGGATGGAAAATGTCCGGATTGTGGAAGGGAAGTACAGCCAGCGAAAGAAGAAGCTTATTTTTTCAAGATGAGTAAATATGCAGACCGTTTAATTGAGCATATTCAAGCATATCCGGAATTTATCCAGCCGGTGTCACGTAAAAATGAAATGATGAATAATTTTTTACTGCCTGGGTTACAAGATCTATGCGTTTCCAGAACTTCCTTTAAATGGGGAATTCCCGTGGACTTTGCACCGGAGCATGTAGTTTATGTATGGTTAGATGCGCTTACCAATTACATTACGGGAATTGGATATAACTGCATGGGAGAAAGCACGGAGCAGTTCAAGAAGAACTGGCCGGCAGACTTGCATTTGATTGGAAAAGATATTATTCGTTTTCATACGATTTATTGGCCAATTTTCCTCATGGCGTTGGATTTACCACTTCCCAAGCAAATCTTTGGACATCCTTGGCTATTACAAGGGGATGGCAAAATGAGCAAATCCAAAGGAAATGTACTGTACGCAGATGAACTGGTAGATTTCTTTGGAGTGGATGCAGTTCGTTATTTTGTATTGCACGAGATGCCATTTGACAACGATGGAGTAATCTCCTGGGAATTGATGGTGGAACGAATGAATTCGGATTTGGCAAACACACTGGGAAATTTGGTGAATCGTACAGTTTCCATGACGAATAAATATTTTGGTGGAACGGTAACCGATAAAAAGGTCATAGAAGAAGTGGATGAAGATCTGGAAGCAGTTGCACAGAATGCATTGGAAAAAATAGATGTGAAGATGAACGATCTTCGGGTGGCAGATGCCATTACAGAAATCTTTCATATATTTAAACGTTGTAATAAATATATTGATGAGACAATGCCTTGGGCACTTGCCAAGGATGAGGCGAAAAAAGATCGTTTAGAGACGGTGCTTTATAATTTGATTCAGAATATTTCTAAAGGTGCCAAGGAATTGGCTCCGTTCATGCCGGAAACGTCCGAGAAAATCTTAAGCCAATTAGGGGATGGTCATGTGACGGATACACCGGAGATACTATTTGCCAGATTGGACATAGAAGAGGTTCTGAAAAAGGTGGAAGAGCTTCATCCACCGATGGAAGAAGAAAAAGAGGAAACCGGAATTGATATAGAAGAAAAGCCGGAGATTACTTTTGATGAATTTGGAAAGATGCAGTTTCAAGTAGGTGAAATTATTGCTTGCGAAGAGGTTCCAAAATCAAAGAAATTACTTTGCTCTCAAGTAAAAGTAGGAAGTAAAATAAAACAGATCGTATCCGGAATCAAAGCAAATTATAAAGCGGAAGAGATGGTCGGAAAAAAAGTTATGGTGCTTGTAAATCTAAAACCGGCTAAATTAGCAGGTGTTCTGTCAGAGGGAATGCTGCTTTGTGCAGAAGATGCGGCTGGCAATCTGGCACTGGTCATACCGGAAAAAGAAATGCCTTCCGGAGCGGAGATTTGCTAAAAAGACAGGAATAGAAAAGATAAAAAAAGGGGAAGAAGGCTTGCATTGCAAACCCACTTCCCTTTTTTAACCACATCTTTGATTTAACTTAACTGTACTTCTTTTGCTTCTTTTGGACGGAAATCATTTTTCAAATCATAGATGTTGTGTCCGGTGGATTCGTTGGACACTTTGCCTTCCAGAGAATAGCAACGGATAAACCGTCTGCCATCTAAGCTAGACCAATGCTCTACATCCCAGGTAAGATAACCCATGTCATCTGTTTTTTTCTCCTTGAGATATAAATCCACTTGCCGCCCCCCGGTAGCCATGAGATCAATTAATTGATCTTCAGTTAATTCAGATTCTTCTCTTTTTACTGCATCATACACTTTCATAATACGTGCCTCCTATGTGGTTTGATATATAAATTATAGTCTATTTACTGAAGGAAGGTCAACCTTTATCTGTATATTATACAAGAAAGATGCTATAATTTGAATAGAAATCAGGTAATTACAATTGCGAGGTAGAGAGATGATATTTGAAAGCCACGCTCATTATGATGATGAGCAATTTGATAAAGACAGGGAAGAATTGCTGAATTCTATGCTTGAAAATAAAATAGGAACGATAGTGAATGTGGGTGCTACGCTGGCATCTTGCGATGCAGCAGTAAAGTTAGCCAAGGATTATCCCTTTATTTATGCAGCAGTAGGGGTACATCCGGATGAAGTAGGAACTTTGGACGAAGTAGCCTTTACCCATATAGAAAATTTGTGCGGAAATAAAAAAGTGGTAGCAATCGGTGAAATTGGTTTGGACTATTATTGGGAGAATGAACCACGAATGGTACAAAAAAAATGGTTCATAAAACAGCTTCAGTTGGCAAAAAAGTGGAATCTTCCGGTATTGATTCACAGTCGGGAAGCAGCCGCAGATACGATGGATATTATGAAAGAACATGCTGCTGGTTTAACGGGCGTGATTCACTGCTATTCCTATTCGGTGGAAATGGCAAAGGAATATGTGGATATGGGATATGGGATTGGTATTGGGGGAGTCGTTACCTTTAAGAACAGCAAGAAACTAAAAGAAGTGGTAAAAAGTATTCCGCTTACCTCTCTTTTGTT
The DNA here is from genome assembly GCA_036666555.1 of Lachnospiraceae bacterium. GTDB lineage: Bacteria > Bacillota > Clostridia > Lachnospirales > Lachnospiraceae > UMGS1251. The sequence goes on along the minus strand of JAVWVS010000049.1, from coordinate 3,664 downwards.
GGAAACGGATTGCCCGTATTTAGCACCGGAACCCAATAGAGGCAAGAGAAACTCTTCTTTAAATCTACCATATGTGGCGGAAGAAATTGCAAAATTAAAAGAGTGTACTTATGAAGAAGTGATTGTACAGACGGAAAAAAATGCAAAACAACTTTTTCAGATAAATGAAACCACAATCCATTGCAACGAACAGAAAAAGTACTAAGAAAATACTAAGAAAAAATAAATAAATGGAAGCAGGGGAAAATATGACAAATCCAACATTAGGAAATCCGCAAAATACCATCGAAATTTTGCAAAAATATCATTTTAATTTTCAAAAAAAATTTGGACAGAATTTTTTGATTGATACACATGTATTGGACAAGATTGTTGCATCATCAGAAATCACAAAAGAAGATTTTGTGTTGGAAATCGGGCCGGGCATTGGCACTATGACCCAGTATCTGGCAGAAGCGGCCAGAGAGGTGGTAGCAGTAGAAATCGATAAAAATTTGATACCAGTGTTGAAAGATACGCTATCGGAATATAAGAATGTAACGGTCATTCAAAATGACATCTTAAAAGTGGATTTAGAAAAATTAGCCCAGGAGAAAAATGGAGGACGTCCCATGAAAGTGGTAGCCAATCTTCCTTACTATATTACCACACCTATTATTATGGGTTTATTTGAAAAGCATGTTCCGCTTCAAAGCATTACGGTTATGGTGCAAAAAGAGGTGGCAGATCGTATGCAGGTGGGACCTGGAACTAAGGATTACGGTGCACTTTCTCTGGCGGTACAGTATTATTCCAAACCTTATATTGTGGCAAATGTGCCAGCAAACTGTTTTATGCCACGTCCCAAGGTTGGTTCGGCGGTAATTCGCTTGGACCGATATGAAGAGCCACCAGTAAAAGTGAAAAGTGAAGCGCTATTATTTCAAATTATTCGGGCATCCTTTAATCAAAGGAGAAAAACACTGGTAAACGGGCTTTCCAATGCAGCTGTTTTGGACATTCCCAAGGAAGTTATTATAGAAGCAATCAAGGAATTGGGAAAAGGGGAAAGCATTCGAGGGGAAGCATTGACGTTAGAGGAGTTTGCCCAGTTGAGCAATAGTATTTATCAAAAATATTAGTAAAAATTTAATAATTGCATGGATTGTATTGTCTTTTTCAATTTAGTATAATAAACCGATAACAAAATAAAGGATGCACAGAAAGGGGATTGAATAATAATGACCAACTCACTAGATAACGTTTTATTTGATATTTCACCGAAGATTCAGCAACTATCGGATCTTTGCGAGAAATGCAACGCAATTGACAAAGAACTCTATACCACCTATGAAGTGAAGCGTGGACTTCGTGATTTAGATGGAAGAGGTGTATTAGCGGGACTGACCAATATTTCCGATGTATGTGCAAAAAAAGTCATCGATGGAAAAGAAGTTCCATGCCCGGGAGAATTATATTACCGAGGATATAATATTAAAGATTTGGTGAAGGGATTTTTAGAAGCAGAACATTTTGGTTTTGAGGAAGCATCGTATTTGCTTTTGTTTGGTAATTTACCAACGGAGCAGGAATTGAAAGATTTCCAAGAGACACTTATTGAGCGTAGAACTTTGCCACCGAATTTTGTAAGAGACGTGATTATGAAGGCGCCAAGCAGAGATATGATGAACAGTTTGTCACGTTCTATTTTGAACATGTATTCTTATGACGAGAAAGCCGATGATACTTCTATGGCCAACGTATTGAGACAATGTCTGAATCTCATCAGTCAATTTCCAATGATGATGGTATACGGATACCATGCGTATAATTATAGAAGAGGAGAGGACTTATATATCTATGCACCGTCACCGAAGTTATCCACGGCGGAGAATATTTTGATGATGCTAAGAGAAGATAAACAGTACACACCATTAGAGGCGGAAATATTGGATATGGCACTGGTGCTGCACTTAGACCATGGTGGTGGTAATAATTCCACTTTTACGACTCATGTAGTAACCTCTTCCGGCACGGATACCTATTCTACCATGGCTGCGGCGATGGCTTCTTTGAAAGGACCGAAGCATGGTGGAGCCAATGTAAAAGTAACACAGATGTTTAAGGATATGAAGGAACACTTATCCGATTGGACGGATGAAGATGAAGTACGTCAATATCTGGAAGATTTATTGGATAAAAAAGCATTTGACCAAAAAGGTTTGATTTATGGAATGGGACATGCAGTGTACTCTATTTCGGATCCTAGAGCAGATATTTTCAAGGGGTTCGTGAAAGAACTTGCCAAAGAAAAGAAATGTGAAAAAGAATATGATTTATATGAAATGGTGGAGCATCTTGCGCCTGTGGTTATTGGAGAAAAAAGAAAAATTTACAAAGGTGTCAATGCGAATGTAGATTTTTACAGTGGATTAGTATATGGCATGCTGGATTTGCCACCTTCACTTTATACTCCGATTTTTGCTACGGCACGTATTGTAGGCTGGAGCGCACATCGATTAGAAGAATTGAAAAATGTGGATAAGATTATCCGTCCGGCATATAAACCTTTATCACCATATCGTGAATATGTAGAAATCGACAAAAGAAAATAGAGGGATTCTTATGAAAAGTGAATTCTATTACCCATCCGAGGATCAAAAAACGCAGATTCATGCCATTGAGTGGATACCGGATGGGGAAGTGAAGGCGGTTTTACAGCTGTGTCATGGGATGACAGAGTATATGAATCGTTATCATGATTTTGCACAGTATCTAAGTAAGCAAGGATATTATGTAGTGGGTCATGATCATCTAGGCCATGGGAAATCTGTCAGCAGTGAAACGGAATACGGTTTTTTTGATGAAAAACACGGGAACGAATATGTGATAGGAGATATGCATTCACTAAGAGTGAAGACGGCTTTCAAATATCCGGAGATTCCATTTTTTCTGTTGGGACATAGTATGGGCTCTTTTCTGGTCAGACAATATATTCAGGAATATGGACAGGATTTGAGTGGCGTTATTATTATGGGAACCGGATGTCAGCCGGGAATTTCTCTTGCAGGTGGGAAGTTGCTTTGCAAGATAATCGGTGCAGTAAAAGGGAGCCACTATCGGAGTAAGCTGGTAGACAACATGGCAGTAGGTGGCTATAATCGCCACTTTGAGCCGGCTAGAACGCCTTCCGACTGGCTAACTAAAGATACGGAGATTGTAGATTCTTATGTGAAGGATCCATGGTGTACATTTGTGTTTACCGTGAATGCTTATTATCATATGTTTTGTGGGATGCAGAAATTAGGGAAGAGGTACAATATGGAAGCAATTCCAAAAGAATTGCCCATTTTGTTTACTTCCGGAAAAGAAGATCCGGTGGGGAACTTTGGAAAAGGCGTGGAAAAGATTCTTCAAACATACCTAAAGTGTGGAATGAAAGATGTTACATTAAAAATGTATGAAGGGGATCGACATGAGATTCTCAATGAAATAAATCGACAAGAAGTATATGAAGACCTCTATCATTGGATGGAAGAAAAAAGTATCAGAAAAAAGTACAGCGCCTCTAGATAAATCTAGAGGCGCTCTTACTTTATGAGGGGGGGAGATAGTGAGTGTTAATCAACTATCTTAGACTATTATAAAAGATAAATGTGTACAAACTATGATGAAAATCTAAAAA
>JAVWVS010000048.1:3969-8024 GCA_036666555.1 Lachnospiraceae bacterium | reverse complement strand
GATAAAAAATTTGTTTGCTTGTGGATAGCCTACCAGCTTCCCTTCTTCGCCCACTGTAACCAAACGAAAACGGACACCCTCTCTGCCATCCGGATAGTGATAGGTATAAAATCCTATGGCTGGTTCAGAATAATCTTCTGTGGTTTCAATAGCAACCTTGATTTGCGTTGCTTCTTTGATTTTTTCTATGGTATCGTGGGCAATGTACTGCTCCTGCTGTGTTTTTTCCAGTGTTTTCTGTTCTTGCTTCTCTTTCCAGTATTCTTTTTCCTGTGGTGTCATAAAGTGGTCAGCCGCAATCAATTTTTGAATACGTTGTGCCACCTTATTCCAACTTAAAAGTATATCCACATTCGGGATCAAGGTATCACCTTTTTCTAGACGGATACCTTTAGCATCATGCTTTTCCGAGCCATTTTTCCCCGGTAGTGCATGGGACCTTCCTCCTATTCCGTATTCCTTTTTCAGGAAATCCACTTGCTCCTTTTGATCGTGCACATCTTGAAAGAACTCATAGATACGATATTTTCCCTGCTGAAATCCGCTGCCCCATGTGAGGTTATCATCTATCTCATCATCTGTGATAAATGTCTCTCGTCGAAGTTCCACCTGTTCTGCTTTTGGGAACTCCTGCACCTCCAATAACTGCTCCCAAACTTCCTTTCTGATATCCTTCGGCTTGTGAATCAGACGAAATCTTGGCTTTACCTCTCCACTATCCAGTTTTTCAATTGCTTCATCCATCCGGGCTAGAATGATATCAATATCGGTTGCACTCTCTAACATGTTTCTGATTTTTTCTTCTGCTTTTGGAACGTTGTTCCTTTGCTCCTCAAGAAACTCCGGTATTTGATTGTACTCATCCTGAAAAAAGAAATAAATTTGCTTTGCCAGTTCCTGTCTTATGACAAGGGAAATCTGATTGGCTTCTACGGACTCCATAAATTGCCCGCTTTCTATTAGATGTACCAGACGTTCTGCAACCTCTTCCCACGTGATTGTTCTCATGGCATCATATCTTGCAGATGTCCCTTGATTAAAATTCATCCCCTTATTGTCATACCATACAGCAACCGGTTTTTCTTTATATTCAAAACCTTTTCCACCACGATCATATTCCTGTTTGAGAAATTCCACCATTTCATCTCTACTTTTTCCTTTTTGGTATTCCGCCGCAATACGAATACGGCTATCATCTTTTCCACCTCCGGTAAGTAATACATCATCTACGATGGTATCCGATATCAAAAAAGCAGAAGATAACGCATGGATTTTTTCTGCGCTATCTACTGCTATATTTCCTCTTTGCTCTTCAGGACTTACAAACAAACTGATTTGTTCATATTCTGTAGTTTTCTCCTCCGATGCCAAAAGTTCTTCTACTGATAGATTAATTCCTGTAGGATGATTTCTTCTGCTCGATTCTTGATATTGTTCATTCGCTGAACCCACAGCATTTGATCCTGCGCTTTCAACTGTTCGTCCACGCCCTCTTCCTTCTGCATCTGTTTCATTAGGAGTTCCATTCTCTCTTCTGCCTGCCCCTGAATGGTCATAAGATGCTTCATGAGTGTATCCTCCAACAGCATCCCCACGTAGATTCCTTTCTTCTCCTCCTTCAGATAGGTTCTTCTCATGAGGCCGTACTTGGTCAGCCTCTCTCCGGTATCTTCGATTGTCAAATTCGGAATCAGATAATCCCCGTTTTGTTGATAGGTCAGATTCATATTGATTTCCCCTTTCTTTGCGTTCCCATTTTCCACTTTTACGCTTTAAAGCATTATAGTCCACATTTGTATCCTTTGCAATATCTTTTTTGATTTTTTCTGCTATTTGTTCTGCCTTAACCATGTTCTGTTCGTAACTATGAATAGAAATACCGATTTCTCGCAATAAAGGTTTGCTTAGATCGGAGATATTCGTACCAAGAATGGTCAAAACAGGAATGGTATTAAATTCTGTAATTGTTCCAAAATTCAAGTTGTTTTCATATTCATTGACGTCCACACCACATCGGGTAAATACCGTGAACGCAATACTAGAATATAATGCATCCCGCATTCGTATACGAAGGCTGTCTCTCTCTAAGTTTTCCAAAAAACTGCCCTCTGCAACCGCCTCTAATTCATCTAGAATATCCTCTAAATCATCTTCCGTCACCCGCTCTACGATTTCCAACAACTGTGCTTCAAAGTTTTGGTTCTCATCTACGCCACCATAAACACTCTCCAATCTGGCTATAATACCTTCCTTATGCCGTTCCTGCATCTTCCATAAATAAGGCTTTTCCCCCTTGATTCTACCTTCATGAACATCGGATAAATCAAATACATATTTCAATTTCGGATATGCTGCCTCTTCATCCAGAAGCGCAATTCCTTTTGCTCCTCGATTCACCCAGCAATACATTTTTTTGTTCCAAATTTCAATGCTCGCACATGCTTTAGCATCTGGACGTTGCGCATAGATTAGAATCTGCTCCTGAAATGGATAACGATAGATTTGTGCTACCGTTTGAAGATATCGTTTCCATTCTTCTTCATTTTTTGTGACATGCTTTTTTGTCTCTCTTGACAAGTTTTTTATGGTAATATACTTTGAATCCATAATACTCCCTTCGTTTTGACTAAAGTATCTTCAACACCTCAATCGTTTGTACCTGTTTTTTTCATGTGTCACTTGTGACACATGAGTGTCCTACTTTCTTTTTATCACCACACATACTACCACAATTGCTATTATTCCCAAAAATATATATAGAAATAGAGAAGATGCATCGCCTGTTTTAATGATATGGTAATCCGAAGTAGTATGACTGGATTCCACAGTCTGTTGATCCTTTTCAAACACAGGACCTACTGTTTTATCACTTGTAACTGCACTTGGTGTTTCTTCCCATTTTACAAAATGATAGCCCTTTTTGATGGGGTGGTCACTAGGAACAACTACATCAGCTCCATGTTCTACTTCTACTGTTTGAAACACACGTCCCTCTCCATCTATATAGGTCACTTCATATACATTAATTATAAAATTAGGGCGAACGGTTTGATCTGCCACAACCTCAGTGGGTAGCTTATCCCAATCCGTAAAATGATAACCCTCTTTGATGGGGTGGTCCTTGGGTACAATCGCATTCGCGCCATGTTCTACTATTTCTTTTTGAAAAACATCCCCGTCTCCATCCACATAGGTCACTTCATATACGTTTTTTTCAAAGATGGGCGTAACCGTAAGATTTTTTGTGATATTCATGATGTTACAATCCCAAGCCACAAAGTGATATCCTATTTTTTGTGGTTCCTTTGTAGGAATATCTGCATCCTGTCCATACTTCACAGTCTGTATCTCAAATACTTGAGTTTGACCATCGAGAAAGGTAACTTGATACTGATTTCGTTCAAAGACCGGTTCTACAATTAAATCTTTCGTAATCGTTGTAAATCTTCGATTCCATCTCAAAAAATGATATCCTCTTTTTTCAGGAACTACTTTAGGTACACTGGCTTTTTCTCCATAATTTATGGTTTGTGTTTCCAGCACATTTCCCTTTTCATCTAGAAAACAAACGGTATATTGATTCACTGCAAATACAGGAGTCAAACGAATATCTTCTGTTACTTTGGTTGGAAGGAACTCCCATTTCACAAAATGAGACCCTATCTTAGTCGGAGTCTCCGTTGGTTCCACCGGGGCTTCTCCGTGTTTTAGAAACAGTTTTTTAAATACATTCCCATAAGCATCTAAATAGGTGACCTGGTACACATTAATTTCAAAAACCGGACACACGGTTACGTTCTGTGTTACGTTGGTTGGGGTCGTATCCCACTGGATAAAATGATACCCTTCTTTGGTTGGCTCCTTGGTAGGAACTACCACATCAGCGCCATGTTCCACTTCCACTGTTTCAAACACCTTTCCTTGGGCATCTAAATAAGTGGCATGATACACATTGATTGCAAACACCGGTGTTACTACCACGTCTGCGATTACTTTCGTAGGGGTCGTATCCCACTGGATAAAATGATACCCTTCTTTGGTTGGCTCCTTGGTAG
>JAVWVS010000048.1:0-3869 GCA_036666555.1 Lachnospiraceae bacterium | reverse complement strand
GGGGTCGTATCCCACTGGATAAAATGATACCCTTCTTTGGTTGGCTCCTTGGTAGGAACTACCACATCAGCGCCATGTTCCACTTCCACTGTTTCAAACACCTTTCCTTGGGCATCTAAATAAGTGGCATGATACCGATTGATTTCAAACACCGGTTTGACAATTGTGTTACTTGTTATATTGGTAATCGCTACATCCCATTTTGTAAAATGATATCCTTCTTTTTGGGGTAGTGGTGTTGGTGGTGTTGCAGTTCCACCTTTCGGTACCTGTTCGGTTTTAAGCACAGTTCCATTGGCATCTAAAAACTGAACCGTATACGCAATTTCATCTACTACAACCGATTCTGCTTTTGAAATGTTTTCTACTAAATCCTTTGCCCATACTTTGTAGGTTCCATTTTCCGAAACCGTAAATTGAGGATTGGATTGAAACGCACTTGCCGGAGGTGTTTGGTCACTAGTGGTTAGTGCATAGGATACCACCCCGGAGCCTTCCCCTTCTACTTTTTTACAATAATCAGAAGCCGTAATATCGAGAACTACCTGATCCATGGTGGCTGTCTTTTTTATTTTGGTGACGGTAGGACCCGTTTGATCCAACTTTCCAATTTGAATACGTTCGGTTGCTATATTTCCCAGCCCATCTCGCATATACACTGCGCCTGTTACAACATCATACACATCACCTGTAAACCGATAGGTTTTCGTTGAATTGACCCCATCTAACGTGCCAATGCTGATATCACTCATAGAATTGAACCCAATAGAAACCTGATTGATTCCTCCATCTTCTGTTGTAATTTTAACTTCTTTTGTTTTTGACCAGCCATTGATGTAATCTTTAGAAGAAATCATCTTGGGTGCCCGATTATCTATTTTTCCAAGTATTTTAGTACTCCACACCTCATTTCCAAAAGCATCTTCCACTTTGAAATGAAAGGTTCTGGGTTGATCAACTTCTAATACCGGAATGTCTGATACCGAATATTGACCATTGACCACAGAAACTGCTTTTTTCTGAAATACTGGAACCCAGGTGTCATAATACATGGAGGCATAAACCATCGTGTTTTTTTCAGAAGAGCCACTAATGGTGAGTTGCTTACTTGATGCCCATTCGCCTGCCGTTGCGACATCTTTGGCTGTAATAGACTGGATAGTTGGTCCCGTTGCATCAGGCACTACATTAATAGAAGTTGTTCCGTAAAAATCAGTAACGGTTTGATATCCATCAATCCAAGCTCCTGCATTATATTTGTTAGACGTTTCTCCAAACAGCACAAATTCCTGATCAATGGGCTTGTTTCTATCTTTTACCGAAACAGTAAATGAATATCGATGCCGATCATTTGGGAGAGTTTCAATGCCTGTCAATGAACCTACTGTAAAATTGGGGTTGGCTGATATGATTCTGGCACTGATAGAGGCTACCCCACTCCCCTGCATTTCCAAATATACCGTTTGGCTATTTGCATTGACAAAATCAAGCTTTAACTTACCGTTGACAATTTGATTGCCCGGAACCTCAAAATACAAACGGGGGGCATAAGTCCCTTTGCACAGGTAGCATAAATATCCCCAACCATTGTGTTTACTCAAATCAACCGTTAAGTTACAAATGGAACAAGTTTGTTTGCCCAATGTATGAATATTCCACCCCATATCCTGCATCTGATACACGGTATATTCGCCACCACCAACCCGAAACTTATGTGGCTCTTCCCCCACCGATCCACAGCGAGAACAGGTATGAATTAAATGTCTCGTTCCGGTAAAATCGGAATACGACACATTGGGGGGATATATATGTGGCAATTTCTTAATTTCCTTTGAATAGCCACAATTTTGGGAACATATTTCTTTTCCTAGAATAACATAATCACTGCAAGTAGCACCATTTCCATCCGTAATAATTGTATGTCGTTCTTTCTCAATTACCTTTTTGCATAAAAAACATTCTTTCCAGTGAAAAGTATTATCTAGTTTGCTCTCAAAAATATGCGTATGGTCTGCGTCACTTCCGGTCACTAACCCAGATAAATCAATGGAACTTTCTTGATTTTCTAATACTGGTCGATGTTCTTCACTTACCAATGGTTCTATTGTCTTCTGCACCAGTTCTTCTTGTTGTTCACTTTCTGATTTTTTATTTATCAGTTCTTGATACAACGTAGCAAATCCATAGGTTTCATACATACATTTTTGAAAGACCTGTATGGATTCCGATTGCGTGAAGTTCTTTACATTTTCACTAAAATTCTGTAAAAATTCTTGAAACTCGAAAGGAAATTCTTCCAATGAACTACTCTCTAGGTTTTGCAGATATTCAATGTAAGTAGACAAACTTACAATTTGTTCTATCTTCGTTTGACCTTCCTTTGTTTGCATTGTCTTCTCTTTACTACAACCCGTACGTACCAGTTCTACTACCGCTTCTTCCAACTCCTGCTGTGTGGTTACAGACATTTCTTTTTTACACACGGTTACATAACAATCAAAAAAGGCTGCTAAACTTTGCATATCCTGTTCTGTCAGATGTTCTTTCTTTTGATAGGTTACAAACTCATTTACTAACGCATACTGTGCAAGGGTAGAAAATTGATACAACTCTTCTCCCGAAAGTTTCTGATAGAAGTTTTCTCTTGTATCCTCCGCCAGGTTTTGAAATACCTCATAAAAATGTCCGGATGCATAAAGCGCTTGTAAAAGTGTTTCACAATGAAATGCAGGGTTATTAATCAGCGAGGTGATTTGATTGGTTGTTTCTTCCAGCTCAAACAAGGGTTCGTTTATCTGCGTTTCTATGGACGGTTTTGTCGTTTCTTCTTCCATTGTAATTTTTTTAATATCTGATGCATCAGACACAGTAGACAATACTACAAAATTAATAAGCATTACACACATTAACAAGCAAGACAACCACTGCATACGCCTTTTTTTCTTTTTCATGTTTCTGTTCCGCCTTTCCAACTCTTTAACGACACTTTTTCTTTTCCAGTGGTTTTTTAATCTCCGATGGTTCAAAAGTAAGTGCTCCCGTTTCTAATAAATTCTGTTCCTTAAAGCTAAATAATTTCCCATTTTCTCCACCAACAATAATATGATCTAAAATGGGAATATCCATCAGACTTCCACAACTCACTAATTTTTTGGTGACTATTTGATCCTGTTTTGACGGTGTGATACTTCCACTGGGATGATTATGCAGTAAAATCATGCTTGCAGCATTTGATAAAATACTACTTTTGAATAACTCGCGAGCACTTACTAAAGAACTGTTAATTGTCCCCATGCTTACTATGTTCATATTAATCACCTGCATATTTGACTTCAAATTCAACACACACATCACTTCTCGGTCATACTGAGCTAACTCCTTTGCCATAAGGGCAACCACGGACTCCGGAGTAGTGACTTCCTCTTTGCTGTAAAGAGAAGGCTCTTTTACCAACCGAATATTTACTACGTCTAATTTGTAATCCATCTTCTCACCTTCTCCTTTTGTCTTCTTCGGATTCGTTTTTCTGTGCAAACGATAGTACCAACAATTGATTTTCTTTTAAGTTTTTCACATATGCTCTTAGCTTTTCAAGGGAAATAGTTTTAATATCAGTCCCCTCTATCTCTTTGTTTGTTTCTGTTCTTTCATCAATATTTTCCATGGTTTTCCTTCTTTCCCCTTGAATTTATCTACTTTTGGATTCTCTTTTTTTTGTAATTGCATTTGTAGTATCAAAGGATTCTAATTTTTGGTGTTCTTGGGTTGCCGGAATACTTAATTCCAATGTTTTTGCATCAAAATGATACACATGATCCGATAGTTGTTCGCTTGGTTCTACTCCCGTAGCATTGACTTCTTTTACCATC
>JAVWVS010000047.1:0-8755 GCA_036666555.1 Lachnospiraceae bacterium | reverse complement strand
TAGACATTGGCGAAGCTTGATAGCCTGCTCATGTGATATAGCACCATCGACAGCAGCTTGAATTTCTTCAACCGGTGTTTTACAGTGACCATTTATATATGGTGCCACATCAAAAAAATCCCCAGGGTGTTGCAAAATTTGTTCTGTAATGGAACGAGAAGATTTACCAAAGATATCAGAAAAAACATCATCAAGCTTAATATTAGATACGGTAAGACAGTTATGAGCACGATTCTTTTCACCAGTAATCATACAGGTGAGTTTGAACCGGTATCTTACAAGATCTCTAAGCTGACGGATATCAGCAGGTGGAATAAAGGAAGGCTTGACCATGCCGCACATATACAAATCACAAATCCATTTGGCATCTTTGCGGTCAGTCTTATTTCCTTTTTGCGGTTTTGTGTACTTAGGGTGAGCAAGAGTAACCCATAGATTGTTCTTTTCTAAGATATTAAAAACAGGAATCCAGTACTTACCGGTAGATTCCATACAGATGTCGTTGCAGTTGTATTTTGCAAGCCAGTCAGACAGCTCCTGCAATCCTTTTGTAAAGGAAGAAAAGCGAGCTTGCTTATACTCTGTACGACCATTGGAATCGGTGATACCGATACAGGCAAAGATCCATGTTTTATGGACATCAAGTCCACAACAGTTTTTACGAATGATTTTAAATGACAATAAAATAACCTCCTTCAGATTTTTAGATATAAAACTGACAGTGACTGGTCATCCGGCAAAATCGAGTCGACTTTGGAAGAGATAAGTTTACGGGCTACTGTTATGCGCCATTCATTGATGCCTTAACGGACGACCGACAACATATAAGAATGCGAGGTCGCCGCTATACAGCCCCGCCACTCACCTCCACGTGTTCTGCAGTGTGTCAGTCTTATAGAGTAAATATAGCAGAAGGAAGAAGAATAATAAATTAGATAGTGAGAGAACCAATCGAGTTTCATGACGCATTGGTGTCTTTCGCAGAAAGACGGGTTATAAGAATGGAAATAGAACGATTAAATGCATACGAATTGATACAATATGAAAAATTAGTGGATTTACAGTCTCAAGGATATCTTTTCAAACATAAAAAGAGTGGTGCAAGAGTGCTCTTGATGGAAAATGAGGATGAGAATAAAGTGTTTTCAATTGGATTCCGCACGCCACCTAAGGATAGCACAGGAGTGCCTCACATTATAGAACATTCGGTGCTTTGTGGATCCAAAGATTTTCCAGTCAAAGATCCTTTTGTGGAGCTGGTGAAAGGGTCTTTGAATACCTTTTTAAATGCCATGACGTATCCGGATAAGACCATATATCCGGTGGCAAGTTGTAATGATCAAGATTTTCAAAACTTGATGCATGTGTATATGGATGCTGTTTTCTATCCCAATATGTATGAGCATGATGAAATTTTCCGCCAGGAAGGTTGGAATTATCATTTGGAAGAAAAGGATGAGGACCTTTCCTACAACGGAGTTGTTTACAATGAGATGAAGGGGGCATTTTCTTCACCAGAAGGGGTGCTGGACCGTGTGATTTTGAATTCATTATTTCCTGACACAGCTTATGCCAATGAATCCGGAGGTGATCCAGAGGTGATTCCGGAGCTGACCTACGAGCAGTTTCTTGCATTTCACAAACAATACTATCACCCATCCAATAGTTACATTTATTTGTATGGAGATATGGATATGGAAGAAAAACTGCAATGGCTGGATCAGGCATATTTGTGCAAATTTGATCAAGTAACGGTGGATTCGGAAATTCAAAAACAGGAGCCGTTTCAACAGATGAAGGAATTAGAAATGAGTTACTCCATTACTGATAACGAACCGGAAGAAGAAAATGCATATTTATCCTATAATAAAGTAATAGGAACAAGTCTTGATCCAGAGCTTTATCTGGCATTTCAAATTTTGGATTATGCACTTTTATCTGCACCGGGTGCACCATTGAAAAAGGAGTTAATTGATGCGGGTATTGGAAAAGACATTCTGGGTTCCTATGACAATGGAATTTATCAACCCATTTTTTCGGTCGTAGCTAAAAATGCAGATGTCAGCCAAAAAGAAGCATTTATCAAGAAAATAGAAGACGTTTTATCCCAAATTGTTAAAAATGGAATGGATAAAAAAGCACTGGAGGCAGGAATTAACTACCATGAGTTCCGATACCGAGAGGCGGATTTTGGGAACTTTCCAAAAGGATTGATGTATGGGCTTCAGATTTTGGACAGTTGGCTTTATGATGATAATAAGCCATTTATCCATGTAGAAGCACTAGCTACATTTAAATTTTTGAAACAAAAAGTAGATACGGGTTATTTTGAACAGTTGATTCAAACGTATTTGTTAGATAATACTCATGGTTCGGTGGTAGTGGTAAAACCGGAAAAGGGGAAAACTGCCAGAGTGGACAAGGAGTTAAATAGAAAATTGCGGACATACAAAGAAAGTTTGTCTGAAACCGAACTGGAAGGAATTATCAAGGATACGAAGGAATTGGAGGAATATCAAGAAGAACCCACGCCACAAGAGGTACTGGAATGTATTCCGGTACTTGAGCGAGAAGATATTTCAAAAGAAACTGCGCCCATTTATAATGAAGAGTTGACTATGGAAGGGGTACCAGTTGTGTTCCATGAAATCGAGACCAACGGAATCGGGTATGTGGATGCGATGTTTGATTTAGCCGGTGTACCGGAAGCACAGCTTCCCTATTTGGGGATTTTGCAGGCAGTTTTAGGGGTGATTGATACCACTCACTATGCGTATGGAGAATTATTTAATGAAATCAATGTGCACACAGGTGGAATTGGCACTTCTCTGGAATTATACCCAAATGTTGCAAAACCAGAAGCAAAAGAGTTTAAAGCAACATTTGAAATAAAGACAAAAGCATTGTATGAAAAATTACCCATTGCATTCGATATGATGAGAGAAATCCTACTAGAGTCGAAATTGACGGATGAGAAAAGGCTGGCAGAAATACTGGCTATGACGAAGTCCCAGTTACAGATGCGTTTTCAATCCTCCGGGCATGTAACGGCCACGGTAAGGGCATTGTCCTATGCATCGCCCATGTCAAAATTTAAGGATACTACAAATGGAGTTGAATTCTATGAATGGATATGCGAAATGGAGTCACATTTTGAAGAAAGAAAAGCAGAATTCATACAACATCTTCAAAAATTGGTCACGAGCTTATTTTGCAAAGGAAATATGATGATCAGCTATACAGCGGCTCGTCAAGGATTAGAACAGATACGTCCACTAGTAGGAGAATTGAGTACAAAACTCAACGCTGCACAAAGCGAAAGGACTCCTTGTGTCATCCATTGCAAAAAGAAAAATGAAGGTTTTAAGACATCCTCCAAAGTACAGTACGTAGCCCGTGCCGGCAATTTCATTGATGGTGGGGAACCCTATACCGGAGCATTACAAATACTCAAAGTCATTCTCGGTTACGAATATCTGTGGCAAAATGTGCGAGTAAAAGGCGGCGCTTATGGAGTTATGAATAGCTTTAACCGGTTAGGTGAAGGCTACTTCGTATCCTATCGCGATCCTAATCTGAAAAAAACAAATGAAATATACGAAGGCGTAGTGGACTATTTAGAACACTTTACGGTATCAGATCGTGATATGACCAAATACATTATTGGGACTATCAGCAATATGGATCAGCCAATGACGCCAGCTACCAAAGGTGACCGATCCATGAATCTATATATGAATCATGTATCCAAAGAAATGATAGAGCACGAACGAACACAGATACTAAACGTTGGTCAGGCAGACATTAGGGCATTGGCCCCCGTTGTGCAGGCAGTGCTTGCCCCCAATCAATTATGTGTGGTGGGCAACGAAGAAAAAATAGAAGAACAAAAAGAACTATTCGAGGAAGTCAAAGACTTGTTTTAATTGTAGTTTGGGACGTAACACTTTTAAGGTTGACTACGTCCCCAATTGAAGTTAGTGGTGCCCCAAACTGCAATGAGACCTGTCCCCAAATGAGGAGAAAAAATGAAAACAGATTTTAAATCAGGATTTGTAACGTTAATTGGAAGACCTAACGTAGGAAAATCTACACTTATGAATTATTTAATTGGTCAAAAGATTGCGATTACATCTAACAAGCCCCAGACCACAAGGAATCGTATTCAAACGGTTTTAACTAAGGAAGAGGGGCAAATCGTGTTTGTGGATACGCCAGGTATCCATAAGGCCAAGAACAAATTAGGCGAATATATGGTAAATGTGGCGGAACGTACGCTTAATGAAGTGGACGTAGTGCTTTGGTTAGTGGAGCCATCTACTTTTATCGGCGCGGGAGAAAAACATATTGTAGAACAGTTGGAGAAGGTAAAAACTCCGGTAGTGTTGGTGATTAATAAAACAGATATGGTGAAGACGGAAGAGGTATTCACGTTTATTGATGCATATCAAAAAATATATGAATTTGCTGCAATTGTTCCGGTTTCTGCAAGAGAAGGAGATAATACAGATGAATTATTGAAAGTGATATTTCAATTTCTCCCCTATGGTCCACAATTTTATGACGAAGATACAGTTACAGATCAGCCGGAACGTCAGATCGTTGCAGAATTGATTAGAGAAAAAGCATTACATTCTCTCAATGAAGAAATTCCTCACGGAATTGCTGTTTCTATTGATAAAATGAAGCAGCGAAAGGGAATTATCGATATTGATGCGACTATTATTTGTGAGAGAGAATCCCATAAGGGAATTATTATTGGAAAACAAGGAAGCATGTTAAAGAAAATTGGAAGTACGGCTCGCTATGAAATTGAACGATTATTAGATTGCAAAGTAAATCTTCAATTGTGGGTCAAGGTAAAAAAAGATTGGCGAGATAGCGACTTTTTGTTAAAGAATTTTGGATATACAAAGTCGGAATAGAGGACAAGCATTGTCAAGGCTTTTTACTGAAAAAAAACTGGTAGATATTAAGCGGTATAGGCTTGCACGAATCGGAGATTCTAAGTAATAACTTAAGATGAGAGGGTGATTTTGTGGAAAAGCAATACTGGGAAGAGTTTGAGACAAGTGGAAAAGTGGAAGATTATTTGCATTATAGGGGAATGAATATCTGCAATCAAGTCATGCAAAAATGCGATGGAAAAAATATGAAACGAGTAGGTGAAAGTAGCATTGAGCCAGACAATAACGGTGAACGGTATGATTATGTCCGCAACACCAATGGGAGAATTTGACAAGCGAATTGTAATATTGACCAAGGAAAGAGGAAAAATATCTGCGTTTGCCAAAGGGGTAAGGAAACCAAATAACCCCCTAATAGGCGCAGTTAATCCATTTTCATTCGGAGAATTTACATTGTATGAAGGCAGGTCGTCGTACACCATCCAACAGGCAGTCATATCGGATTATTTTATGGAGTTGCGGGCAAATATAGAAGCGGCCTACTATGGTTTTTATTTTATGGAATTTGCCAACTATTACACAAGAGAAGGCAATGATGAACGGAAAATGTTAAAACTTATTTATCAGACTATGCGAATTCTTACCAGAGGAAAGATTCCCTATTCTCTCATTCGTTACATATTTGAATTGAAAGCGGTGTCGATCAATGGAGAGGGACCACAAGTGTTTCAGTGCGTGCGGTGTGGAAATAACCAACGCCCCATGACATTTAGCGTTAATAAAGGTGGATTGGTGTGCAGTGAATGTCAACAAGATGTAACAGATGGTGTAAAGCTTCATACATCAACGTTATATACGTTGCAATATATTATAAGTGCACCTATTGAAAAATTATACAACTTTACAGTATCTGAAGAAGTATTGGAAGAATTTGGAAATTTAATGAAACGGTATCTGAAAGTGTATATTGATAAAAATTTCCGGTCACTTGAAATATTAGAAACAATTTTGAAAGTGTAAGAAATATATAACTGTTGCATGAAAGAGTATCTTTACGGATATTACTTGAAAAATGAGCAAGATGACGGTATAATGAAACACAATCAACGGAAAAATCGTTTGTTTTGAAAATCTAAGAATGTGAGGTAGGAATCAATATGGAAAAGACAATGGACAAAATTGTGGCACTGGCAAAATCAAGAGGATTTGTATTTCCGGGTTCGGAGATTTATGGTGGTCTGGCAAATACATGGGACTATGGAAACTTGGGAGTGGAACTGAAAAACAATGTAAAACAGGCATGGTGGAAAAAATTTATTACTGAAAATCCTTATAATGTAGGTGTGGACTGTGCAATTTTAATGAACCCACAAACTTGGGTGGCGTCAGGTCATTTAGGTGGATTTAGTGATCCATTAATGGATTGTAAAGAATGTAAGGAACGTTTTCGCGCAGATAAATTGATTGAAGAGTATGCATTTGCAAATAAAACCGACTTAGGCGAAAGTGTGGATGCATGGTCACAGGAACAGATGAAAGCCTTTATTGAAGAAAACAATATCGTTTGCCCCTCTTGCGGAAAACACAATTTCACAGATATCAGACAGTTCAATCTGATGTTTAAAACATTTCAAGGGGTAACAGAAGAAGCGAGAAATGCGGTGTATTTAAGACCGGAAACAGCACAAGGAATTTTTGTTAATTTTAAAAATGTACAACGTACTTCCAGAAAGAAAATCCCATTTGGAATTGGTCAAATCGGAAAATCATTTCGAAATGAAATCACACCGGGAAACTTCACATTCCGAACAAGAGAATTTGAGCAAATGGAATTGGAATTCTTCTGCGAACCAGATACTGATTTAGAATGGCATGCATACTGGAAAAAATTCTGTTTGGATTGGTTATATTCTTTGGGATTGAAAGAAGAAGAAATTAGATCAAGGGATCATTCACCGGAAGAGCTCTGCTTTTATAGTCGCGCGACCACGGATGTAGAATATTTATTCCCATTTGGATGGGGTGAACTCTGGGGGATTGCCGATAGAACAGATTACGATTTAACACAACATCAAAATGAATCTAAAACAGATATGTCCTATTTTGATGATGAAAACAAAGAAAGATACATTCCATATGTTATAGAACCCTCTTTGGGTGCGGATCGTATGGTGCTCGCATTCTTATGTAGTGCATACGATGAAGAAGAACTAGAAGGTGGAGATATGAGAACGGTATTGCGCTTTCATCCAGCACTGGCACCAGTAAAAATAGGTGTATTATCTCTTTCTAAAAAATTGAATGAAGGTGCGGAAAAAGTATATACGGAGTTGTCAAAAAGCTATAATTGTGAATTTGATGACCGTGGTAATATTGGAAAAAGATATCGTCGACAAGACGAAATAGGAACACCATTCTGTGTGACCTACGATTTCGATTCTGAAGAAGACCATGCAGTAACGGTAAGAGATCGAGATACAATGGAGCAAGAGCGAATCAAGATTTCGGATTTAAAAACATATTTCGAAGAAAAATTTAAATTTTAAACCAATTGGGGACGTAATGCTTTTAAGGTTGGCTACGTCCCCAACTTCATTTAGTGGTGTCCCTAATTGCAAGTAGACCTGTCCCAGTTCTATCATTCAAAAGGAAGGGGAATGCAATATGCCACATGAAGCAAGAAAAGTAAGTCAATCTGGCTATTATCATGTGATAGCCAGAGGTATTAACAGAGAAAATACATTTAATCAAATGCGTGAAAAAAATTATTTGAAAAAAATTCTAATGAAACATCTTCCTAAATACAAGGTGGAAATTTATGCATATTGTATTATGTCAAATCATGTACATCTAATTATCAAAGCGGATATCGAAGAATTATCCATGTTTATGTCTAGAATTTTAGCGGAATATGCAGAATATTATAATTATAAGCATAATCGCAATGGTCATGTATTTCAGAACCGATTTAAGAGCGAATGCATCGAAAACGAAATATATTTTTGGACTTGTTTACGTTATATTCATTTAAATCCTATCAAAGCGCACATGGTTAAAAATCCATTGGATTATGAGCACAGCAGCATGGGAGAATATATTAATAGAAAAAGTCGAATTCTTCATGAAAATGCATGGAAAATGTGTGATAGTAAATATGAAAATACAGTTGCTTTTGTAGATTATCATAGAGGAGCGTGCTGTAGAGTGTTTTTGGATATTCCGGTAGAAATATTTTGTCAATTCAAAGAAATCTCAATGATCGTTCTAAACCAGTTGCAAATGCAATATCAATTAAAAAACCCCATAGAAATACTAGAAAGTAAAGAACTTAGACAAGCATACAAAAATGAATTACAATCAGTTTTGAGCTTGTCAAAAAATAAAGCAGAAATGCTATGCTTAGAAATAAAGAAAATAATACAAGAAAAGCAGGTTATGTAAAAAGGGACAGGTCTATTTACAATTAGGGACACCATAAAGTCTAACTGGGGACGTAGTCAACTTCAAGTTGACTACGTCCCCAGTTAGTTATTTAACAATATAGGTTTGTTCGTGTAAGTTGATTTCTACTATGGTGCCATCACTATATGTGGCACGTTGGAGCTTGGCATCGTTATGAAGAATTTCGTGAGATACCATTTCGCATGTTGCAATTTTTTTGTGAAGCTGGGTAACGACATTGCATCGGTCGGCCATTTCTTTTTCGCTTAGGGGAGTGTGTCCGCCAAAGGAGCCATCGATATTTTGGTATGCGCCATCTCGAATGAAATACGGTGCGCCACCGTTGAGCAGAGCGTAGAGCATGAAGTCTTCGTCATCCATTTTTTCCATCATCCACGGAATGATGA
>JAVWVS010000046.1:3846-8955 GCA_036666555.1 Lachnospiraceae bacterium | reverse complement strand
AATGCAAAGAATGATGCTAAATCGTTCAAGGCATGGAGCAGCACGCTGTCCAATGCTGGCACGGGCACAGAGGCGACCTTTACGGATACAGCAGCGGCTAGCACTACCTTGACGAATGTGCCAGATAATTGTATGATTACTGCAGAGTATGAGGCACCACCCACCGAAACATTTTGGGATATTGGTAAGAATAATGCGTCAGACGTCAAAGCTGTTCTTTCAGCGGATCAAACTACCTTGGCTATTAACGGTACCGGTGAGATGAAGAGGTGGGATACCTCAAGAGAAACGCCGTGGGCCACTGCAAGAGGAACTATCACCACAGTGACAATCGGCGAGGGTGTGACTAACGTTGGAGGAAGTGCATTTGATAAGTGTAGTCGATTAAACGCCATCACACTTCCTGCGACATTGACCACAATTGAGAGCCTGGCATTTTATGAGTGTAAGGAATTGGCTAGCATTACCATTCCGAATAGTGTGATTACTATTGAGGATCGCGCATTTTATAGCTGTGAGAAATTGGCTAGCATTACCATTCCAGAGGGTATGACTGCCATTCAGAGTTCTACATTTAGGTGCTGTAAGGCATTGGCTAGCATTACCATTCCGGAGGGTGTGACTAGCATTGAAAGTAGTGCGTTTAATGGGTGTAGTAAGTTAGGCACTGTGACCATGAACTTCAGTAACGATAAAAAATCGAAAATAATAGGCTGGGGAGTCTTTCGATGGACAGATGACAATCTTGTCATCCAAGTGAAGGCAAAGAGTGATGATGCTAAAACATTTGTGGGATGGAGCAGTACCTTGCTTAAAGCCGGCGATGGCACAGTAGCGGCCTTTGATAATGCAACAGAGGCTGACATTACCTTGACGAATAAGCCAGAGGCTTGCACGATTACTGCAGAGTATATGAAAGAAGCTGAGTGGACACTGACGGATGGGACGATAGCCAGCGGCACCTTTGCTAATGCATTAACGGCAATGGAAGCCAGTGGCGGTAGCATCCAGCTATTATCGGAGGTTACCACAGGGTCAGATACAACATTTCCAGCAACAACCATCGACCTTGACTTAAACGGTCAGAGCTGGACCAGCGGTGGGGAAATAACAGTACTAAGTGGAGGTACGCTTACGATAACAGACAGCAAAGGCATTGGCACGGTTACCGCAACCACCACCAATTGTGTTACGGTAGCAGATGGCGGTATACTTGCGGTACAAAGTGGCAGTATCACTGCTAGTGGAATAGGATTCAACGGCATTGACAATTCTGGTACGCTGAAGTTAAGCGGTGGTACGATTACCTCGGATACCGGGAGTGCCATTACTAATCAGCCAACAGGAATTCTATATCTCTCTGATGCGCCAAGTATTTGTTCTCCTGTAGATTACGCAGGCATTGATAGCCTTGAGGGGGCACAAGTCATTGCAAATAATGGGGAGACAGACAGTGGGTACGTCTATTTCACAGGAACTATTGTGCTTGCTATTCCTGGGACGAGTGTAGCTGATTACGTGGTGGTTAGTGGTCTAAAGGATGCGGATCACACAAAGCTATTTACGGTTAACGCTGTACCAGAGGGACTTATCACGGTCTATGATGATACCGCTAAGACGCTTAAACTAGCGGAAGTTCCAACGGTTACTTCGGTGGAAGTGACACCAGTGACCGCAAGTGTAGAGCAAAATCAAACCCAGCAGTTTGGCGTTGAGGTCAAAGGTGCCAACAGCCCAGCCCAAACAGTTACTTGGAAAGTCACAGGTGCTGAGAAAAAAGAAACAAGTATAAACGGAGAGGGTCTGCTGGCTGTTGCAGCAGATGAAACAGCCAAAAACCTAACGGTGGTGGCAACTTCTACGCTAGATGAGACTCAGACTGGCACAGCAAGTGTTATGGTAACAAAAAAGAGAACTTCCGTTACGGAGGAGATGATTCAGACAATTGACGCCCAAAAGTATACAGGAAGTGCCCTAGAACCAACATTTACCGTTCAAGATGGGAAAAAAATATTAACAGTTGGTACGGACTACACCGTGACCTATGATAACAATAAAAATGCTGGAACGGCAACGGCTACCATTAGCGGTGCTGGTAACTATACTGGTACCGCAAGTAAAACATTTACAATTAACAAGGCGGATGGAACCGCAGTAAAGGGCTATGCAGTTCCAGGAACCTTAAAAGCAATCACCAACATCACACCGATGCTTTCGAATATTGCATTAGACGGTAAAGGCGATGGCACGTGGAGTTGGGCAGCAGACCAAGCGTTAACTGCGGACAACGCAAATGCAGAACAAACATTTCAGGCAACCTTTACACCGATGGATCGTGTCAACTATGAGGTAGTAGAAACTGGGGTAAAAGTAGCAGTTAGTACCATTTCGTTGGCTAAAAACCAGGTGTATAGACTCACAAAGGGTGATGTGAAAATAGTTGAACAGCTAGTGACTATCGTTGGTGCAACGCTAAAAGAAGGAACTGATTATAAAATCAAGGTTACAGCAGACAAGGATAACATAGTTGTAGTAAAGGATAATGAAATCCAGGCTAAGAATGTTGGAGTGGTTCGAGTTTTGATAGATATCATGATTGGAACAAAAAAGGTAGCAAGTGAACCGTTTATTGTAGAAGTTAAGTCAGAGCAAGGTGAACAGTCTAATAACACGGCAGAGGAAATCAAAAATTTACTTAATGAGGTGAGCCAGGACGGAAATACACCAAGAGAAATTGTCAATGCCATTGCAGATGCAACTATTAGAATGGATCAGAAGGAAAAAGACAAGCTTAGCAATGAAACGCTGAAAACCTTGGATGAATTATTTCAAAAAGCGAATCCAAACCTTGTGGTAAAAGCCCCTATAATTGAACAAATGGGAAATACAGAAAATCAGATTACACAGGCAAATATCTCAGGGATAGCGCTAGCAGCAGGTTTAACCAGTGATCAGATTAAAAATGGTAGTACGGTTCAGCTTAAGATTGAACAGGAAGTACCATTTAAGGTTGCAGATTCTAAAAAAGCACAAATGCAGCTAAAACTAACTCTTTTGGTTAATGGTCAGAAGACCCAGCTTGCATCACCGGTAATCATTGATATTCAACTTGATAAAAATATGGAAACCCAAGGGTTGGAGATTATGCACCAACATGATGATGGTAAAATTGACCTGCTAACAGAAGGAAAAGAACTCACGACAAAAACATTTGTAATCAACAGGAATACCAGTGTTCTAACCATGCAAGTAGCTTCCTTTAGTACATTTACATTCACAACAAACAAGGTTCAAGTAGAAGCAGAAAAACCACTTATACCACTCAAACCACTTAATCCGGGAGATGGTAAGACTTATAAAGCATCTGCGGTGCCCACCGGGGATGATACTCCAATAGGCGCAATAATGGTAATGGTACTACTTGGAGTTGTTGGAATGGCAGGAGTGATTTGGACGAAAAAAAAGAATAGATAGGACGAGAAAGAAGGGGGACGGGTAAGCCGTTCCCCTTCTTTTTAAAATAGAGACTATTTGTTTTGATATGCAGAATGCGAGAAATTGCACAGCTTTTCAGCAGGATCGTTGGTCGACATTTTGACAAATATCCTATATAATAATTAAAAAGGAACATATGGGTGGCTAAAAGAGCATGGTAGTGATATATGCAGAAGATGATAGCAGTGCAATGAATCTATTTAGGAAGGAATTTAAAATGCAATATAAAATATTGGTTATAGAAGATGATGCAGATATAAATGGATTGTTGGTTAAGATATTAAAAGAAGCCAGCTATGACACGATACAAGCATTTTCGGGTACCGAAGCAAAACTATTGTTAGAAAAAGATATTCCAGATTTAATCTTACTTGATCTTATGCTGCCAGGCTTGTCTGGTGAAGAACTGTTACGAAATATTCGAGAAAACCAACATTGCAGCGTGCCGGTTTTGGTAATATCTGCCATAAATTCCTTGGGTGATAAGGTGAAACTATTAAAAAATGGGGCAGATGATTATATTACAAAGCCATTTGAGCCAGAGGAAGTAATTGCAAGAGTGCAAGTAAGTTTAAGAAATGTTGGAAAAGAAAGTGATTTAAAACAGATTTTGAGTTATAAGAAAATGCAGTTTTACCCATTGTCACGAAAAGTAATGCTGGATGGGGAAGAACTGATGTTAACTGCACATGAGTATGATATTCTTTTTCTGCTTATGCAAAATCCCCAGAAAGTATATTCTAGAGACAGTCTGTACGAATTGGTATGGCAAGGTGGGTATTACGGAGAAAATAATACCGTCAATGTTCACATCAGTAACTTGAGAAAGAAAATAAAGGCAATTGATTCTACGGAAGAATACATTCAAACGGTATATGGTATTGGTTTTAAACTCTTATGAAAATCTTTATGACTTCTTTAAAAGTTCTTTATGACTTATTCAAAGTAAAAGCAATATAATATATTTGTCGATGAGGTCATTACTTTATGGACAAATATATGATAAACAATTGGAGGTAGTCAAATGAGTGAATATGTCATAGAGACCAAGCAGGTTACGAAAGCATACGGATCTCTTCTTGCATTAAATCATGTGGATATTCATGTGAAAAAAGGGAGTATTTATGGATTAATAGGAGATAATGGATCTGGGAAAAGTACCTTGTTGAAATTATTAGCTGGTCACAGTTTTGCAACGGAAGGCGAAATACAACTTTTTGGGAAATATGGAGAAAAAGAGTTAGAAAATGCTCGTAAGAAAATAGGTTGTATGGTTGAACAACCAGGATTTTTCCCCAATATGACGGTGGAGCAGACATTAAAGTACTATTGTATGCAAAAAGGAATCCCAGATACAAAAAAAGTAATGGAGATGTTAAAATTAACAGGGATTGTGGAAAAACGAAAAAGTAAATGCGCAACTCTTTCCCTAGGGCAAAAGCAGAGATTAGGTCTTGCTATTGCCATGCTTTCAGAACCACAGCTTCTAATATTGGATGAACCAATCAACGGATTAGATCCCAGCGGAATCATTGAATTCCGTCATTTGCTTCATCATTTGAATAAAGAAAAAAATATAACCATATTATTATCCAGTCATATTTTATCAGAACT
>JAVWVS010000046.1:0-3746 GCA_036666555.1 Lachnospiraceae bacterium | reverse complement strand
CTTCTTTGGAAGATTATTATATGGAATTAAAGAAAAGGGGGGCATCCATATGATGAATTACGTGAAAAGCGAGATGTATCGGATCTCCCATGACAAAGGAATTTACTTTTTTACTTTTATTCTAGCTTTTTTGTCCTGTTTACTAAATGCGGTATTAGGTTGTATGGGAATTATAGATGGGGCTAGTTTTCCTTATGATACTACATCCTTTTCTTATTCAAATTTGGTGGCAAATCCAATGATGTTTTGTGTTATGGGTACAGTTGTAGGATTCCTTCTTTATGATGGAAATCGGAAGAATGGTAATTTGAAAAACACCATTGCTTTTGGGATTTCCAGAACCCAAATTTTTATTGGAGAATGCATTGTGGCTGCGGTTACGGCTTCTGTCATATTAATTGTTGAGCTGGTTTTTTATATTGGAAGTGCAATGATATTTTTGGAACATATTGGTCCTGTAAGTTTGAACGATTTATTAACAGAAATCCCAGCTGTGTTTTTTATAGCCATTGCCGCACTTATTTCAGGTATTGTTTGTATGGGAATATTTGAAAAGGGCTCTACTGGAATTATCATTTGGTTTCTGATTTGGTTTGCCATTCCACAAATCTTCTATTATCTGGGATTTCGTTTCGAGATATTCCACCGTATTGCTTTGTGGATGCCGGCCAATTTCTTTGGAATAGGTGAAATGCAAGTTGATTTATCTCATAGTTTTACTGCATGGGGAACTGCCAAAGGAATGGCAAAATGTATGATATCCGGTATAAGTGGAACGATGGTTTTCTTATTATTGGGCATCAGATTATGGAGAAAAAAAGAAGTATAAGTACTGGTACGACCGGGGAGGAAAATAGAGATGTTAGATATCATTTTAATTGTTATAGTAGTTATGATAGGCGGATATTTTGCTTTTCGCTATCTGACATTGCTCTATGCATTAAAGAAGATTACAAAAGAAATCCATGATATACAACAGGACCTTACCCAAAATCAGATGCTTTACTTACCCGTACCAAATAAACATTTGAAAAAATTATTATCTGCCTTTAATTCTACTTTGGAAGAAATACAAAAGGAACGTCAAACATATGATAAGAGAGAAAAAGAATTTAAAAGGCAAATTGAAAATATTAGTCATGATTTACGCACACCTTTAACGGTTATTCTAGGATATATCAAGCTGATAAAAGCCCCGAATCATAAGGCTGTATGTGATAAAGAACTGGTAGAAACCATGAATATTATTGAATCCAAAGCGGAGATCATGAATAATCTTGTGACACAGTTTTATGATTTTGCAAGATTAAATGCAGGTGATTATCAATTGTCTATGAATTATTTGGACATATCCAGAATTTTAAGAGAATCTCTTATGGGAAATTATCAGATTTTGGAACAAGCTCACTTACAGATAGAAACGGATATTCCTGAATACCCCATATGGGTGTTGGGAGAAGCAGCCGCACTAGAACGCATATTTCTTAATTTATTTCAAAATGTGGGTCGGTATGGAGAAACCTTTCTGCGAATCTCTATAAAAAAAGACAAAGAAAATATAGTGATTTCATTTGTAAATGATACAAAGGCACTTTCAGAAGAGGATGTGTCACATTTATTTGATCGATTTTATATGCAGAATCCTTCTAGAAATCAAGGTGGCACAGGTCTGGGTCTTACAGTTGCACAATCGCTGGCAAGAGAAATGGGAGCAGAATTAAATGCTTATATTCTAGATGAAGAACCAGTAAATGCTCTTCAAACAGGCATATTTAGAATTTGTTTTGAATTACGGCACAAACCAGTTGATTGGTTTGTGCCGCCAAAGTGATTAGATTGTCTTTGCGCAAGAGGCATATTTTTGTTTTGTTTCTTCTACTTTGCTTGCTTGTGCATCCGGAGTAGGATAAAAGCCTTTTTCATGCATTATTTGGAACACATCCTGCTGAATATTGTGTTCTTGATCCAATACTTTTAGGATCGTATTTCTTACATTGTCATGGACACATTCATTTGCAAATGTGTTGTAATTGTTGGTGGATGCTTTCTCTGTTGCAAGGGCATCCCCGAGAATTTCTTTGTCTGTATATAACTGTTGCATGGTATGAACCCTCCTAGTTAAAGTGCGAATATAGGTCATTAAAATGTCCCTGGTGTTTGTTGGAAATTTCTGTAAATGAGGATTTGATTTGCGCATCCTGGGCTCGTTCTGCTAACATTTTAAATTTCTTGACCAATAGGTCTTCTTCGTTTAGTAACTCGTTCAAGGCTGATAATTCTTTTTCTGATAATTGACTCATGGCATAACCTCCTTATGTTTATTTGAATTATAAGGTTAGTATGTACCATGTGAATTAAAATATACCAAGCTTTTATAATTGAAATTGTTCGCCCAATCCATAGTTTTCATAGATATAGTCGATATCTTTGTCACCACGTCCGGAGAGATTCACCAGAATCGTTCCGGTTTTGTGGGCTTTGGCATATCGAATGGCGTAAGCTAGGGCGTGAGAGCTTTCAATGGCGGCAATGATTCCTTCGTTTCGACAGAGAAGGAAAAATGCTTCCATGGATTCATCATCAGACACAGATTCGTATTTGACCCGTCCCAAATCATGAAGATAAGCATGCTCCGGACCAACAGCAGGATAGTCAAGACCACTGGCGCAGGAATAAACAGGTGCAGGTTCTCCTTTTTCATCCTTAAGCATAATGCTGGAAAAACCATGCATGACACCTTCAGAACCAAAAGTGATAGAAGCAGCATTATCGCCCATTCCTTCTCCTCTGCCCATAGGTTCGATGCCGTATAATTCAACCGGATCTGGTAGGAAAGCAGTGAACATACCGATGGAATTGGAGCCACCACCCACGCAGGCAGCAACGGCCTCCGGTAAAAATCCGGTCATTTCTTTAAACTGATCACGAGCCTCATAACCCACTACCGCTTGAAAGTCTCGTACCATAAGGGGGAAAGGATGGGGACCAACCGCAGAGCCAATACAGTAAATGGCGTCTTTATAATCTCTCATATAACCTTCAAAAGCAGCATCAACAGCTTCTTTCAAAGTCTTTAAACCATGGGTGACAGGAACTACATTGGCACCTAACATTTTCATACGCATGACATTGGGTGCTTGCTTTTTAATATCTACTTCGCCCATATAAACGTCACATTCCATACCAAAATAGGCAGCAGCAGTAGCAATGGCAACACCATGCTGACCGGCACCGGTTTCTGCGATGAGTTTCTTTTTCCCCATGAATTTGGCAAGCAGTCCTTCACCCATACAGTGATTAAGCTTGTGCGCACCGGTATGATTCAGGTCTTCTCGTTTTAAATAAATCTGAGCGCCACCGATTTTGCGGGAAAGCCGTTCACAGTGATAAACCGGAGTGGGACGACCTTGAAATTCCTTACGGATTCGCCGCAGTTCGTTAATGAATTGTGCGCTGTTGCAAATGGTGTTGTAAGCTTCCGTGATTTCCTCAAAGGCAGGAATGAGTTCAGGTGGAAGATATGCTCCACCGTAGTTACCAAAACGCCCGTCTTTTGTGGGGTTATTCTGCAAATAGGTTTCAAAACTTTTGTAGGGATTTGAAAAATCTGTATTCATAATTACACCTCCTGGAAATGCTGATTAATGGTTTTATTCTAGCATGAATATAGGGAAAAATCAACGTGAAGCATTTCTTGAGTTTCCGTAGTTTTATCCACAGAACCCCGATTTTATTACATTCGTTAT
>JAVWVS010000045.1:0-10937 GCA_036666555.1 Lachnospiraceae bacterium | reverse complement strand
ATTTGATTTATTTGTTTTACGAAAACGCTTGCATAAATCCAAAAATATTCTTCTCATAATAGTTGCTCTAGGTTTTCAGTCTAGGATGGATGTGAGAAGGATCATGTGCTTATCGGCGCGATGAATGGTTCTTCTTTTTTTATATGTAAGTAAAACGATTTATCCAAAGTCATATTGCACAAAAAAATCAAATTGAATTGTGCAGATTTTTATAAAAACCAATTGATTACGTCAAAATATACGAAAAATAGAGTTGTAAATCGTCGAAATGTGACGATTGACACCTGCGAGTGCAGAGAGTATTATCAAAATATAGAAATTAGGAAAAACGATTTACCAATTGAAAAATCGGTATTGACGAATGAGAAGGAGGAAATAAAATGAAAAAATTCAACAAACTAACTATTTTCTTAATCCCTATTGGTATTGCAGTAAATGTAGTAGGTGGGCAGTTGGCAGTTCTTTTGAAGTTGCCGGTGTTCCTAGACAGCATTGGAACATTTGTTGTTGGTGCACTTTGTGGAGGTGGTCCCGGTTTGCTGGTAGGACTTGGATGTGGGCTGATTAATGCAATCTCATTGCCTACATTGCTCCCATACACCATTATTGGAATGCTGTTTGGTTTACTTGCTTCATTTTTAGCCAGAAAAGGAATGTTTTCTTCATTCTGGAAAGCAATTGTAAATGGTGTTTTGGTGGGATTAATCGCTACGTGCATTGCAGTTCCCATTACAGCAACGTTATATGGAGGTTTCGTAGGAACCGGTGCAAGCGTTATCGTAACCACATTGATGACAGCAGGATGGGAGGTGCTCCCGGCAACATTTGTAAGTGAGCTTAGTTCAGAACTGACGGATAAGATTATTTGTTTAATCATTATTTTCTTTGTATTAAAAGCAATACCTGCAAGATTTGCAGTAAAGCTTCCTAACGGAAAATATTTCCTTAAGGGAGAAGAGTAAATACTACATGCAGCCATACCGAAAGGGCATGGCTGCAAAATGTTAAAACAGGAGGATTCTTCATGGATTATGAATTTGTCAACCAATTTATGCAACCTAAGAGAAGCGGAAACTTTATCCGGGATTTGAATCCAATGAGTAAGCTGAATCTAATGTTAGTGCTTGGTTTGTCACCATTTATTGTACAGAACTTTATTTATGGTTTTAGTATAGTTATATTTTTTATTCTTGTGTCTGCTTTGGCAGGAAGTTTCCAGTCTTTTTTCTCCATGTATTGGAAGGTACTGTTGCTGTTCGGTGTGTTTTTATTTCTTGTGAAGGCAGCGTTTTCGCCGGGGGAAGAAGTTCTTTTTCAACTATGGGGTATCTGTGTAACCCAGGAAAGTATCATTGCAGGATTAAACATTGTTTCACTTGTACTAGCATTCAGTGGGGCGGTTATCTTGTTCGTTAAAGTAACTCCTATGGAGGACCTCACCTATATGCTGGAGAAAAAAGGGGTTTCTCATATGGTATCCTTTGTCATATTGTCCTCTTTCCAGATGATTACAGATTTGGGACAAAACGCACAGATTATCTTGGAGTCTCAAAAAGCAAGAGGCATTGAAACGGAAGGAAATGTGTTCCAACGGGCAAAAGCATTTATACCAGTTATTGGTCCATTGATTCTAAATGCGATTGCAAGTACGGAAGAAAAGTCAATTGCCATGGATGCCCGGGCATTTTCCGCTCCCGTAGAGCACACCTTTTTATCAGAGCTTCCAGAAGTAAAGTTGAAAGAAAAGATCATTGTAATTTTATTCGATATCGCTTTTGTAGCATTAATTGTGGGGAGGGTTGCACTATGGGTTTTATAGAATTAAAGGATGTTACATATACATACCCTCTATCCAAGGAACCGGCATTAAAGAATATGACGCTTACTCTTGAAAAGGGGAAGTTTTACGGGGTAATCGGTGAAAATGCAGGCGGAAAAACCACATTTTGTAATCTGTTGCGTGGATTGATTCCTCATTTCTACAATGGGAAACTCGAGGGAAGTATGACGATAGAAGGGCAAGATATCAAGGAAGTAGACGAGGATGTTCTGTCCACGAAGATCGGATACATCTTTCAAAATCCATTTACACAGATCAGCGGTGTTAGAAAAACCGTATTTGAGGAGATTGCACTAGGTTTGGAAAATCTGGGTGTACCTAAAAAAGAGATGATTCAAAAGGTAATTGATATCGCTCAGCTTCTAAAGATTGAGCCGCTACTGCAAAATGATCCGAATCGCCTGTCTGGTGGACAGCGTCAGAGAGTAGCATTTGCGTCCATTATTGCAATGGACACAGAAGTGTTCGTGATTGATGAACCTACTTCCCAACTAGACCCACAAGGAACAGAGAGTATATTCGAGATTATTCACACTTTGAAAGAACAAGGGAAAACCATTATTTTAGTAGAGCATAAGATTGATCTTTTGGCAGAGTATGCAGATGAAGTGATTGTCATCGGAGATGGAGAAGTCTTGGCAAAAGGCTCCACGAAAGAAGTATTAAGCGACCTGTCTTTGGTAAAGAGAGGTGTGATGCTTCCCCAGGAAGTGATGTTGAATCAGGTGTTGAAAGACCATGGAATTATACTGCCGTATACACCGGTTACCAAAGCGCAGTGTATTGAATTATTAAGGGAAAGGATGCGTTAGAATATGAATCAAATAGAGTTAAGAAGTGCTAGTTTTCAATATCCCAACGGTTTCCTTGCCAATGATGATCTAAACCTTGTAATCTGTCGGGGAGAACGGGTTGCAATTGTTGGGCAAAATGGTGCGGGGAAAACAACCGCCGTTAAAATGATGAATGGACTGCACAAGCCGTTTAAGGGTGATGTATTTGTTGATGGAAAGAATACAAAAGATTTTACAACTGCGAAAATAGCGAGGCATGTAGGTTATGTGTTTCAAAACCCAGATGACCAGATATTCAATCAATCGGTATATACAGAGATAGCGTATATGCCAAAGTATTATAAGCTTCCTGAAGCAGAGATTAAAAATCGTGTTGAAGAAGTGGCGAAACTTATGGAGATTGAACACTTTCTGGATAAGAACCCGTTTGAAATCCCATATGTCATTCGTAAATTTGTAACAATTGCTGCCATACTTGCAACCAATCCAGAATATATCATACTGGATGAACCAACCGCAGGGCAGGATTTAAAAGGAATCCACATCTTGTCTCACCTATTAAATGTACTGGAAGAAAAGGGGGTCGGTGTAATTACGATCACTCACGATATGGAATTCGTTGCAGACAATTTCCAGCGTGTTGTAGCGATGGCAAATAAAAAAATAATTGCAGACGGAACCGCAAAAGATATTTTTCAAGATGATCAAATCTTGGAACAGAGCAAAATTAAGCGAACACAAATAGGAGAGATTGCAAGCGAGCTGGGAATGGGCAAAGATATCTTGAATGCACAGGAATTTGTAGAACGCCTGCAAAGCAGGTAGATTATGAAGACAATCGTTTGTTATGGGGACTCAAATACCTGGGGATATGAACCAAAGACAGATACCAGGCTATTATGGGAAGAACGATGGACAGGAATATTAGCTAAACTTCTGGGAGAAGAATACCATATGGAGGAACATGGATTTTGCGGAAGGACAACAGCCTGCGATAGTGAGATGGAACCATATGTCAATGGTCTGGAATCTGCTTATGTATGTGCGGAAGAACAGTCCCCCTTTGATATCGCAATTATCATGCTTGGTACAAATGACTGCAAAGATATGTACGACGTAAGCCCATTGGTTATTGCGAAAGGAATTGGATGTATCGGGCAGATATTCAAGGAAAAGGGAAACCATGTGATTTTAATATCGCCGGTTTGTCTTAAGAACATGAAACAAAGCCCATTTGCCGAAGAGTTTGGAATTGGTGCCGAAGAAAAAAGCAGAAAATTGCATGGATTTATTAAGGAAATAGCACAGATTAATCATTATGGTTATATGGATGCGCAGTTATATGCACAGGCAGGATTCTATGACGGAATTCACCTTGACCGGGTAAACCATAAAAAATTAGCAGCTGCAATATATGAGAAGTTATTAGAGATGAAAGGAGTATTATGAGTGACAACAGAATTGAACAAGCACTGGAAGAAAATAAACAGAAATATATCGATTGCCTGTTAAATCTTTGCAGTATAGATACCCACGATATTGGTCACGGGATAGATGGGGGATTGGAAGCAGCTGGACAAGATTACATGGCAGAGTTATACAAGGAACTTGGCGCATGTGAAGTGATAAAAGATGATTTAAAGGAAGAAAGTATTTTAAAATGTAAGGAACTTTATCGGGAAGGTAATACCGGGCACAATTATGATAATCGATATAACGTTTATGCTACATTCAAAGGGGCATCGGATAAGTCCATACTTTTTAACGGTCATATCGATCATATGCCCGTCGAGAATGAAAAAAACTGGTGTATTCCGCCCCTTAGCCCCCAAGTGATTGAGAATCGGATAACCGGTCTTGGTGTGGCAGACATGAAAGCCGGATTGATGGCTTCTGCCATGGGAGTTGCACTGCTTCGTGATGCGGGAATTGAACTTCCTGTGACAGTCAAATATGCATCCGTATGTGACGAAGAAGGGGGCGGGAATGGCTCTCTTTGTGCGGCGATGAGCGGTGTCAAAGCAGATGCTGTGGTAGTGTGCGAGCCTACCAATTATGAATTGATAGTGGCACATATGGGCTGGGTGTTTTTCCAAGTGGAAGTAGAAGGAATTGCCGTACATTCCGGTTTGAAACTTACAGGTGTAAATGCCATCGAAAAGGCTGGAAAACTCATGAATGCAATTGATGAGCTGGAACATAGATGGCTGCTTAAGTACAAGCACCAACTGCTTCCACCGCCGTCAAGCAACGTGGGAGTAATTTATGGCGGAGAAGCAGGTTCCACCATACCGGATTATTGTTGCTTTAAAACATGTGTCCACTATCTGCCAAGAATTATGAGTCATGAACAGGTGGTAGAAGAATATACCAATGCCATATTGAAATGTTGTGAAGGAGATGAATGGCTTTCCGAACACAAACCGAAGATTACCATTTTTCAGACGGGCAACCCGTTTGAGATGGACCTGAATCATCCTTTTGTAGGAGCATTTCAGAATGCATACAAAGAAGCGGTGCATAAGGATGTGAGAATAGTCGGTTCTCCGGCAGGATGCGATTCCAGAACATGGTATAACATTGTTAAGTGTCCTACCCTTCAATATGGACCGGGATCCTTGGAGCAGTGCCATGCGGTGAATGAATATGTAACGGTGGAGCAATATCTGGATGCAATTAAAATCTATGCAAATCTCATTTTAGAATGGGCAAAATAATGTACAAAACGATGCATAAAGGGAATTTGGATATATATGGACAAGAGAAAAGCGGCCGAATGCTTTTCGCCCAAGGAATGGTAATAGATCCACTCAATGGATTACATGCTTGCCGGGATATTCTAGTGGAAAATGGGTGTATATCGGAAGTGGCAGAGACCATAGAAGAGAAAAAAGGTGACATCGTTATTGACTGTAAAGGGTTGCAGATTTGGCCGGGGCTGATTGACATGCATCTTCATATCAGCGATCTGTATGAAATTCATACAAACACAGCATACACTGCGGCACAGGATGGGGTTACAACCGGATTATCTCCGGGCGCCGGGAATACATTTATGACACCTGCACTTCTTGGAGCAGAAATGGACAGGGGACTTCCGATTAACACAGGAGTGTTCCTTGGTGCGGCGAACGTACTGTCCAGTATGCTTACGGAAGAAGAGCTGATTCAATTGTTCTGCGGGAAATTGTCGGATGCGGTAAAGGAACAAAAAATGACGCGCAACTGGATTACCAATGATACTGCAATGTATACGGTAGGAATCAAGGAACATATGGGACACTGCCTTTTGCCGGATGAGGCAATAAAAAAAGCTGCCCGTATTGCACAACAGTCACAAATGCTGTTCATGTCCCATACTCAGGATGTGGCGCATACAGAACGCATATTACAATTAACCCAAGGTATGTCTGTACATCTGGGACATGCCAATGCAGTGGGATGTACAACGTATGGTGACCCGGTGGATTCCATGAAAAGAATTGTTGCCTGTCTGAAAGAGGATAGAGTTACCGGTGAATTTGTAACGTCTATGCTGCGCAAGGGTCTTGGTGGCAGAGAAGGGATACTTACAGACCGCTGGGCAAGAGATGTTGCACTTCAGGCATTGTCCGACAAAGTGGTGGAGATCTTGGTGTCAGACGGTCAGAACCAGTCTACTATGAAGGGATTTGGAGATACCAGAGATAATATTCCGTGTATTCTTGAATTAATAGAAGAAAAAGTATTAAGTCCATTGGATGCGGTGGCTACAATGACATCGAATCCGGCACAGCTATTATTTGAGCGAACCGGAAATGAAGACTGGAAAAGGTATGGAAACTTGGCAAAAGGATCCTATGCGAATATTACAATCGTGGATATAGATGATAGGATGGCATCATATGTAATTACAAATGGAAGAATCACTTCATTTGAAAACAGATTCCTGCGGTCAAGTGGGCAGGCGGGTTACTGGGTAAGTAAGTTTGGTACAAGAAAAAATATGGGAGTGGGACAACTTCCCTTATATAAGATGAACTAGAAAGGTGGAAAAGATATGAAAAAAGTTTTGCTTGCAGGAGAATCATGGATGAGCTATACAACCCATGTAAAGGGGTTTGACAGCTTTTACACATCGACATATGAATCAGGAGAAAAATGGCTGAAAAAAGCATTGGAGGATAATGGGTATGAGGTTACATTTTTGCCGAATCACGTAGCATCTGAGAGTTTTCCTTATACGATGGAGGAATTAAATGCATATGATTGTGTCATCCTATCGGATATAGGTTCCAATACATTACTTCTTCCGGCGGCAACCTTTTCTAACAGTAAAAAGATGCCAAATAGAGCCAATTTGATTCGGGACTATGTGATGGAAGGGGGAAGGCTACTGATGATCGGAGGCTACATGACATTCTCTGGAGTGGATGCAAAAGGAAAGTGGCATGACACTGCCGTTCAGGAGGTTCTTCCGGTGGAGGTTCTTACAGTGGATGACCGTATCGAGTGCTGTGAGGGAATAAAACCAGTGAATAAAATCGACCACTATGCATTAAGAGATATAAAGGGTGAGTGGCCAGAGGTACTTGGCTATAACAAAACAATTGCAAAAGAAGATGCAGTTGTGGCGGCAACCGTAGGAGAAGATCCATTTATCGCGTTTGGTACTTATGGAAAGGGGAAAAGTGCAGTATTTACATCAGACTGTGCACCGCACTGGGCACCATTAACTTTCTGTGAATGGGAAGGGTACCCGGTTGTGTGGAAGGGAATACTGGACTGGCTGACAAAATAATGAAGAAGTATAACGAAGAGGAATTTTTGCAAAAGGTGCTATCCATACCGAGCGTGAACGGAGTGGATAATGAGCAGGAGATTGCTTGGTTCTTAGCAAATTATCTGAAAGAGTGCGGAGTGAGTGCCGTTGTTCAGGAGATTGACAAGACACATGCGAATGTCATTGCCATGTTGGAGGGGAAAACAGATGAAAAGGTGGTATGGAATGGGCACCTGGATACCGTACCATATGGCAAAATGTCAGAATGGGACACCCAACCTTCAATTCCGGTAAAAAAGAATGGCTGTATCTATGCCCGTGGCGCAAGTGACATGAAAAGCGGTCTCGCAGCAATGGTATATGTACTTGGTAGAATGAAGCAAAGAGGGCATGTACCAAGGCAGACCATATACTTTTTCGGGACATGTGATGAAGAAAAAGGAGGCATAGGTGCAGTCAGCATTGTAAAAGAAAACTGGATGGAGGATGCGACATTTCTTCTGATTGGAGAACCAACGGGATTGAGCATTGGTCTTGCGCAAAAAGGATGCCTTTGGTTAAAAATGAAAGTAAGTGGAAAGACAAGTCATGGAGCTTATCCGCAGGAAGGTGTGAATGCTATCGAATATGGTATGAACATCTATGAAGAGCTAAAAGAAGAAATACAAAAAAATAGCCATCCGCTGCTTGGTGAGCAGACAATACAAGTGACCATGCTTCACGGAGGAATCGTTCCCA
The DNA here is from genome assembly GCA_036666555.1 of Lachnospiraceae bacterium. Lineage (GTDB taxonomy): Bacteria > Bacillota > Clostridia > Lachnospirales > Lachnospiraceae > UMGS1251. The sequence goes on along the minus strand of JAVWVS010000045.1, from coordinate 2,803 downwards.
ATATGACGCCGGATGAGGCGGAAATAATTATGGATATACGTACGGTTCCGGGACAAGCTGCAGATGATATAATGGAGATGGCAAGGAGTGTTGCTGACAACTATAAAGTGAGAACAAAAGAACAATTGTCTGTCAAGTTCGATATTCTGAATCAAAGGGAAGCGATAGAGACGGAATCAGAACAGCCATGGGTAAAAAAGATCCGTAAGGAACTAGAAGCAGATGGCTTGGAAGCTGACTATACAGGAATCAGCTATTTTACAGATGCTTCCATACTGACAAAGGATATGGTCGGTATTCCAACCATACTATTTGGTCCAGGTGAAGCAGATTTAGCACATAAGCCCAATGAGGGTGTGGAGGTAAAAAAGTATTTGCAGTATATACGAATGCTGAACAGAATATTTTAACCATAATATGGAAAAGTAGGGTATAATTATTACAAATACGATAAGCATTGGGGATGAAGAAACTTGAGAACAACAATTAAAGACATTGCCAGTTATACAGGATTTTCTGTTACAACAATTTCATTAGTCCTTAATAATAAGGCGAAAAAGATACCTAAAAGTACAAAGGACACCATACTGGAAGCGGCAGAAAAGTTAAATTACCACCCAAATCAACTGGCGGTGGGGCTGGTAAAAAAAAGAACAGAGACAATCGGTCTGATTATTTCAGATGTAAGCAATGTGTTTTTTTCCAATTTGGCAAAAGGTGTGGAAGATGAATGCAGAAAAAAAGGATGGAATCTTATTCTGTGCAATACTAATGATAAGCATGAAAGAGATCTTTCCTATATACAAGTGGTGGCAGATAAAGGGGTGGACGGCATTTTATTTTGTATGTCGCTAGACAGTGACCAGAAAAAGGCGATGGAAAGTATTAAGCTAATCGAAAAATTGAAACTTCCCTTTGTTATGATTGACCGTTTTTTGGAAGAGGCAGACTGTTGTTCTGTATTTGTAAACCATAAGCAGGGGGGATACGTTGCCACAAAGCATTTACTGGAGCTTGGACATGAAAGGATTGGCTGCGTTACAGGACCCATGCGACTTGAGGATTCCAGGGACAGACTGGCCGGGTATGAAAGTGCATTGAAGGAATACCATCTTTCACTCGATGAGAAGCTGATTTTTGAAGGACATTACAATCAGGAGAGCGGAGCAGAATCTGTGGATTATCTTTTGGAACAAAAGGTTACTGCAATCTTTGCATTTAATGATATGTCCGCTTACGGTGTCTATAATCGTATACGAAAAAAAGGGTTGTCTGTTCCAGGAGATATTTCTTTAATCGGATATGATGATATATTCTTCTCTGAGATTCTGGATGTTCCGCTTACAACAGTAAGACAGCCAGTATATGATATGGGTGTGGAAGCAGTAAAGCAGTTGGTGGAGGAAGTGGAAAGTGAGTCCAATTCCCAAAAATGTATCACGTTCCAACCCACATTGATTGTCCGGGAAAGCACGAGAAATATACATAAAGGAGTATAAGGTGAAAGTATTAAATTTTGGTTCGTTGAATATCGATTATACGTACCGCTTGGATCACATTGTAGTACCCGGGGAGACGATATCTTCCAAAAGTCTTGAAGTTTTTCCAGGAGGAAAAGGCTTAAATCAGTCTGTAGCACTTGCGAAAGCGGGAGTAGAAGTTTATCATGCCGGAATGATCGGTAAAGACGGGGTATTTCTTAAATATTTTTGTGAGGAAAACGGTGTTTATACAGAGTTTATTAAAGAAATTGACACAAGAACCGGGAATGCAATTATTCAAGTTTCAGATGATGGTCAGAATAGTATCATCCTATTTCCAGGTGCAAATAGAGAAAATACGAAAGAATACGTAGATATTGTGTTAAAACACTTTGAAAGCGGAGATGTTCTTCTCCTACAAAATGAAATCAATTATGTGGATTATCTTATAGAAACGGGAAGCCAAAAAGGTATGAAAGTTGTACTCAATCCGTCCCCATTTGATAGTCAACTGGAGAAATGCGATTTGAGCAAAGTGGACATTTTCTTAATGAATGAAGTGGAAGGGAGCCAGATTACAGGAGAGACAAACCCCCATTCCATTCTCATGAAGATGAGAACTTTGTACCCAAGTGCTACGACCGTACTCACGTTAGGCGAGGAAGGTTCAGTATACTGCAGCAGCGAAGAATTATATAAGCAAGAGGCGGTAAAAGTGGAAGTAGTAGATACAACCGCAGCAGGTGATACCTTTACCGGATATTTTCTCTGCGGAATGGTGGAAGGGCAGCAAGTTCAAAAAACATTGCAAATGGCAGCACATGCATCTGCGCTTGCGGTAGGGAAGAAAGGGGCTTCGGTTTCGATACCACGAAGAGAGGCAGTTTCTCAGCGACTGTAACCGATGTCACCCACCGCTGGTGACATCGGCTGTGGGAGCCTGCTGTTAATGGAGATGTATCCTCTGCGTGTGTATGTGATTACATTTCTTCAAATGATTCAGGTACTGTGCTTAGAAAATGTTCCATAGCGACTACATTCTTTGGTATATAAATAAGTGTCTTCGACACTTCAATGCCCCTAACCCCTCATTCATGAGTGGTTAGGGCTTATTTTTGTCTCCATATAAAATAATAGCAAAAACTATGTGCAAGAGGAAATTTCATTTTTATTATTTTGAGGTCTGCGTTGAAGTGGCTTATGAACAAAAAAATGATTATGAAAATCAGGAACAATATGTATACCTGTGTGAGTGGGGAAACGGGAGCACCAGTGGCTAGCCGTTTTTAAATAGCATGCATGATTACAGAGAGTGCCTATAT
>JAVWVS010000044.1:0-11540 GCA_036666555.1 Lachnospiraceae bacterium | reverse complement strand
ACCACATTCTCCAGCTGTTCCTTTTAAAATGCCAAGTCCATGTTCTAATGCAGGCAAAATGAATTCCAAGTTTTCTTTTACCGCTTTGGGGCTGCCTGGTAAGTTGATAATTAAAGTCCCTCCCCGAATCACCGATACTCCTCTGCTTAGCATGGCTCTTGGTGTTACATGTAAGGAGCAGCTTCTCATAGCCTCTGCAATCCCAGGTGCATTTTTGGTAGCCACTGAAAGAGTTGCTTCCGGAGTGCAGTCCCGTGGTGCAAATCCGGTTCCCCCCGTTGTCAAAATCAAATCCATCTTCTCTTGGTCACATAATCGGCACAGCTCCGTTTCAATCCTTTTTTGCTCATCCGGCAAAAGAATCTCCGCTCTTACATCATAGGGACTTCCTTCCAAAAGTTGTTTGATTAGCGGACCACTTTTATCCTCTCTTTCTTTCCTATAACCTTTATCGCTTAATGTGATAATTGCTGTTTTCCACTCCATCATGCTTCCTCCGTTCTAGGATTTTGAATGTCGCCACTTTTTCCACCAGTCTTTTTCTCCAGATAAATACTTCCGATTTCCATAAATTTATCCAGTGCTTTACACATATCATAAACCGTCAACAAAGCAACACTTACTCCTGTCAAAGCTTCCATCTCCACGCCGGTCTTCCCCGTCACTTTAACTTTACACGTACAATACAGCTCTCGCTTTTGAGGGTTCTTTTCAAATGTAATTTTACAATTACTAATCAATAAAATATGACACATGGGTATCAGCTCCGAAGTCCGTTTTGCTCCCATAATTCCTGCGGTCACTGCAACACCAAGCACATCCCCCTTTTCCATAGTGCCCGCTTCAATAGCATCATATACCGCTTGGTTCACCTTAATTGTTCCTTTGGCAATTGCCTCCCGTACGGTATCCGCCTTTTCTGATACGTCTACCATCACCGCTTTTCCCTGTTCATTAAAATGTGTCAATTCCATATTGTTTTCCTCTTTTCATCTCATTAATGACTGCTTTTCTTTGACTGTTTCTTATAATCATAAACCGTTACCAAAAATGCTCCCGCCAGCATTACCAAGACACTGCCAATTGGTGTTCCATCTGCTGTTTTCGCTGCAGGTTTTGCAGGAGTTTTCTTATCTGCAACAGCTGTTGTTTTTGTAAATGCTGCTATGACACTTATATTTTTATCAACGGTTTTATCCGTACGTTCTGCTGTCTTCACTCCATCCGACCACGCTTTAAACTGATAGCCACTGTCCGCCACTGCTTTTACCACAGATGCATCAGTACCTCGTTCTATCGTTTGATTTTGTTCCCCTGTAATGGTACCACCTTTTTCTGCTGTATATTGAACCGTCACCATCTCTTTTGGTAGAGGCGTTGGAATAGAATCCATACGCACACGATTGGCTGAACTTTGGATGGTTGCATCCCCTTTCCCTACATAGGAAATAATGGATTCTTCGCAGGTAGGATATTCTGCCAGTTTCGCAGATGCTGCAAATGCAGGATATTCCGAAGCGGTCGCCAAATAATTACTACATGCAACCGTATAAAACGCTCCTTCTTGAAACGGTGTTGTTGTCCCATCTAATTTTACCACTTCCATATTTTGAATTCTTTGTCCTTGTGCTTTGGCCATATCATAAGTAACATGTAATCCGCCACATTGCAAATAACTACCACTATTTTTAGGATAGTTATTTCCTCCTGGGTCCACATCATAAGCTTCTTTACTTTGTCTTCCAATTTCTAAAGAAGTTTCCAATACTCCTCGAATATCCGAACCTTTTATGGTTCTAGTCTCCAGATAGTTTCCAAACGGCGAGATATCAATAACATTTCCTCTGGTAATCATCCCCTTTGGAATACCTGCTCGAATTCCCCCTGCATTTTCAAATGCAATATCCGCTCCCGAAACACTGAGATAGGAATCGGTAATGACCCGCCCAATGGGCTGTTCAGAAATTCTGACCTCGGGCCAGCCCCATGACAGTTCTGTAGTGGAAGTTCCTACTCCCTTATTTTTTACAACTGCCTGATCATTTTTCATCTGTGTCATCAAGTCCTGCACCCCTTGCGCCTCCGTATCCAGTGAAAGAGTCCCTGCTTCTGACGCTGATACAGCTATTTCCGTAGCTGCTGTGACTACTTTTTGAGTCTGATCATATACCAACGAAATCACACCAATATTGTTGAAATAATATCCAGTTTCTACTACCAGTACTGATTTTCCATCTGCATTGGATATGGATTTATTAATAACCTGGTGCTCATGTCCACCAACCAACACATCTATTCCCTTTGTCTGTGCTACAAAAGCTTCTAACTCTAAACCATGAGATACTGCAATGACTACCTCGCAGCCATCCGTCGTTCGCAACTGCGCTGCCATCTGATTCGCATAAGTTACCTCATCTTGAAATGTAAGACCCTCTACTTGATAAGGTGCCACATCTTCTTTGATTCTAGGATCACTGACACCAAAGACACCCACTTTTACTCCATCTATCTCTTTCACAATCTTTTGAGTATCCCCAAAAAACAGTCCATTTTTTTCAATATTACCTGCCAGCATCCTAAAACCTGGGTTCCTAAATTGTACCTTGCTTTCTAATTCTTTCAATCGCTCCTGACCGTAATTCCAGTCATGGTTCCCGGGAGAAATCGCATCATATCCCACTGCCCCAATAATCTGAGCGATACTGTCTCCTTGATCTATGGTTGCAAAAGACAATCCATGAAAGAGATCTCCTGCATCTAAGATAAAGTCTGCTCTCCTTCCTCCATACTTAGGATCTGCACTATTGGCAACTGCCTTTACTTTATCAAACCCTGCAATCGTCGCCTTAGCCCCAATATTACTCGCTCCATCTTGACCTTCATATGCGCGTCCATGAGTATCATTGGTATGTACAATTTTGATGTTCACCGGGGACACTAAGGCCACTGTGGCCGGTTCATCCTCTGCGTATACGTTTACGTTCATGGTAAAGGCTAGCACAAACACTGCAAACAGAACCCATACTTTTTTCATCTTCTTCATTTCTTTGTCCCTCTCTTTGTTCCCTACCCATTCTTTGGCAACACTAACTACTTCTCAGTATATTTCATTCATTTTTCATTGTCAATACGGTTACGACCAATGGGATGCTTACATGGATCAACAAATAATCCTTTTGTGTTTGCCTTGAAAATTCAAAAATAATGCGTTATTATGATAACAGCGTGAAGCATCGGAAAGGAAAATCACATGAGTAAATTTTACCATTATACAAAGCAAGAAGTTGTTGCTATTACGAAGGACGTCATTCATTTTTTTGCCAACAAACAAATGAATGCATTTATGACCTATCTGGATTCGGATTTTGTTTGGATGGGAGATTATGATGTTCTCTATACACACGGTATTTCTGCCTTTGCAGATACTATTGCTGAAGAAATACAAGAAGCCCCTGTTCGCATTACCGAAGAAGAATACACCTTGTTGTCCCACGAGCGTAAATTATGGGTTACTTATGGGCGTTTCACTATGACCGGTGAAGAAGATAACTGTAACTTAATTGCAAAAGTTCATTTTACTTTTGTGTGGACGCAAAAGGAAGATGATTTAAAGCTATTGCTTGCCAATGCTACCCACGTAAAATTCCTTCCTGCTTCGGAAGAAGTAACTGCCCTCCCTCCCATTCCTCAAACAAAAATTTTTGACCAACGATTGCTCAATAATCTTATTTCAAAAAGGCAAGAGAAATTATCCTTTCTAGATACCAACGGAACCATGCATTTTTTATATCCAGCCAATATTATATATATCAAGGCGGATGACAAGCTCTGCACCATTTGCACGGACACTGGCTCTTTTTCCTCTCGCATACGAATGAAGGATATCAACTATCCTCATTTTTTACAAATACATCGAAGCTATATTATTAACCGTCAGCATTTACAATCATTGAAACGTTATAAGGCAATTCTTTCAGATGGAACTACTCTGCCCGTAGGACGAGACAGATATCCTGAGCTAAAACAGTCGTTGACCTCTGTTTAAAAAGGAAAAGTGAAAAAGATGGATTTAAAGAAACGTGCCAGCCAATTAAAAACAGATATTCCTGCCGTATTTCTTGCTCTTAGTTGCAAGGAAACTCCTTTGCTTGCAAAAATAATGGCGGGAATGATTGTTGGTTATGCCTTGTCCCCCATTGACTTCATACCAGATTTCATTCCCGTCATCGGATACTTAGACGATGTGATTCTATTGCCACTTTTAATTGCATGGACAATTAAAATGATTCCTCCCACCGTTTTCGCTCAATGTCGCAAGCGTTCTGAACATTTATGGGAAAATGGAAAGCCCCAAAAATGGTACTATGCAATCCCTGTTGTTCTCCTGTGGTTGCTCATCCTCTGGCTCATTTTCAAACAATTCATACGCTAGAACATGGACCACCAACACCTATAGACAATCGAATATGCCGAGAGGAAATCAACGACCATGAAAAATAAATACAGCTTTACAAAATATGCCTGCTATACAGCAAATGCATCCATGTCCATTGTGGCTACTCTTTCGCCACTTCTTTTTTTGACTTTTCGCCACCTCTATGGAATTTCCTTTTCCATGCTGGGTTTATTGGTCTTGATTAATTTCTGTACACAACTTTTGGTGGATTTACTATTTTCATTTTATTCCCACCGATTCGATATGGGTAAAAGTGTAAAATTCACTCCCGTACTGACTGTTTTGGGACTTTTTATCTATGCTGTTTTCCCTTTCTTATTTCCTGACTTTGTTTACGTTGGTTTGGTAATTGGAACAATTGTATTTTCTGCTTCCGGTGGTTTTGCTGAAGTATTGATCAGCCCTGTGATTGCAGCAATTTCCGGAGAAAACTCTGACCGGGAAATGAGTAAACTCCACTCCGTCTACGCTTGGGGCGTTGTAATAGTCGTCATTATCAGTACTTTATTTTTATCTATCTTTGGCAAGGAGCACTGGCAATGGCTGGCACTATTATGGACTATCGTTCCACTTCTTTCTTGTTTTTTGTTCCTAAATGCTGACATGCCACATTTAAAAACTCCCAAACAAGCCTCGCATGTTTGGGAGTTAATGAAAAATAAATCATTTATTATTTGCTTTTTTTGCATTTTTCTTGGAGGTGCCAGTGAATGTACCATGTCACAATGGAGCTCCAGCTATCTGGAACAAGCCTTAAATATTCCCAAAATTTGGGGGGATGTATTTGGCGTTGCTATGTTCGCCGTTATGCTTGGACTTGGGCGAACTCTCTATTCAAAAATCGGCAAAAATATCTATCAGGTATTGTTCACCGGTTCCATTGGTGCAACGATTTGTTATATGACCGCTGCCATATCCAATGTTCCTATCTTCGGACTGATTGCCTGTGCACTCACCGGTTTTTGTGTTGCCATGCTTTGGCCCGGTAGTTTGATTGTGGCATCTGATCGATTCCCCGCTTCCGGCGTAGCTATTTTTGCGCTGATGGCTGCAGGTGGAGATCTTGGTGGGGCGGTTGGTCCACAATTCGTTGGTGTCATCACGGACTTTACCATTAAAAATAAGCACATCATCTCCGTGGCACAAAACCTCCAACTGACCCCAGAACAATTGGGCATGAAAATAGGATTAATGTCTGCTGCCTTATTTCCATTATTGGCTGCTGCATTGTTTCATTATGCAGATAAACATAAAGGCAACTGATTTCCCAATGCTTACTTCTAATGGCAATGTCCTCCACAATTCTTGCAATCACCACCACACTGTATCGATTTCCCCGCTTTTTTGTCTTTGATCATCTTACGCACAATCAATACGATGACGCCTGCTACCACGGTTCCTACTATGATTGTCCCCATTCCTTATCTCCTTTCTTTCCGGTTTCCACAACAGATATCCAAATCCTAATATTACAACGATAGCTACTGCTGTTCCGACTCCAAATTTTCCGGTTGTCATTAAGGTTCCCATTTGATAGATGCATAATGATACCAAATATGCCAGTCCGGTCTGATATCCGATAGCAAACCAGAACCATTTCTGATTGTTTAATTCCCTTTTCATTGCTCCTATTGCCGCAAAGCAAGGTGCACACAAGAGATTGAATACTAAGAAAGAATAGGCTGCCACTGCCGTCATACTTCCTGCTAATGATCCCCAGATTTCCGTTCCATTTTCTGCCACTGCTCCAAAACCATATAAAACTCCAAATGTTCCTACTACATTTTCTTTTGCAATCAATCCTGTCATTGCTGCCACAGCAGCCTTCCAATTTCCCCAGCCCAGTGGCCGAAAGATAATGCAAATCATACTACCCAAACGTGCCAGAAGTCCATGGCTTAAGTTCTCCACCATTTGAAATCGACCATTTACAAATCCAAAATTAGATAAGAACCAAATCAAAATGGTAGAAAGAAGAATAATGGTTCCTGCTTTTTTAATAAAGGACCATCCCCGCTCCCACATACTGCGCAGTATATTTTTGATCGTTGGCATATGATAGGTCGGTAATTCAATCACAAAAGGGGCTGGATTTCCTGCAAACATTTTTGTCTTTTTCAAGATAATTCCGGAACAAACAATTGCTGCAATTCCAACAAAATATGCACTTGGTGCTACCCAAGAAGCTCCTCCGAATAAAGCTCCTGATATCAATGCGATGATGGGCAGTTTCGCTCCACAGGGAATAAAAGTAGTTGTCATAATCGTCATCTTCCGGTCGCGATCATTTTCAATGGTACGTGATGCCATGATTCCAGGCACTCCACAGCCGGTTCCAATCAGCATGGGAATAAATGATTTTCCGGATAAACCAAATTTGCGAAAAATACGATCCATAATAAATGCAATTCGTGCCATATATCCACAGGCCTCTAAAAATGCAAGGAATGCAAATAATACAAGCATCTGTGGCACAAAGCCAAGCACAGCACCTACTCCACTCATTATACCATCTACCAAAAGTCCTGACAACCAAGGAGCGCATTTCATCGTCTCCAATCCTCTTTGCATAGCCGGAATAATCCATGCTCCAAACAAAGTATCATTGGTCCAGTCCGTTAAGAGTGTTCCCACTGTAGTAACGGAAACATAATAGACAAGCCACATTACAGCCGCAAAGATAGGAAGCGCAAGCCATCTATTGGTAACAATCCGGTCAATTTTGTCCGATGTAGTCATTCTTCCTTGATGATGCTTTACGCAGCAGTTTGCAATGATAGATGTAATATATTGATACCGCTCATTTGTAATCAAACTTTCTGCATCATCCTCTAACTCTTCTTCACATTTTTTAATCTTTTCTTCCACCAGCGACCATCGCTCTGTGGTCCATCCTAGCTGTGCCAATACTTTTTCATCACGTTCAAATACTTTGATTCCATACCAGCGCCGTTTTGCTTGTGGGAACTCCGATAAATATATTTCCTCAATGTGTTTCAATGTGTACTCTATATTTGGAGAGAAGCAGTGCCTTGGAAACATTTCTTGTTTCTCATTTGCAGCTTTCACTGCCTGTTCTGCCGCTTTTACAATTCCCGTTCCCTTGAGTGCAGATATTTCAACGACTTGACAACCTAATTCTTCTGCAAGATTTTTTGTATGAATCTGATCCCCATTTTTTTCTACCAGATCCATCATATTTACCGCTACCACCACCGGAATTCCTAATTCCACCAACTGTGTGGTTAAATACAAATTGCGTTCCAAATTCGTCCCATCAATAATATTCAGAATGGCATCCGGTCTTTCTGCTATCAAAAAGTTTCTGGCCACCACTTCCTCTAATGTATAAGGAGACAGCGAATAGATTCCCGGTAGATCCACAATGATTGCCTCCGAATGACCCTTTAATTTTCCTTCCTTTTTCTCTACGGTCACTCCCGGCCAATTTCCTACAAATTGATTTGAACCGGTAAGTGCGTTGAATAATGTTGTCTTGCCACAGTTTGGATTCCCGGCAAGTGCAATTTTAATTGGCATTTCTTTTCCTCCTACTCTCCTAACCTTTTATCTGTAATCTCTATCATCTGCGCATCCGCCTTTCGAAGAGATAGTTCATAGCCTCTGACGGTCACTTCCATCGGGTCACCAAGTGGTGCCATTTTACGTACCCAGATTTCAGCTCCTTTGGTAATTCCCATATCCATAATTCTTCTTTTTACAGCTCCTTCTCCATGCAGTTTCACGACAACTCCACTTTGTCCTACCCCAAGATCTTTCAATGTCATCTTCTTATTTTCTCCTCTTCTTCTCACTTCAGACCAATAAATATTTTCATTTATACTTGAATTTTATTCGCCATTTCTTTGCTAATAGCAATCCGTGAACCCTTTACATTCACAATCATATTCCCATTCATCTGTATGACCACCGATACGTTTCCACCCGCAACAAAACCCAAGGTTTCTAAAAACTTTTTCGTATCCTCATTTCCACCGATACGGCGAATCCTTTGCTCTTCTCCTGCTTTTGCCATCGTTAAAGGCATTTTAAAGCACCCTCTTTCATTTTTTCTTTTTGATATTGATTATCATTCGCATTACTCCGATAGTATACTATCTCTTTTTTCAATTGTCAATCCTTTTATAGTTCTTTTCTCCACGTTGTTTCTAATCGTACAAAAAAAAGACCTCAAAACTCAGGATTTCTCCTGAATTTCAAGGTCTCATCTTTATTTACTTAATGGCCATTATCCTTTAACAACGAATAAGAATTACTTCTGAGGGAAATTCAAATTAGCCTGTGCTGCTGCAAGTCTTGCAATTGGCACACGGAATGGTGAACAAGACACATAGTCTAAGCCAATCTTGTGGCAGAATTCTACGGAAGAAGGATCTCCACCATGCTCTCCACAAATTCCTAAATGAAGTTCAGGTCTTGTAGCACGGCCTTTTTCTGCTGCCATTTTTACAAGTTGTCCAACACCATTTTGGTCTAATCTTGCAAATGGATCTGATTCGTAAATTTTTGCTTTGTAGTAAGAATCTAAGAACTTACCAGCATCATCACGAGAGAAACCAAATGTCATCTGCGTCAAATCGTTTGTTCCAAATGAGAAGAATGCTGCTTCTTCTGCAATTTCATTTGCAAGAAGTGCTGCACGAGGAATCTCAATCATCGTACCAACAAGGTATTCGATATCAGAACCTTTTTCTTTCTTAACAGCTTCTGCTGTTTCTACAACAACATCTTTCACATATTTTAATTCTTTCTTTTCCCCAACCAATGGAATCATGATTTCAGGAACAATGTTAAATCCTTTTTCTTCTTTGACTTCGATTGCCGCTTCCATAACAGCTCTTGTCTGCATTCTGGCAATTTCCGGATAAGTAACAGCAAGACGACATCCTCTGTGTCCCATCATTGGATTGAATTCATGAAGATCTGCACATTTTGCTTTGACAGCTGCAACAGATAAGTTCATATCTTTTGCCAATGCTTCGATATCTTCTTCATTGGTCGGTACGAATTCATGAAGAGGTGGGTCAAGGAAACGGATAGTAACCGCTTTTCCTTCCATTACTTCATAAATTCCTTTGAAATCTGATTTTTGGAAAGGAATCAGTTCATTTAATGCTTCTTCTCTCGCTTCTACGGAATCAGAAAGAATCATCTTACGAATCTTTGGAATTCTGTCAGGATTAAAGAACATGTGCTCTGTACGGCAAAGGCCGATACCTTCTGCACCTAATTTAACAGCATTTGCTGCATCTTCTGGAGTATCTGCATTGGTTCTTACTTTCAATGTTCTGAACTTATCTGCCCATCCCATTAATCTTCCGAAGTTACCACTAACAGTTGCTTCTTCTGTTGCAACATCGCCTAAGTAGATTTTACCAGTAGAACCGTCAAGAGAGATATAATCTCCTTCTACGATTTTAGCGCCACCAAGTTCAAAATGTTTTGCTTCTTCATCAATTTTGATTTCGCCACAGCCAGATACACAAGCTGTTCCCATTCCACGAGCAACCACTGCTGCGTGAGAAGTCATACCGCCACGGACAGTCAAGATACCTTCTGCTGCGTGCATTCCTTCAATATCTTCCGGTGATGTTTCCAAACGAACCAAGATAACTCTTTCGCCTGCTTCGTGAGCTGCTTTTGCTTCGTCAGCTGTAAAGTATACTTTACCTGCTGCAGCACCTGGAGATGCTGGAAGTGCAGAACCGATTACATTGCCGGCTTTTAATGCTGCTGCATTAAATGTTGGGTGAAGTAATTGATCCAAAGATTTTGCTTCGATTCTCTTCACTGCTTCTTCTTCTGTGATTTTCCCTTCATCTACTAAGTCGCAAGCGATCTGAAGTGCAGCTGGAGCTGTTCTCTTACCGTTACGAGTCTGTAAGAAGTATAATTTACCTTCTTGAATCGTGAATTCCATATCCTGCATGTCTGCATAATGGTCTTCTAATTTATGAGCAATTGTCATAAATTCTTTGTAACATTCCGGTAAATCACTTTCTAATTTTGTGATTGGTTGTGGTGTACGAATACCTGCTACAACATCTTCGCCCTGAGCGTTGATTAAGTATTCTCCATAAATCCCATTTTCTCCTGTAGATGGGTTACGTGTAAATGCAACACCGGTACCAGACGTTTCGCCCATGTTACCAAATACCATTGCTTGTACGTTGACAGCAGTTCCCCAGTCTCCAGGGATGTCATTCATACGACGGTAAACGATTGCACGTGGGTTGTCCCAAGAACGGAATACCGCTTTGATAGCTTCCATCAATTGTACTTTTGGATCTTGTGGGAATTCTTCTCCCATTTTTTCTTTGTAAATTGCTTTGTACTGTGCAATTACTTCTTGTAAATCTTCTGCTGTTAAATCTGTATCGAATTTCGCACCTTTTGCTTCTTTGACATCTGTTAAGATACCTTCGAAGAAAGTTTTGCTCATTTCCATAACAACATCAGAGAACATTTGAATAAATCTTCTATATGAATCATATGCAAATCTTGGATTTCCTGTCTTCTTAGCGAATCCTTCTACAGCCACATCGTTTAATCCCAAGTTGAGGATAGTGTCCATCATACCAGGCATAGATGCTCTAGCTCCTGAACGTACAGATACTAATAGCGGATCTGCGTTATCTCCAAATGTCTTTCCCTGATTCTTTTCCAACTCGCCGATTGCTTCAAAAATCTGTCCTTGAACTTCTTCTGTGATTTGTTTTCCAGCGTCATAGTAATTCGTACAAGCCTCAGTTGTCACTGTAAACCCTTGAGGGATTGGTAATCCTAAGTTAGTCATTTCTGCTAAGTTAGCACCTTTTCCACCAAGAAGGTTTTTCATGTCTGCTTTACCTTCTTTAAATAAGTAAACCCATTTTGCCATGTCTTAAAGACCTCCTAAATATTATTTTCTAACACAAAACACGAAAAATACGACTTTACTAACAAAGCCGCTCCCCATGCTTCCTGTTACTACCGGTTACACGCAACCTATAACAGTTGCACCTCATATTTTATACGTTTTGGCAGCGTTCGTCAAGAGCTTTTTCCACCGTTTTTCTGGTTC
>JAVWVS010000043.1:0-12257 GCA_036666555.1 Lachnospiraceae bacterium | reverse complement strand
GTCCCCAACTGGGTTTGGTGGTGTCCCTTTTTGAAGTTTTGGCATATTTTTGTTTCTTTTTCATACACTATAGCAGTGACAAAAGCGAGGAATCTATGGAAAGAGGAGTGAATATGGGGCAAAATATGAAGAGGGGGCTGGCAATGGTAGTGATTGTGGTATTGCTTCCCTATGTAATTACGGTCTTTATAAACGGGCCAAGCATTGCGACTAACGCAGGCACCACGGGGGATTCTGTGAATGTGCAAATGGCTTCCGGAGTGGTGCAGATGTCTATGGATGCCTATGGAATGGGGATTTTGGCCAGTGAAATTTCGATGGCGGATAAGCTTTCGGCGGTGAAGGCTCAGGCCGTACTTGTGCGGACGGGCTTGTATAAGCAGATAGAGGAGGAACGGAAAAATGCAGTTTTTCGAGAAGAGTTTTGGGCAGAAGCGGATATGAAGAAGCAGTGGGGAGCGGGAAAGTATGGGGAATATCATAAGAAATTAGAAAAGGCATGGGAGGAAACCAGCGGGCAGATTGTTACTTATCAAGGGAAACCGGCGGCAACGCCGTTTCATCAATTGAGTAATGGGAGTACCAGGATCGGTAAGGAAGTGTTGGGAAGTGATACATACCCGTATTTGATGAAGAAAGAATGTCCTAAGGACGTGGAGGCGTTGGAGCAAATGACCACGGTTACCATGGAGAAGCAAGATATGGAGATCCAAACAGTGGATAGCGCAGGCTATGTGCAGAACATTCGAGTGGGTGAGCGAATCTACACGGGAGAAGAGTTCCGAAAGGAGCATGCTCTGGCCTCCAGTTGCTTTGTATTGCAAGATTACAAGGGAAACATCCGAGTGACGACCAAAGGAATCGGTCATGGTCTTGGCATGAGCCAATACACGGCAAATGAAATGGCAAAAGAAGGAAAAAGTCATGAAGAAATTTTACAATATTTTTTTGAGGGTACGGAAATCAAAGAGGTTGCCGAAATTTTGTCAAATATCGAATAATTCAATTCATTTCTGGCAAAAATAGAGTCAGAGGTGATGAATATGAAAGATAAAGAAAGCTCTTCCAGAAGAGGAAAAGGCGCCACGGTAGGTTTGGTGATCTGCTTCGTAGCAGCCATTGCGTTAGTCGGAACCTATACATTAAAGAACTATCGTGACGGAGTAAAAAAAGAACTGGCATTGGCGGAAAAAGAAAACAAAATGGCGGAAAAAATAACGAAAAAAAATTCCGCAGAGGAAGCAAATAGTCATGTGATTGAAAATCAAGCCAATCAAGGAGAGACCCATGCACCTACAAAAGAAGCACCGGTAGTTCCAGCACCGATAGTCAACAACCAGCCGGAGGCGGCCGCACCTGTGACCCCTCAGGCCATTACGTTTTCGGAGACGGATAAATTGATATGGCCGGTAACCGGAACGATTTTGTTGAATTTCAGTATGGACAAGACCGTGTATTTTGCCACACTCGATCAGTACAAGTATAATCCGGCGGTTATTATCTCGGGAGCAACCGGTGAACAAGTGGTGACCGCAGCCAGAGGTACTGTAACAGCAATAGAAACCAGCGCACAAACGGGAAATACGGTGACGATTGATATCGGAAGCGGATTTGAAACAGTGTATGGTCAGCTAACCGATGTAGCAGTGGCAGTGGGAGATACTGTAAATTCCGGGGCGATTATTGGAAACATAAGCGAACCCACCAAGTACTACAGTGTAGAAGGAAGCAATCTGTACTTTGAAATGCGAAAAGAAGGAACACCGGTCAACCCATTGGATTATTTAGACACCTAAATGCAAGAATACAAAAAGGTCCGTAGGCATAATAGCTGCGGACCTTTTCGTGGTGGGAAAGACTTGTAATTTAAGAAATATATTTGTATACTAAAGCCATTAGAACTTAGAGGAGAGATTCAGATGAATTATACCTATATCGTAAAATGCAGTGATGGAACCCTATACACCGGATGGACCAACCATATTGAAAAACGGCTGGAGGATCATAATCAAGGGAAAGGAGCCAAATACACCAAAGCCAGAAGACCGGTGACACTGGTCTATTATGAAACATTTGGAACCAAAGAAGAAGCAATGAAGCGCGAATATCAGATTAAGCATATGAAAAAAGCAAAAAAAGAAGCGCTTATTGGTACGAAGAAATTATAGGTCAATCTGGTTTTGCTTGTTGTACATAGTTTTATAGCCCCAGTAAAGCGAACCAAATACGGATAGGCAGACCACCGTGCAGATTGCTATCATAATTGCAATTTGATAAAGAATGGCGGTGGTAGGTAAAGTGCCGGAAAGGATTTGCCCGGTCATCATACCCGGCAGTGCCACGATACCCATGCCCAACATGGAATTCAAAGTAGGCAATAGGGCCGTTTCCAGAGCCTGATTCACAAATGGCAGCAGAATCTTCTGTGGAGACACACCGATATTGAGCAATGCATGAATCTTATCACTTTGCCCGCTGAAACTTTCGCGAAAGGTTTTCACTCCCAAGGTAGTTCCGGTCATGGCATTTCCAATCACCATGCCTCCGATGGTAATGGTATATTGTGGGTTAAAAATACTCTCACCCACTACAATACATACAAAGAATGCAATGATACTCAGACCGGAAAGTGCCAAAGAAACACCAATGGCTATTTTAAAATGGTGGTTGAGGCCCTTATTTTTCGATAATACACGGTGAATAGAAAAAACAATCATAACCCCCAGATAAGCCAAAGTAAAGAGTGGATGTGGGTTCTTGAAAATATAAGTTAGGATCAATCCGGCTAAAGTAAGCTGAACCGTCATACGAATGCTGGCAATTACTAATAATTTTGTCTGATTCACCCTGCATTTTTTCATAATTGCAAGTACAATTAATAACAGCACATAAATCAAGGCAAATTGACAAATCTGTATCTTTACAATGCCATTCATTTCTCCACCTCCCGCTTCAAAAACAAGGTTCGGTCCCCGAATTGATCGGCCAAAATCTGATCATGGCTAATGACGATCAGTGTAATCTCGTGGGCAGTACAAAATGTTTTGATGCGTTCCAAAAAAGTATCTGCAGTAACACTGTCAAGAGCGGAAGTAGGCTCATCAAGCATGAGAACCTTTGGTAAAAAAGAAAGGCAGATGGCAATAAACACACGTTGGCGTTCCCCGCCGGACATTGTTTCACAGGGGGCAGATAAATCAAAAGTGGCACAACAAAGAGAGAGATAGCCCTTTATATCCTGGTCGGATAAAGGCTCTATCTCCCGATAAGCATAGTATTGATGAAAATTGTCACGAATGGTACCGTCAAATAAGAACACCGTCTGAGAAACCAAAAGCACTTCCTGGCGAAGCGCTATGGTATCCAGAGTAGCAATGTCTTGTCCTTTGTAGGAAAGGACACCACCCGAAGGCGAAACCGTCCCATTAAATAACTTCAAAAGGGTGCTTTTTCCACAACCACTTTCCCCACAGAGAAAAGTAGTGCGATGTTCCTCAATCTGAATCTGAGGATAGGACAAAAAATCTTGAAAGGTTACATTGGTTGCTGATAAAATGATATTCATAGCGTTGACTCCTTATTTCTTTATATTACCACAAATAATACAGGCAATAAAGTCAAACTACATAATAAATGCGTATACTAATACAAAGTGGCAGACACTTCCGCCAAGGACAAACAAATGGAAAATCTCATGACTTCCGAAATTTTTATGTTTACTATTAAAAATAGGAAGTTTTAAGGCATAAATCACACCACCAATAGTATAGATGAGTCCTCCTGCTAACAGCCATCCAAAAGCAGCCGGCGACAGTGCATGAAGAAGCTTGGTAAATGCCAATACACACACCCAGCCCATACCAATATACAATACAGAGGACACCCATTTCGGACAAAATACCCAGAAAGCCTTGATTAAAATACCTACAATGGCAATGCCCCATACTAAAATTAGAAGCATCTTTCCGGTAGTTCCACCTAATACCAAGAGGCAAATGGGGGTATAACTTCCAGCAATCAAAATGAAAATCATCATGTGGTCTAATTTCTTCAAAATAGTATTCGCTTTCTCGGATAAATTCAGAGAATGGTAGGTGGTGCTTGCGGCATAAAGTAAAATCATGCTGACAATAAAAATTGCTGCGGAAACTAAATATATTCTGCTAGGCTCGTGAGCCGCTTTTATCAGTAGTGGTATTCCGGCAAAAATGGCCATCAACATTCCAATCAAATGGGTAATGGCGCTTCCCGGATCTTTCAAACGTATTGCTTCTGCATTCATAAAATATCCCTCCTAGATATGAAAAGTGTAACATGTAGTATTGAATACTACATACATATAGTATACCCAAACCTTGTAAAAAGCAAGCATTTATTGCAATAATTGATTTTTATGAAAACACTCAATTTGACAATCCGCAAGGATTCTGTTATGATAGGGCATGAAAACTATGTAAATACCCTTTACTTGGTCACAGGTAGAGGGTATTTTTGTGGAGTCATAGAATGTTTTATAGGACCAAGTGTGCGTAGTGTGGGGCTACATTTACGATAGATAGAATATTTTGTGATTCGGGAAAGAAAGGAAACAAGCTATTATATGGAAGCAGTAAAATTTGAAGACCTGGGATTATGCCCAGAGATTGAAAAAGCAGTAAAATTCATGGGATTTGAGGAAGCGTCTCCGATTCAGTGTCAAGCCATTCCGGCTATGATGGGCGGAAAAGATATTATTGGTCAGGCACAGACCGGAACCGGTAAGACAGCCGCATTCGGGATTCCGATTTTGGAAAAACTAGATCCTAAGAATAAGAAATTGCAGGCCATTGTGCTTTGCCCAACGAGAGAGCTAGCGATTCAGGTAGCAGATGAAATCCGTAACTTGGCAAAATATATGCATGCAATTAAAGTTGTTCCGATCTATGGCGGACAGGATATCGTAAAGCAGATTCGTTCTCTAAAAAGTGGAACACAGCTGATTATCGGTACACCGGGACGTGTTATGGATCATATGAGAAGAAAAACAATTAAAATGGACGAAGTCCATACCGTTGTGTTAGATGAAGCAGATGAAATGCTGAACATGGGATTCCGTGAAGATATTGAAACTATTTTAAAGGGAGTACCGGAGGAACGTCAGACCGTATTATTTTCGGCAACGATGCCAAAGGCAATCTTAGATATTACCAAGCGGTTCCAGAAAAATGCGCAAATCATTAAAGTGACGAAAAAAGAACTGACCGTTCCTAACATTGAACAATTTTATTATGAAGTTAGACCAAAAAATAAGGAAGAAGTACTGTCTCGCCTGTTAGATATTTATTCACCAAAATTATCGGTTGTATTTTGTAATACAAAGAAACAAGTAGATCTTTTGGTCAATGGATTGTTGGGAAGAGGATATTTTGCAGCAGGACTTCACGGAGATTTAAAGCAAGTACAACGTGACCGCGTGATGCAGGGCTTCCGAAATGGAAAAACGGAAATTCTGGTTGCCACCGATGTTGCAGCTCGTGGAATTGATGTAGAAGAAGTGGAAGCAGTATTTAACTATGATTTACCTCAAGATGATGAATATTATGTACATCGTATTGGAAGAACCGGACGTGCCGGAAGAGTGGGTCGTGCATTTTCTTTTGCCAGTGGAAAAGAAGTGTATAAATTAAAAGAAATCCAACAGTACTGTAAGACGAAAATCTATGCGCAGTCGGTTCCTTCTGCAAATGATGTAGCAAGTACCAAGTTAGAAAAAGTATTGGAAGATATGGATGCGATTATTGAAAAAGAAGATTTAACAATGATGCTTCATGCGATTGAAGAAAAAGTCAACAATTCAGACTACACCGCAATGGACATGGCAGCAGCCTTTCTGAAAATGAATTTGGGAATGATACAAGAAGAAGTAAGCCCGGTGGCAGAAGTAAACTTTGGCGATACCGGAGCAGAAGAACCGGGGATGGTACGTTTGTTTATCAACGTAGGTAAGAACCAAAAAGTAGGTCCTGGGGATATTCTGGGGGCGTTGGCTGGCGAAAGCGGCATGCCTGGAAAGTTGATTGGATCCATTGATGTGTTTGACAAATATACATTTGTGGAAGTTCCAAGAGAATATGCAAAAGATGTACTTCATGCAATGCAAGATGCAAAGATCAAAGGGAAATCGGTTGCGATTGAACCGGCAAACCAAAGATCATAGAAAAAAATAAGAACAGAGGACGACTTGTACCGGGAGTCGTCCTTTCTTTGAAACGAACTGGCATGGTCAAAATAGATATAACTGGATATTTAGAAAGAACCACATGCGTGTTAAGATACAGATATCAAATAAATCAATGGGAAAAAAGGAGTGGGGATTATGGAGAAACACAATAGTACAATAGTAAAATTAGCACAGACAGCAATATTAGCAGCACTATGCTATGTCACGTTTACATTTTTACAGATTAAGATACCGATGCCGGGAGGAGATGCCACATCACTTCATATTGGAAATGCATTTTGTGTATTGGGAGCACTGCTGTTGGGAGGATGGTATGGCGGTCTTGCAGGAGCTATCGGAATGACTTTGGCAGATATTATGGATCCGATTTACATCGTGGGAGCACCAAAGACATTTGTACTCAAGCTTTGTATCGGCTTGGTGGTGGGGTTGGTAGCACATCGTATTGCTAAGATTAATGAAAGTACAGACAAGAAATACGTTTTCAAATGGAGTATCATTGCTTCGGCAGCAGGACTTGGATTTAATGTGATTGCAGATCCATTGGTGGGATATTTTTATAAACAAATCGTGCTGGGACAGCCACAGCAGATGGCGGAAGTATTGGCAAAATGGAGCACGGCTACTACGTTTGTAAATGCAGTGGTATCTCTGGTACTGGTGGGATTTTTGTATAATGCAGTGCGGCCGGTATTACTGCGAACTGGACTTCTGATTCCTATAGGGAAACCGGTACACCATAAAATGAGCGCTTAATCAAAAGTAGCTATCCACTGATTTCTCAGCAGATAGCTACTTTTTAAGTGCTTCTTATTAATAATTAATAGCTTTTCTTTCAAAATAAGCTTGTGGATGTGCACATGCTGGACATACGACAGGAGCTTCTTCACCTACATAGATAAATCCGCAGTTGCCACATTTCCATCCAAGAGGAGCATCCCCTTTGAATGTTTTGCCAGTTTTAAAATTCTCTAACAGTTGATTGTAACGGGCTTCGTGAGAAGCTTCTACCTTAGCAACGTTAGCAAATTTCTCTGAAAGTTCTAAGAATCCTTCTTCTTTTGCTTCTTCAGACATTCTTTTGTACATGTCTGACCATTCATAGTTCTCGCCTGCAGCTGCATCTTCTAAATTCGCTGCAACATCACCGATTCCGTGGAATTCTTTAAACCATAATTTTGCATGTTCTTTTTCTTGATCCGCTGTCTCTAAGAAAATATTAGACATCTGTACGAATCCGGCTTTTCTTGCTGCGGAAGCATAGTAGGTATATTTATTGCGAGCCTGAGACTCCCCTGCAAATGCATCCATAAGATTCTTTTCTGTTTTTGTTCCTGCGTATTTGGACATACCAAAATCCTCCTTTTTATTATGTGTAATCTATATATATTGTACCCTTTTTTTATAGAAAGGACAACTAGATAATCTTAAGCAAAATATCTTTTTAATAATCCTTCAAATGCTCTTCCGTGGCGAGCTTCGTCTCTTGCCATTTCATGAACCGTGTCATGAATAGCATCTAAGTTAGCTTCTTTTGCCATCTTTGCAAGGTCAAATTTACCTGCGGTTGCACCATTCTCTGCATCAATTCTCATTTCAAGATTCTTCTTGGTACTGTCAGTTAACACTTCGCCTAATAATTCAGCGAATTTGGATGCATGTTCTGCTTCTTCGTAAGCAGCTTTTTCCCAATAGAGACCAATTTCAGGATATCCTTCTCTATGAGCAACTCTTGCCATTGCAAGATACATACCTACTTCAGAACATTCTCCTTCAAAATTAGCTCTTAAGCCGGCAAGAATTTCTTCGCTTGCGCCTTTTGCAACTCCTACAAAATGCTCTGCAGCCCATTCTCTGTTCTCATCCATTTCTTTAAACTTATCTGAGGATACTTTACAGATAGGACATTGTTCTGGTGCGCTGTCTCCCTCGTGAACATAACCACATACGGTACATACAAATTTTTTCATAATGAATCTCCTTTTCTTATTATAAGTTTTATTTTTTTAATATCAGTAATTGTTACTAATATTAATTTACCATATTATGTCTAGCTTGTCAACACTCTTTTTTATCTTTTGTTTTTTTCATACAGTCCCCGCAATGACCGTAAAAAGCAGTTACATGTGAATCGATAACACCATCAAAGTGTTTGCCGGCAATCTCGTTAATCTGGTCAATACTGTCCATATCCAAATCAAATACCTTCCCACAATCTTTGCAAAAGAAATGATAATGTGGTTCTGTCTTTCCATCAAAGCGGTCACCGCCGTCTGGTGTCGTAATCTTAGTTGCCTCTCCAATATCTGCCAACAGATTCAAGTTCCGGTATACAGTTCCTAAACTGATATTTGGAAACTCTTGCTTTACTTTTAAGTAAACTACATCTGCAGTGGGATGATCTTTTGTGCCGGTTAAATAGTCTTTGATGGATTCTCGTTGTCTACTATATTTTAAAGCTGCCAATGGGAATCCTCCTTCCAAATAGATAATAATAATAGTTACTAAATCTAGTATAGGATAAAAAAGAACAACTGTCAAGGGATGTTCAGTATAAATGTATAAATTCACTAGAAGTGTTAATAACTAATAATAACAAAATGTAACAATTTGTAACAAATAAAGACAAAACAAAGTGAAAAACAAATGAAAAATGGAAGAATATGACGTTCAAAACAAGCATAAATGGCGTTGACAACTGGAAAAGAGACTGATATAATAAAAACGTAATAAATGTAACAAATATGTAACAATTATAAAATCAAGGCATAAAGGAGGGAGATTTATGCATCCAAATCAAGTAAAAAAAGGATTGGCACTTATGAGCATCACAGGAGCACTGCTGATTCCGAGTGCCAGAGTATTGGCAGCGGAAATACCGGTAGGGACTACAGAGCTTCCGGGAGCGGGAATTGAATCGGTACTCAAAGATTATCAAACCAACACTACAGAAGAAATTGAAAAATATCTGGTACCTTCCGAAAAAAGGGAATATTCGAACTTGGCATTTGCAAATGTGGAGGAAACCAGTTACTTGTTTATTCGAAATATACCATCGAAAGAAGGAGAGTGGACCGGAAAACTAAAAAGGGATGATGCGGCTAAGATTGTTGGACCGGTAGGAGAATGGACAAAAATAGAATCGGGTTCAGCATTTGGATATGTAAAAACAGAGTATATTATAACCGGTGCCCTGGCGGAAGAAAAGGCAAAAGCGCTGATTGCGCAAACACCCGGACAACCGGAGGAAAATCAGTTCTCCTATGCAGAGTCGAAAGAAGAAGAGCAGGTAAGACTAGAATCTGAAGCAGCACAAAAAGCAGCCCAGGAAGCGGAAGCGGTGAGTGTAAGCGCTCCGGCAAATGTACCGGAAAATACCACCGGAGGCGGCCAAGCCATTGTAGACTATGCAAGCCAATTTATTGGGAATCCCTATGTGTGGGGCGGAACCAGTTTGACCGGCGGAGCAGACTGTTCTGGATTCATTCAGTCCGTGTATGCAAATTTTGGTGTTGAGATGCCACGTACTTCCGGGGAAATGAGAAATGCAGGGGTGGAAGTTGCCTATGAAGCGGCTCAGCCGGGAGATGTCATTTGCTATGAAGGGCATGTGGGAATGTATATAGGAAACAATCAGATTGTCAATGCAATCGATGAGGCACATGGAATTGGAATTACCAATGCAACCTTCACAAATATCATTACGGTCAGAAGAATGATCTAAAATAAGTAGAACTAACAGAAAATCTCAAGAGGTGTCTTGAGATTTTTTGCTGGAGAAAATATACAAAAAAATGCAAATGTACAAAGTGCACAAAAATGTAAAAAGAAGTGGAATATTGTAAAAAGCAATTAGAATAGTTATCCACAGAAAAAAAAGAAAAGAATGTGTAAAAATCGACTTATACACCAAGTTATCCACATTGTCAACAGAAAAAGCATTAAAACAGGGGGAATACTAGTCAACAGAAAAGAACGAACGTTTTGTAGAGTTATGATAAAAAGATGTTTTTGTAAAAAAAAAAGGAAAAACATATTGACAATGAAGATGTCAAAATATGTCGAAAACTGTCTACACAATTGAAATAATTCTTTCATTCGACATAAAATAGACATCATTTTTTAGGGCTTGTAGGATGACCAATAAGAAAGCCAACACTGCCGGAAACAAAATCTCTTAGTTGTGCCAGAGTTCCAATAGAAGAGTTACTAATCCTATTGACATCATGAAAAATAATTAAAATAAAAAGTGCAAAAATGCCAATAGAGGATACTACAAGAATCTGAAGGGCGTTACGGTGTAAGGGTGGTGGCAGGAGACAATCCGGATCTAGAGACTGGCCAGTTAATGAGGCGGAAGAATCGGTATCCTTATTTAGGTGGAAGTTGGCACTTATAAAATATCCAAAGATAGCAGCTGCGGTGGTACGTATGACTACGTCCAGGGTATCAATGGTTGTGGTGGAAACGGCGGGAAAAAACAGACTATACGCAGATTGTAACATAAGAAGTGCCATGAAAATCAACAGACACTTATCGGTCAAGTGTAAGTCACCTAATGCAGATTGAATTTTTTGCCAGGTACAGCTTTTTTTCATAGAAAGACTCCAATTCAAATATGGTTTTCTCTATCTTATGCGGTGGTGTGAGAAAATATTTCTCTGTGAACTGGTTGATAATTTATGGAAATGGGATTATAATGGATAACGCAGAGGTCTTAATGAATATTATGAAACCGTATGAATAAAAGGAGGAAACACAATGGCAGCACAAATTTCAAAGGAAGTTACAATCGGAGAATTGTTAGAGATGAATCCGGGAGTTGCACCAATTTTTATGGAGATTGGTATGCACTGTCTGGGATGCCCATCAGCACAAGGAGAGTCCGTAGAAGAAGCAGCAATGGTTCATGGCATGGATCCAGATTTAATTGTAGCGAAGATTAATGCATTTTTAAGTGCAAACGAATAAGAAATAGAGATAAAAATCCCCCGGTTCAAAATAACCGAGGGATTTTTTCATGCTTATATTTTTGCCAATTGTTGCATGGCATTTCCTGACACAATCACCTTGCAATGCTCTTCCAAATAAGCATAAGAAGCATTGGAGGCTTTCTCTGAGGAACCATACTCAGACAGCATATTACAAATCTTATTAAATTCACCAATAGAGTGATCAGACTGCATCAATGCCAAAAAGTATAGACCGTGAGCATCATCTCTGTATAGAGTATTAGAACCGAAATACATAGTACAAAGTAACTGGGCGGCATGTATTGCGCTGTCCATTGTCTGGAAGGAAAAAAGACGTATCCCCGGTTTCTTTACAGGGGCAGAAACATCTTTTTCAGCTTCCGGTGGTTCGGAAACTGCTTTTTTCACTTTTTTGAGTAAATCCAGAAATTCTTCTGCACCTTCTAATTTATCAAGAACATCTATTTGTTTGTCACCGAAGTCACCTCCTGCAGAGGGGGAAAACTTGGAGAATCTGGTATCAAGTTCTTCAGGATCATCCACTTTGGTGATAATGAGTACAATCGAATCAGATGAAGCAGGAATTGCTTCTATCATAAGAGGCATATCCTCGGCTTCAAAACCAAATTCAAAAGATGCTTGTTGCATCATGTCGCGGAAAAGTGATTTTGCTTTCTCGGTTCCGTAAGCTAACTCACTTAGTTTCAACTCGCGGTCGGCTAAATCTGCACGTGTCAGTGTGCAGCGAATCTGATTGTCATTTAGTTTCTCAATCTTCATAATCATCACTTCCTAACGTAAACATATATACTTGCTTTTTACTAGTATAAACAAAAACAAAAAATATGTAAAGAAATTTCAAAAAATACTTGTAATCTTAATAGATATTTTATATAATGACTCGTACAAGAAGATAGTGTTCCCGGTAGCTGTGTTTTTAAACAAGGAGGGATGACTATTCTAATAAAAAAATAATTCTGTACCAGTATCATTTTCATATGTCCATTCGCCTGAGTTTTGAAATGAATACGCCAAAATAATCCAGCAACCTCTTGTGGTTACTG
>JAVWVS010000042.1:0-12589 GCA_036666555.1 Lachnospiraceae bacterium | reverse complement strand
AATAGGAAAAAATGGATGAAATAAACTCTTTGTATGTGGTTTTGAAGGTATATAAAATACTAATTAGATAAAATGTTTAGTATTATTGGACACCGGGGCATTCGGTAGATTTTATACGGAATAGACACGGTGTTAAGTTTTTGTAATAGCATAGTCCTCGATAGCTCAGTGGTAGAGCATTCGGCTGTTAACCGAAGGGTCGTTGGTTCAAGCCCAACTCGGGGAGTTGAATTATCTGTAGGTAAAATACTTACAAAAAGGTATTCAAACCGCTTGCAATATCAAGTGGAATATGGTACGATTACTAACGGTCACTTCGCTACTAGGGAGGACAGAATAAATTAAGGCTCCTTGGTCAAGCGGTTAAGACATCGCCCTTTCACGGCGGTAACACGAGTTCGATTCTCGTAGGAGTCACTAAAGATTACGGTTCATGCGAACATAGTCTTTTTTTGAAAAATAATATATGGCGCCATAGCCAAGTGGTAAGGCAAAGGTCTGCAACACCTCCATCACCAGTTCAAATCTGGTTGGCGCCTCTCTTGAAAAGTGTTAGAAATCCAGCATATTGGGGAGTATAGCACTTTTTATTTTTGTACAAATTATGCTAATAGCCAAATGAATTTGACAAATTGCAAATTTATGATATACTTTTAATAGAAATAGTTTGACAACATAAAAAAAGAGTTGCCAGATTTTTTTATTCGCCACCGAGTTATTTCTGAAAAAAACTCGGTGAAATCAATTAATAAAAAATATAAAATCGTGTAGGGTTCAAAAATTGGCGGATAGGATACCTATGCATTTTAAGGAAAAAATGGAGGGAGCGGGGAAACGAAGGGTTTGTTTTTAGTAAATGGAATAAAGAGGAGGATATTATGAAGAAAAAGATTATGGTTTGTATGTTATCAATGATATTGGCAATGAGTTTATTAGCTGGATGCGCTCCAAAAGAGGAGAAGAAAGTTGTAAAAGTAGAAGAGAAAACAAAAGACAAAGCAGAAGAATGTGAACTGTATGTATTTATTGCTGCAAGTTTAAAGAATTCCATGGAAGAGATTCAAGCAGCATATGAAAAGGAACATCCCAATGTAACTATTATATATAATTCAGACAGTTCCGGAACATTGCAAACACAGATCGAAGAAGGGGCACAGTGCGATCTCTTTTTTTCTGCTGCAACAAAGCAAATGGATGCATTGAATGATGGTGGTTTCGTTATACCGGATTCCAGTGTAAACTTATTGGAAAATAAAATTGTTTTAATTAAGGCAAAAGGGGCAGATACAACAGTGACAGGATTTGAAAATATTCCCAATGCAGCAAACTTGGCATTAGCTGGAGCAGATGTTCCGGTTGGCCAGTATGCAAGAAAATTATTTGAAACGATGGGTACTACAGACGCTGTTATGAGTATGGAGATTAATGAAGGCGCCAATGTAACCGCCGTGCTTACAGCAGTAGCAGAAAAAAGCAATGAGGTTGGAATTGTATATGCGACAGATGCAGCTACCATGCCAGATTCTGTGGAAGTCATAGCAGAAGCAACTACAGAACAAGTTGCTCCGGCCATCTATCCGGCAGGGCTAATTAAAGATGCAGAAGCTACAAGCGCAACAACCAGTGCGGCTAAAGATTTTTTAAAGTATCTAAAGAGTGAAAAAGCAATGGAAGTGTTTGAAAAGGCTGGATTTATAGCCGTGAAATAAGAGGATACCAGTATGGTTGAAATAATGAAACAGATAGACTGGAGCCCGTTTTTTATCTCTATAAAAACGGGACTCCTGGCTACAAGCATTGCCTTTTTCTTAGGAATATGGTCTGCTAAATTAATTATGAGATGTAACAGGTTAACCAAGGCAGTTCTAGACGGTATTTTGACATTGCCATTAGTATTGCCACCAACGGTTGCCGGTTTTTTTTTGCTATTGATATTTAGTCTGAAGAGACCATTTGGGAATTATTTGTATACAAATTTTGATATAAAGTTTGTACAAACTTGGGCAGGATGTGTGATCGCCGCATTGGTTATTGCATTTCCACTTATGTATCGTAATGCAAGAGCAGCATTTGAGCAAATAGACATTACGATGATCTATGCGGGGCGTACACTGGGGATGTCTGAATTTCAGATTTTTTGGAAAGTAATTGTGCCAATGGCAGCACCGGGACTGGCCTCGGGTACGGTACTTGCATTTGCAAGGGCGGTGGGAGAATATGGAGCAACTGCAATGTTGGCAGGAAATATACTTGGAAAGACAAGAACGGTATCGGTTGCCATTGCGTCAGAAGTAGCCGGAGGAAATTGGGATACTGCCGGATTCTGGGTTCTTATTATTGTGATTTTTTCCTTTCTAATTGTTGCAATGATTAATTGGATATCAAACTTGGGAATGAAACAGCTAAAGAGGTGGGAGTGATGGCATTACAAGTAGAAATCAAAAAAAGATATCCAGGATTTGTATTGGATGTTGCTTTTTCATGTAAAAACGTGTGTACTGGAATACTGGGGGCATCCGGATGTGGAAAAAGCATGACACTTCGTTGCATTGCAGGAGTAGAAAAACCGGATGAAGGGCGTATCGTCTTAGACGGAAGGGTGCTATTTGATTCAAAGAATAAGATAAATCTTTCGCCCAAAGAGCGAAATATAGGATATTTATTTCAAAATTATGCCTTGTTTCCAACGATGACTGTGGCGAAGAACATTGCTTGTGGAGTCAAAGGGAAAAAATGGAAACGAACAGTCGAGATTCAAGAACTGGTACAACGACAAATGGATACCTTTCATTTACAAGGGCTAGAGAGCCGATTGCCTGGTCAATTGTCGGGCGGGCAACAACAACGTGTTGCATTAGCACGAATGTTAATAGGTAATCCATCTATGATTATGCTTGATGAGCCATTTGCGGCGATGGATACATATCTGAAAGATATACTGCAACATGAATTGAGCAGCATTCTCAGTGAGTTTAAAGGAGAAGTACTATTGGTGTCCCATAGCCGTGATGAAATATATAAGCTCTGTACTCAAGTGGTTGTGATGGACAAGGGAAAAACAATGCTAGAAGGTGATACAAAAGGAATTTTTGTACAGCCGAAACTGAAAGAGGTAGCAAGGTTGACAGGTTGTAAAAATATATCGACCATTGAAAGGATTAATGATCATGAATTGTTTGCAAAAGACTGGAACTGTCGATTACATACAATGGATAACATAGGAGATGAGATTCAATATGTGGCAATTAGAGGCCATGAAGTGCGAAAAGCAAAGAAGGAAGATCACGTAAATGTAGTAGAAGTGATAATCGCAGATTGTGTGGAGGCACCTTTTGAATATCAATATTTAATACAGTCAAAACTAGGTGGAACACAGTTTTGGTGGATGGAAAGTAAAAAAAACAATCAAAGTTGTGCCATTCCAGAATTGCAGAATCGTGTAGTATTGCCACCAGAAGACTTAATGCTTTTAAAATGAAAATGTGAGGAGATTAGTATGCAAGAGATACGTACAGAGGATGCAGTTGGACATGTATTGTGTCATGATATTACGCAGATTATTAAAGGGCAGACGAAAGATGCGATTTTTAGAAAGGGGCATATTGTTATGGAAGAAGATATCCCCGTCTTATTATCTGTAGGCAAGGAACACTTATTTGTGTGGGAACAAGTAGAAGGTATGTTACATGAAGACGAGGCGGCAGAAATATTGCGGACGATTTGTCAGAATCACTATATGGAGTCCTCGTTACCAAAAGAAGGGAAAATCCAATTAAAGGCTACGTGTGATGGCCTATTTAAAGTAAATACAAAAAAATTACAAGCAATCAATGAATTGGGTGAAATTATTATTGCAACAAGACATGGCAACACAATAGTAAAAAAGGGTGATAAATTAGCTGCTATGCGTGTGATTCCCTTAGTCATACACGAGAAAAAGATAGAAAAAGCTGTAAAAATAGCAAAGGGGGAACCTTTGCTGGAATTGAAAAACTATCATGGGGTAAAAGCAGCGATTATTACAACCGGAAGTGAAGTTTACAATGGGAGAATTAAAGATACTTTTTCTCCAGTTGTAAAAGAAAAAATAGAAGAACTCGGTGGAGAGGTGTTATCTATTACTGTTCTGGATGATCAGCCAGAGGCTATTACCAAGGAAATACTAAAACAAATCCAGTATGGAGCACAAATGGTGTTGTGTACTGGTGGAATGAGTGTAGATCCAGATGACCGGACGCCACTGGCAATTCGAAATACAGGAGCAAACATTGTGACATATGGTGCACCGGTACTTCCTGGTGCCATGTTCTTGCTGGCATATTATCAGAACAAAATTCCGATTGTGGGACTTCCGGGATGTGTTATGTATGCAAAGCGAACTGTTTTTGATTTGGCGTTGCCAAGGCTGATGGCAGGTGAACACTTAGAACAATCAGACTTTACAACATTGGGAGAGGGTGGATTGTGCCTTTCTTGTGAAATTTGTACGTATCCCAATTGTGGATTTGGAAAATAAGGAAGACAACAAATATGGAATACGCACTACCTATTTGTGACTAAGTTACAGCAATGACTCCAAGTTTCTTGTATGATAATAAAAAACAAGGAGGTTTCATATGAAAATAATATTAAATGAAAGATTAACTCATTATATGAAGGAAAAGGAATTATCCAATATTGTACTGGAATCAGTCACACAAAGTTGTTGAACAGGAACAAGCAGAGAGCTTATGGCAAGGTTTGCCATGAAAGATGAACTACAAGGATATAAAGATAAAGGTTATAGTGAATTTGAAAGCCCATTGGGCATAGTGTTAATTCCGCTAAAAGAAGTACAAACAGAGGATGCGGTTGTGCTAGATTTAAATCGATTCCTTTGGATGACCGCCATCACGATGGAGGGAGCAAGACTTGCCAGTTAAATAATATCACTTACGTTACCAAGAGTGAAATCAATTAAATCTTTGGGATTCAGCATAATCTGAGTCCCAATTTTGCCACCGCTTACCATTACTATTTTGCAATTTTGAATTGCTAGATGGTAGGTAGTGGTGTATTTTTTTCTCATGCCAATGGGGCTGCAGCCACCGCGGACGTATCCGGTAATCTTCATAATATCAGCTACTTTTACCATGGCAATGCTTTTTTCATGGACTGATTTGGCTGCTTTTTTAAGATGCAGTTCATCGGCAACAGGAATGACAAATACGTAGTAATTCTTGCTACTGCCTTGGGTGACTAGCGTTTTATACACTTGAGAGAGAGGCTGGTTTAGTTTGTGTGCAACGCTTATGCCATCAATGGCACCATCTTCGTGAGAATAGTAATTAGGAGTATATGGAATTTTGGCTTTATCTAGCATTCGCATTACATTTGTTTTATCATTTAACATCTAAAAGACTCCTTTTGTACTTATAGTTCATATTTCTGCTGCTGGATGTGGCGTTTTGCTCTACGGCGTTTAAGAGCTCGTAAGCGTCGCACATGAAGAAGTCGGATATAGAATGCACCTACAAGGACAAATAGACATAAGAAGGCGATTACGACCTTGTTCAAAGGAGAAGAAGAAGCTTCTTGTGCACGTTTTGCTTTATCAGCAGCTTTGATTACGGATATTTTTTCGGAGGTTACTTGTATGGTATGATTATTTTGTACATTTTTAAAGGTATAACTCTTAGGATTTTCTTTTAAGCTTACTTTTTTGCCATCGACCAACAGAGAAGTGAGCTTATGTTTTTCTGCCGGAGAATAGGTAACGGTATAATCAGTTCCACGCGAAACAGCATTAGAACTGTCAGATATAGTGGCATTTTCAGAAGAAGCAGTCACTTGGAACTGGTACGGCACTGTTGTTTTGTAAAGGCACATCAATTGCTCACCATCTGCATGGGTGGTATTGACAACGGCCATAAATTCTCCGGGGGCTGTCTGGCAGATGGATTCAGGCTCGTCCGCCACTACATTGCTGTCAAATTGAAAGTCTAATTGGTTGCAGGCAACTAATGTTTTTTGAGACATGGAATACACATTAATAAAATTACCAATACCTAGAAAAAGAGTAAGGGGAAAGTTGATAATATAATCTCCGTCTACACATAAATCCTGAAAATTAGATCCCTTAGAAGTTCCTTCATAAGCACCTAAATCTTCAATGACCTGATAAGAAGAATTGAGAATTTTAAAACTATAATCATTACTTCCATCAGTTTGGATAATGTATTGGTCGGTATCCGATTTATAGTCGATACCAAGAATATTATAATCTTCCGAGACTTTTACTTTCCCTTTGTAGGCCAAGGTATCTGCATCCATAATGAAAAGGCACCCCATGTTTTCCGGATTAACAGCGGTATAGGGGCTGACCAATATTTCTTTGGTGTTAGGATTGTATGCCATTCCATTGGCATGCTCATAGCTAGTGTCATTTACTTGTTTTGCTAAGGAATACTGCTCCACAGGATTCCCATTTTCATCCACAGTATTCTTATAATAAGCGGAAACTACATCTGGATCCAGAGTTCCATCGAGGGAATTTTCCAGGCAAATGATATAGTTTTCAGTACAGCATATGGACTGAACCACGCCAATGCCACCGTGAAACCGCGGGACTTCTAATACTTTTTCCCAAGTGGCACCTTCAAAGGCAGCACCTGACGAAAGCGTAGCATAACAAATCTGCGGGAAGCTTGCTGCCCACAGAATGATGATTCCTACGATAATTGGTATTGCTTTGAACCTTTTGTAAAAGGTTTTTCTCCCCTGCATCTTATACTCCCTAGTGCTTCACTTATTTGTCCGTAAAAACTGAGTTCATTTTATCACTTCACAATAAAAAAGTCCACTGGGAATCCAGCAGACTTTTAAAACTTTTTTGAGAAATAGAAAGAATGGTTAGGGTGTCAAAACACCCTAACCATGATTACATGTTATCTTTTAAAGTTGCGGCAATCAGGTCTGTGTTGGAAAGTTTGGATAGTACTTTCACTTTGTCAATACAAAGACCCATGGCTTTAGTAATACGTGTGCCATAATCTTCATCTGCCAAGTAGCAATGTACAGCATGACGATATTTTACATTGTCTGTGACAGGTTCAATATTGCGAGCAGTATTTTCAATCAAAAGTGCCTTTTTATCTTCGGTCATTAAGCGGTATAATTCACCACCTGCACGGAAGTTATCATCGGTAGGATCATCTTTGGGATCATAAGTATAAAGTGCACCCTCCAGATTCAATGGTGGTTCCATGAATTCCGGCTGTGCTGCCCATTCGCCATCACTGTTAGGGGAGTAGCCTTTGGAGCCACCATAGTTACTGTCGGTTCGCATAGCCCCATCACGATGGTAATCGTGTACTTCACATTTTGCCTGATTCACCGGAATGAGATTGTGATTTACACCTAAACGGTAACGGTGTGCATCTCCATATACAAAAAGCCGTCCTTGAAGGAATTTATCAGGAGAGAATCCAATGCCGGGAACTACATGAGCCGGAGTAAATGCAGATTGCTCTACTTCTGCAAAATAGTTTTCCGGATTTCTGTTCAATTCCAATACACCCACTTCAATTAATGGGAATTCTTTATGACGCCAAATTTTCGTAATATCGAATGGATTTTCATAATGGGTTCTTGCTTGTTCTTCCGTCATGATCTGTACATACATGGTCCAACGAGGGAAATCACCATGTTCAATAGACTCATATAAATCACGGCCATGACTTTCACGGTCATTGGCAATGATTGCTGCTGCTTCTTCGTCGGTCAAATTTTTGATTCCTTGTTGGGTATGGAAATGGAACTTACACCATACGCGTTCATTTTGTGCATTGTAAAAGCTAAAAGTATGTTCTCCAAATACATGCATGTGGCGGTAAGATGCAGGAATTCCACGGTCAGACATAACAATTGTTCTTTGGTGGAAAGTCTCTGGAAGCAGTGTCCAGAAATCCCAGTTGTTTTGTGCAGAGCGAAGATTCGTTCTGGGATCACGTTTTACAGCACGGTTTAAATCAGGGAAATTATGTACATCGCGGATAAAAAAGGTAGGAGTGTTATTCCCTACTAAGTCCCAATTCCCTTGGTCGGTATAAAATTTACATGCAAATCCACGAATATCACGTTCTGCGTCTGCAGCGCCACGTTCACCGGCAACGGTGGAGAAGCGTACAAACAAATCGGTTTGCTTACCAATTTCAGAAAAAATACTAGCCTTGGTATATTTTGTAATGTCATGTGTAACGGTAAAAGTACCGTATGCACCACTTCCTTTTGCATGCATACGTCTTTCGGGAATGACTTCCCGGTCAAAGTGCGCAAGCTTTTCTAAAAGCCATACATCCTGTAATGCTACAGGACCACGAGGACCAAAAGTAATGGAATTTTCGTTATCTGCAATCGGTGCTCCAACTTCATTGGTTAATTTTTTTGAATCCATAGAAAAATCCTCCTTAATTGATATTAGTATCTATTACTACTTTACACCAATTTCTGGAAAAAGTCAATCGTTTTATGATGGGAAAAAGAATTGCAGTCAGCGGGTGTCAATGATATACTAGAGACAATAAAAAGATA
This sequence comes from Lachnospiraceae bacterium, assembly GCA_036666555.1. GTDB lineage: Bacteria > Bacillota > Clostridia > Lachnospirales > Lachnospiraceae > UMGS1251. The sequence continues at coordinate 4,018 of JAVWVS010000042.1, read as the reverse complement.
GATTATAGAAAGAAATTATCGGGAAGAGGTGTTATTATGAAAATGATTTATGCCATTGTAAAATCGGATGATGGAGATGCGGTGACGGATCTTTTACTTCAAGAAAAATTTAGTGTGACGAAGCTTATGACAACCGGTGGCTTTTTGCGCAAAGGGAATACCACACTTTTGATCGTTACAGAAGAAGAACTGGTACAGACTGTCATTGACATTATAAAGAAAGAATGTGGGAAGCGAAAACAAGTGGTATACACGATGCCTCTTCCTTATGATCCACGGTGTACCATGGGATTGAATACGGCGATACCAATTAATGTAGATGTGGGTGGTGCCACTATTTTTGTGCAGGATGTAGAAAGATTTGAGAAGGTATAATGATGCATGAACTTACAGAGCTGATTAAAAATGATATGAAACCGGCACTTGGTGTGACAGAGCCGGGGGCGATTGCTTATGCAGTGGCGAAGGCGAGAACATATACCAAAGGGGAGATAAAAAGCGTTCGTGTATCTTTGAATTCGGGTATGTATAAGAATGCGTTCAGTTGTGGAATTCCGGGAAGTAATCATGTGGGCAACGCATTTGCAGCAGCATTAGGTGCCACCGGAGGGGACGCAAAACTGGGGCTTTTGGCGTTGAGCCATGTGGGAGAAGAAGACAACCAAAAAGCAGAATCATTGATGCAAGAAGGAAAGGTAGAAGTGGTGTTAGATCACATGGGATCACGAATTACCATAGATGCCCAAGTTTCCACGGAGAGGGACAGTTGTACGGTGAGAATCGCCGGAGGACATACGCAGATATGGCAGATTGAGAAAAACAAAGAAATCCTGTTTGAGCAACCATTACCGCCGGAAGGCGAAGGGGCAGAACCATTGATTCATCAATATTCGTTGGAACAGATCCTCTTTTATATAGAAGAAGTGCCGGCAGAAGAATTGAGCTTTATCCGGGAAGCATTTTCTATGAATATGGAATTATTGGAAGAAGGGCTCACCTCCAATAAGACCTCCTTTGGTCCTCAGCTGAAGCTTGAAAATGAGAATAAGATCATTTCAAATGATGTGCTTTTGACAGCGCAGCTGCTCTGCAACGGTGCTATAGAAGCAAGGGTTCTGGGGCTAAATAAACCAGCTATGAGTATTACGGGAAGCGGGGCTCATGGAATAATTGCCACGCTCCCACTATTCGCCTATTACGAGGTGAAAAAAGAAGGACTGGAGGCGGAACAATTGCTGCGGGCAACGGCTCTCAGTTATTTAATCACCATGTATATCAAAGAGTACTCCGGTAAATTATCCGCATTTTGTGGATGCGGAATTGCAGCAGGAACCGGCATGGCATGTGGACTGTGTTACCTACAAGGTGGACGGTATGACCAGATTACAAAGGTAATTCAAAATATGGCATCTGGACTGACGGGGATGATTTGTGACGGTGGGAATCAAGGCTGCGTCATGAAAGGTATCGTGGCTACAGATGCGGCATTTCGTGGGGTGGATATGGCGATGAAAGGAATTTGTATTGCATCCTGTCATGGAATCAATGGAAACACTCCGGAAGATACCATGAAACATATGGGAATGATTGCGTCACCTGGAATGGTGGAGACGGAAAAAACCATTGTTGATATTATGAGTCAGAAATAAGAAATGGTGGTTGAAAGGGAAGAAAACATGACAGAAAACAAAAAAAAGCATTATCATAGAGGACCGAAGAAAAAAAGGAAAGGCAGCGTAATTAGCAACATCATACTTGTCATTGCCATTGTGGTATTCGTAATCTCCGGGGTAAAATTGTACCAAATCTTTTCAGAATATCAAAAAGGAAAATCAGAATATGATAAAGTACAGAAACTTGCTGTTACCAAAAAAGACAAAAAAGACAAAGAAGACGGAGAAGATAAATTTACGATAGATTTTGATGCCTTAGTGGCAATGAACCCGGATATTGCAGGGTGGATACGTTTTGAGGAACCATCGGAAATTAATTATCCGGTGGTGCAGGGAAAAGACAATGCGGAATATTTAAGACGTACATTTCAGGAAAATGATAATAAGTTAGGCACGCTGTTTGTGGATGTGGATAATCAAAAAGATTTTAGCGATAAAAACACCTTTATCTATGGACATAATATGAAAAATGGAACTATGTTTGCCCAATTAATGAAGTACCAGGAAGAAGATTATTATAAGGAACATCCTTATTTTTATATCTATACTCCGAATAAAAAGGTGGCAAAATACCAGATATGTTCCGCAGGAATTGTAGGAGATACTTCCATAAGCTATCAGAAGACTTATGAATCGGAACAGGCATATTTGACCTATCTGGAAGAAATTAAAAAGGCATCTGCATATGACACCAAAGTGACACTAAGTGCTACATCTCAGCTAGTAAGTTTGTCAACTTGTACGAATGTTCGGGAAGAAGACCGGTTTTTGGTACATGGTGTGAAAATCAGCGAGGAAGATCAATAGGAGGATAAGAAAAGATGACACAGCAATATGAAGTGGGCGATCAAGTACGGATGAAGAAAAAACATCCCTGTGGAAGTTACCAATGGGAAATCCTGCGGGTCGGAGCAGATTTTCGTCTAAAATGCGTGGGTTGTGGGCATCAGATTATGCTGTCTAGGAAGTTAGTTGAAAAAAACACAAAAGAAATCATAAAAAAAGCTTGTTGAAGAAGTATATTTGTGGTATCATATTGAATTGTGATATATTATTTTAATTCCTTGTTTCCGGCATAGACCGGAAGCCAGAGACCATAAGGAGGTGCAAACGACATGAACAAATATGAATTAGCTGTTGTTGTCAACGCAAAAATCGAAGACGACGCAAGAACAGAAACAATCGAAAAGGTGAAAGAAATTATTACACGTTTCGGTGGTAATGTGACTGATGTCGATGAATGGGGTAAGAAGAGATTAGCTTACGAAATTCAAAAAATGAAAGAAGGCTTTTATTACTTCATCCATTTCGAATCTGATGCCAGCGTTCCAAGCGAAGTCGAATCAAGAATTCGTATTATGGACGACGTAATCAGATATTTATGCGTGAGACAAGAAGCATAAAGAAAAGAGGATAATAGTATGAATAAAGTAATTTTAATGGGACGTCTGACAAGAGACCCTGAGGTAAGATATTCTCAAGGTGAGAATGCACTGGCAATTGCCAGATATACATTGGCTGTAGATCGTAGATTCAAACGTGACGGAGAAGCAACTGCAGATTTTATTAACTGTGTAGTGTTTGGAAAGTCCGCTGAATTTTCAGAAAAATATTTTCGCCAAGGACTTCGTGTAGTAGTATCCGGACGTATACAGACCGGGAGTTACACGAACAAAGAAGGCGTAAAGGTATACACAACAGAAGTTGTAGTAGAAGATCAGGAATTTGCAGAAAGCAAAGCATCCAGTGAGAACTATCAGAGTAATCATAGTGCTGGCAGCAATAATTATCAGACAAGCCCAAGTCCGGCACCAAATGCAGATGCAGGTGACGGTTTCATGAATATTCCGGATGGAATTGATGAAGAATTACCATTCAGCTAGACATGCGGCTTTTAGCAAGCGCATTCACACTAAAAAATAGAGGAGGTAATAACCATGGCTTACGATAAAGGTGGCAAATCAGAAGGTGGCTTCAAAAGAAGAGGTCCCGGTGGCGGCGGACGCAGAAGAAAAAAAGTATGCGTATTCTGCGGAAAAGATAATAACGATATCGATTACAAAGATGTTGTAAAATTAAAAAAATATATCTCTGAAAGAGGAAAAATTCTTCCTAGAAGAATCACAGGAAACTGTGCAAAACATCAGAGAGCTCTTACAGTAGCAATTAAGAGAGCAAGACATATTGCATTAATGCCTTATGTACTTGATTAAATCTTATAAATGAAAGAAAAAAATATTCCCACAGAAATCAAGGGACTTTGATACTTGATTTTTCTATGGGAATATTTTTTTTTATGGAACTTTTCAGTATATGAAAGTATAAATATACTGCAGAACAGATGT
>JAVWVS010000041.1:0-12938 GCA_036666555.1 Lachnospiraceae bacterium | reverse complement strand
TCCGAATAGTCTTTTGCTCAAATAATTTGATTGATTTATCTTTATCCATCATCTCGCCACCTTTTTAAAATTATATCATATTTTTTGACGATTTTAAACGAGAAAAATTCACTCTTGCTTTGTTGAAATACAGTTCCATAAAAAGCATTTTCGTACCTTGTAACTACATGTTACAATAACTATAGGGAAAGTTACAAATGATTTTTATAATATTTTTCAATTTCACCCGCACATTTCACCTTGCTCAACCGTTAAACAATATGAAAGGGGGGTCTTTATGTCTTTAGAATTACAAGAGCAATACGAAAAGATATATGCGTTTTGTTATTTCAAGGTACATAATCGTGACGTAGCAGAAGATATAACGCAGGAAACATTTTTAAAATACTTTGAAACAACACAGTATCTTGAAAAAGGAAAAAAACTAGCCTTTCTTTATACCATAGCACGAAACTGTTGCAATGACTATTTCAGAAAAGCAAAGCAAACCACAGAGATAGATGATTTTCCTGAGTTATCACAAGAAATCACAAACAACTTGGAAGCTGCTATTGCCGTCCGAATTGCTGTATCAGAGCTGAATAGTATAGAACAGGAAATAGTGCTACTTAGGTTTACCAATGAACTTGGCATCGGTGAAATCGCAGAGTATTTAGGTATTTCAAGATTTGCAGTTTACAGGAAGCTAAACACAATCGAAAAACATCTAAATGCTACTTTGAAAAAGGAGGATTTTTATGAATAAAAAGTTAAAGTTAGTATTAAAACAAAGTTTTACCCAGCCGCCCACACAGCATAGGGAAGAATTTATAAACAGCATTTCATATCCGAAAGCAAAGTTTAGTGAAGTGCTTATTTCGCAAATAGGATTTATCCGAAAAAGAGTGTGGGTTTTATTTGTCCTTAGTGCCTGTTTTGCCTTTTCCTATACAGAATTTGCGAATGTGTCGGAAAATATTATTGCCGTGGTATCAGCAATATTACCGCTTTTCTCTTTGTGTATGATTACAGAAATCCACAAAAGTAAAGCATACAATATGGAGGAAACAGAGCTTGCCTGCAAGTACAACTTACCTGAAATTGCACTAATGCGACTTAGCATATTAGGGGGAATAAGCTTTGCACTGTTGATACTGCTTGTTGCTATTGTGGGAAAAAGCGACTTCGGAACACTTCGGAACACGATTTATCTCGCTGTACCGTATTTGACTTCAAGCTATATCAGTATTCTGGTTATCTCGAAAGTGCATTCAAAAGAAACGATTTACATTTGTGCCACAATAAGTGGAATGGTCAGCATTTTCATCGTGATAGCAAGCATCAATTATAAATTCATCTACAATGTGGATTTTACCCTTATATGGACAATTACTTTTGTAGTGCTGATTGGGCTTCTCCTTTTCAGCCTTATTCGATTTATCAAATCACAGGAGGAATTACAATGGAACTTGTTATAGACAGGATAACAAAGCAATACAAAAATAAAATTGCTGTTGATAGGTTATCTCTTACCCTTACAAGTGGTGTTTATGGTTTGCTTGGTGCCAATGGTGCAGGAAAAACAACTTTAATGCGTATGATTTGCGGCGTGTTAAAGCCCACAAGTGGCGAGGTGAAATTTAATGGAATAGATGTATCAGAAGAAAGCTATCGTGATGCACTGGGCTACTTGCCGCAAGACTTTGGCTATTATCCCGAATTTTCTGCACAGGATTTTATGTACTATATGGCAAGTCTAAAGGGGCTTACAAAATCGCAAGCGAAAGTAAAAGCCAAGGAACTACTTGATATTGTATCACTGTCAGAGGTAGCAAAAAAGAAAATCAAAACCTTTTCTGGTGGTATGAAACAGCGTTTAGGTATTGCACAGGCACTACTAAACAATCCTAAAATTCTTATTTTAGACGAGCCAACTGCAGGTCTTGACCCTAAGGAACGTGTGCGTTTTCGTAACCTGATTTCTGAACTTGGTAAGGATAGAATTGTACTTTTATCAACCCATATCGTATTAGATGTAGAACATATTGCAAACACGATTTTAGTTATGAAAGATGGACAGCTTATTCATAATGGTGCTTTAGAGAGTATTATTACGGCGATTGATAACAAAGTGTTTGAATGTACCGTAGACAGTAAAACTGCCCAATATTTAATGGAACAGTGTTCTGTTATCAATATTCGTTCGGAAGGAGAAAATAAATTTTTACGGCTTGTGTGCGATGAAAAGCCACACGAAACTGCAAGAGGTGTTTCGGCTACATTGGAAGATTTGTACCTTTACTATTTCTCGGAGGTGAGTGAGCATGAATAATTTTTGGACTCTTGTAAGATTTGAATATAAAAAGATGTTTGCAAAAAAGAGTGTGTCTATTGCAATTTGTCTTGCGCTTGTTGCAACTGTGTTATCTGTTCTTGGAGTAGTGATTGGAAACAACCCGTATACAGGAAGCAGCAACTATAAGGAAATGCTGATAGACAAGGAGCATTCTTTGGCACTTTCGGGACGACCACTTGACGGCAGACTGATACTGGAGGCTTCAAAAGCTTATCAGACCATTCCCGACGGAGTATATCCATACAGCAAAAGTGAGGAATATCAAAAATATGCACGTCCTTACAGTTCGGTTTACACCTTAATTGACTCGGCATATGCTGAGCGTGGACACGGGTTTGATATGAACGACTTACAAGAAATATCAGAAGAAGATGCCAATCGCTTTTATGAAAAACGCATGAATCAATATCGCCTTAACTTGGAAAACAATCCTGCCTTTACCACGAGAAATGTTGAACGAATTATAGAAGCTGACAGCCAAGTGCAAAAGCCGTTTATTATGGAATCCACAGTTGGGTATGAACGTTTCTTTGCTTTTTCCACAACAAATGCTTTTATTGTCATGTTTTTAATTGCTTTTATCCTGTCTCCCATATTTGTAAATGAGTATAGTCAACGCACAGATAGTTTAATACTCAGCTCAAAAAACGGAAAAACGTCTCAAATTTATGCAAAAGTTTTTACAGGAGTATCGTTCAGCATTGCTATATCAGCGATTTTTACGTTCATTGGATATTTGCTCTGTATGTGTGTTTATGGATTTGAGGGTGCAAATGCACCTGTTCAATTACACATGCCGCTACTTACCTACAATTTTACTATGCTTGAAGTTGTAATGCTTTTGTTCGTAACAACAATACTTGCCAGCTTGTTAATGACCGGAATTTGTTTTTGCCTATCCTCGTCCATGAAAAATTCTATTGTTGTGCTTGCAGTGAGCGTGACTGTTGTGCTGTTAGGAATGTTCAATGGAATATTCCCAAGCTTCATCGAAAAAATAAGATACTTTTTACCATCACCAATGGGAACCTATTTTGACGTTATTCTAAATCAATATTCATGGAATATCTTCGGTATAGATATTTGGCTTTACCAGGCGGTTTGTGTTGTGGCATTTGTAGTCAGTAGCTTGCTGTTGATGCTCACATATCGTAACTTTAAACGACATCAAATAGGGTAAGAGTGGTGCTTATGTCAATAGAACAACAATGTATTTAGCATTATTCCGCTAAACCGCATAACGTTATTCCGATAAGCTTGATATTGTTCCGATAATTGGTTATACTATTCCTGTGAAGGAGTGAATGCCATGTATATTACAGTAAAAGAAGCTGCACAAAAATGGGGTATTTCCGATAGAAGAGTGCGAAGCCTGTGTGCCGAAGGTAAGATACCTGGTGCGTTTCAGCAAGGACGTGGATGGAAGATACCGATTGATGCGGTAAAACCAATAGATAGCCGATATAAATCTGCACCAAGTTTGTTGCTGCAGATTGAAGAAAAGAAAAAAGAATTAGATTTGAAGAGACCTCTTACAGCAGGCGAAGCTGAAAGACTGAATGAAGAATTTATTGTGGAATACACTTACAATTCCAATGCTATAGAGGGAAATACGCTGACATTGCGGGAAACGGACATGGTGCTTCGAGGACTTACCATAGATAAGAAACCATTGAAAGACCATATGGAAGTGGTGGGGCATAAGGAGGCATTTGAATTCATCAGTGATTTGGTAAAAGAAAACGCACCTCTTATAGAACGCACGATTAAACAGATACATTATCTTGTGCTGGCTGATAAAAAGGATGACCGTGGTGTTTATCGCAGAGTTCCTGTTCGTATAATGGGTGCAAAACACGAGCCTGTACAACCATATTTGATTGAACCCAAGCTAACCGAGTTGCTGCTTAAGTATTCTTCCAGTGATGAAAATATTATTACAAAGCTTGCTAGGTTTCACATTGAATTTGAGGGAATTCATCCTTTCATTGATGGCAATGCCACACAAAGATACCAAGTAAATATGGCATAACAGCAACAAACAACTTCATATCACACTCTTTATACAAAAATCGAATAGAATAAATAGATATAAGAACACGAAAAAAAACATTGTGTTCTTTTTTTGTTTCCAGCCGTTCAGAAATGGACGGCTATTTTAATACCCAAAACAAACGAAAGGAACTTTTATATATGAAGAAAATACCTAAAAGGTTGCTCACTGCCACAATGACACTGGCAACCCTTTTTACTTCTCTACCAGTTACACAGGTGCAGGCTTCATCAAACAGCGTTGTCCGTTTGGAAAAGCACCCACAATACGGTTATCAGTTTGACAATAGCTATCCTGCACCGTTTTCAAAGTCCAACGCATACAAGGACTGGTGGACGTTTCATATGAATGTCAATGGCAGTGGAACAGAAAAGCTTGTGTATTGTATTCAGTACCATATCCCCTGTAATACAGGCGACAGATACAGTCACCAAGATACACACCCAGACATAAATCCAGCACAACAGAAGCTATTACAGCGTGCTTTAGTGTTTGGATATAACGAGAATACAGGCAACTTATACGGTGGCTCATGGCTCGATAACGCTATGGCAATACAAGCAATGGTCTGGGTCATTACTGGCGGTCAATATGGTACATCATGGGAAACACGGATTGCAGATAACCTTTTACAAGACAATCCAACCGCACGCGGTATCTACAATCAAATCCGTAGCAACATGGAAAGTTACAGCACTATCCCCAGCTTTACAGCTCCCAGTGCTTCCAGTGCCAAAGATTATGAAATGAAGTACAACATGAACTCTAGCAAGTTCGAGCTTGCTTTAGAGGACGGCAACAACGCTCTAAAATATTTTGACTTCTCCGCTTCTGGTGTAAGTGTTCAGCGAAGTGTTAACAAGCTGACCTTATCCGCACCAACCGAAAAGCAGTTTGACACTATCACATTAAAGGCAAATAAGAACCTGCCTAAAGATGTATTACCGTCTTTGATTTCCGGTACTCCCGAATTTTGGATAAACCCCACACAACAGAACTTTGCTTCCTTAGACGTGAGCGGTTCTCGTGAAGCCGTACCAGCCTATTTCAAGCTACATACAGAAAAAATCGGACATATCCAATTAAAGAAAACGTCCGAAGATGGCAACGTAAGCGGATTGCGTTTCCAGATTATAGGAAACGGCATTGACCGTGTTTATACCACAGATACAGACGGCAACCTGCCTATCAAAAATCTTGTTGCTGGTGAATACATCATCAAAGAGGTAGACACTCCCAACAAATATGTACAACCACAGACACAGGTAGTCTATGTAAAACCTGCTGAAACAACAGCCGTTGATTTCAGTAATGTCTTAAAGAAATTCAGTATCAATATTACAAAATCGGACGAGGAAACAGGCAACACCTCACAAGGTGACGCTACCCTTGACGGTGCGGAATATGATATTTACGACAGTCAAGGCAATCTTGCAGACCATATGAAAGCGGACGGTAAAACCGCCACAAGTAAGCTGCTGGTTCTAGGTACATACAAGATTTATGAAGTCGTACCGCCAACAGGCTACAACATAAACAATGAACCTATCACGGTTACTGGTGACTTTGAGGGGCAGAACGTAGAAATTGGACGAGCTGACACAGGTATCACAGATAGAGTGATAAAAGGTCAAATCGCTGTTACAAAATTTGCAGACAAGCCATTGACTGGAAGCAGTGAGGATGGCGGTATCAAACAGCCATTAGAGGGTATCGAGTTCACCTTGACCTTAAAAAGCACTGGTGCAGAAGCCTGCAAAATTATCACAGACGCAGACGGTTACGCAATTACTCCGTTACTTCCTTATGGTGTCTATCATATTGAGGAAACCAAAGGTGCAGAGGGTTACAGAAAGATTGAGCCTTTTGACATCAAGATTGACAGCAACGGCAAGATTTACAAATATATCTTGGAAAATACAGTCTATGAAACAGACGTAAAAATCGTCAAGAAAGACGCTGAAACAGGAAAGGTCATTCCTTTAGCTGGTACACAGTTTAAAATCAAGGACAGCTCCGGCAACTGGGTAACACAGAAATATAACTATCCGAAGCCAACGACCATTGATACTTTTTCCACTGCCGAAGATGGCACGCTGGTACTTCCACAGTCTTTACCTGCTGGCAATTATAAGCTGTACGAAGTAAAAGCACCCTACGGCTATACGATTTCAAAAGACCCTATCCCATTCACGGTATCAGCCAGTGACCCATCAACCATGCTGGAAGTCGCAAGCAAAAATAAACCAGTGAAAGGAAACGTCACGATTGAGAAACAAGGCGAACGCTTTGTTGCCAGCGACAATATCGGTACAGAATTAGGTGTACTGTACTCACCTATCTACGAGTTGCAGAAATTAGAGGGTGTGACATTTGATATAGTCGCAGTTGAGGACATTAAAACACAGGACGGCACAATCCGTTATAAAAAAGGTGAAACCGTTGATACCATTACCACTGGGAAAAACGGTAAAGCCACACCAAAAGCACTGTATTTGGGAAAGTATCAAGCAATAGAAATAAGTACCTTAAATGGCTTTGTCTTAGATGGTACGGCTCACCCATTCGAGCTTACTTATAAAGACCAAGATACAGAAATCGTGACAACGTCCATGACCCTTGAAAATGCAAGACAGAAAGCAAGCGTATCATTGTTCAAAGAATATGAAACGGTAAGCGGTCAAGAATACAATCCATTATCAGAAATCAAGTTCGGATTGTATGCAAGAGAACATATCCTTACTGCCAGGGGTGATGTTGGTATTGAAAAAGGTTCATTGATAGAGGTCATTTCCCTTGATGAATTAGGAAACGGAACTATCCATACTGACCTGCCAGCAGGAAGCTACACCATTAAAGAGGTGGCAACTGGAAAAGGGTATCTGCTTACTGAAAAAGCCTATGACTTTGATTTTAATTACATGGGGCAGGACGTTCCCTATATTCCTATCCACATCAATGACGGCAAGCCTATTTTAAATAAGCTCATGCGTGGAAATCTTGAAATCATAAAAACTAGTGAGGACAAAAAGATTGAGGGTATCAGCTTTAAAGTGACTGGTACAACTGAAATCGGTACGGCATATGAAGAAATCTTCAAGACAGACGAGGACGGAAAAATCGTAATCAAAGACATGCTAATTGGTACATATGAAGTATCAGAGGTCGTAAACGATTTGACAGTCGGATATATCACACCAGAAAATCAGACCGTTACAGTAAAGCATGATGAAACTGTACAGGTAGAAATGGAAAACAAACTGATTCACGGTGGCTTTAAACTGCTAAAAACAGACGAGGACAAGAAGCCTTTAGCTGGTGTCAAATTCGGTTTATACAAGGCAGACGGCACACAGGTAACAGAATTTATAACAGGCGAAGATGGTACATACCGTATGACAGATTTATTGTATGGTGACTATTACCTTAAAGAGCTGGAAACCGTGAAAGGCTATGCGTTTGACAAAGAAACGGTCTATGCGTTCAGTGTTTCAAAAGACGGTGAAATCGTCGAAATAACAGCCGTAAACAACAAGATACCAGAACAGCCAAAAGCACCACAAGATACACCGAAAACAGGCGACACAAGCAATCTCGCAACAATGTTAGCATTGTTAGGAGTATCGGCGGTATCTCTTGCTGGTATTGGTATCATGCAGTACCGTAAAAAGAAAAAAGCACAATAGCAGATGGTGAGAATATGAACCCTACACGTTCCCCACCCCATGAACTGAAAAGCACAGCCACACATGTCTGCTTAGTGATCGCTTTTCAGTTTGACGGTAGCTTTTCAAGGGTGCTGAAAGCACAACGCTTGCCCTTGATAAGATATAGGCAGACTTGTACGCTCCGTCACACAGAAGAAAGAAACACAACTAAATATCACAATCCAATATAGAAAGAAAAAAGGAAATTTATTATGCAATTAAAATATGTAATACCCAATATGAAAGAAACATTTGGAACATTAGAATATGCAGGTGAAGCAAAGGTTGAACAGCGTAGGATCAACGGACGCTTGACGGCAGTTACCCGAAGCTTCAACCTGTATTCTGATATTCAAAGAGCAGACGACATTATTGTTATTTTGCCAGCAGAAGCAGGCGAAAAACACTTTGCCTTTGAGGAAAAAGTACGCCTTGTCAATCCTCGTATTGTGGCAGAGGGTTACAAGATTGGCACTAGAGGATTTACAAACTATATCCTGCACGCAGACGATATGGTAAAAGCATAAGGAAAGAGAGGAAAAACAACTATGAGATTAGCAAACGGAATTATAACAGACAAAGAAAAGACATTTGGAAAATTAAAGTTTTCGGCATTAAGACGTGAGGTGTTCGTCCAGAATGAGGACGGTACAGCCAGTACAGAAGTGAAAGAAAGAACCTATGATTTGAAATGCAAAGAGCAAGGCTGTATGATACAGGTTTCCATACCTGCCAGCGTTCCATTAAAGGAATATGATTACAATGCAGAGGTGGAAATCATCAATCCTGTGGCTGATACCGTAGCAACAGCTACGTACATGGGTGCAAATGTTGACTGGTATATCAAGGCAGATGATATAATTCTTAAAGGTAAAAAGGAAAGTGTCTCCAACAGCGATGCACATCCAAAATATAAAGAAAAGTAGATTTTTGCAGTAGAAATTATAATCACATAGTGTTACAATTATATTGTCAATAACAAGCACTATCAACTGTGTGGGTTCGATACCCACTTCCACCACCTTGAAATTTATGAAATATTTGTTAAAAATTATAGTTGAAGCAGTTTTAACGATTGCAATAACTGCCTTTTTTACAAATCCCATTGAGGTGATGTTTATGGTAAAAGAAAATGTTTTATTCATTGCTATGCTTTTTGCGGTGGAATATGGTTACAGTTTTGATTATAAAGTAGTGGTTAAATAGCATAGCAATCTACGACCGTGTGAGCTTGAAAATGTCATATGGTCGCTTTTCATTTAAAAAATTTAATTCAAGCATTGTTTCAGAACGAAGATAAATGGAATGTTTTCTTTACATTTGATATAATTTACTTAGAAAGGTGGGATAATGATGGCTGAAAAACAAAAAAGTTTTCAAGAATTTTACTACAAAAAAACGGGAACTATGGTAAGTGTTGAAACTGTGGCAAATTATGCACTAATACATGAGGATAGTACCGATATATATGATGGACAAATGTTATGTCCTGAATGTGAAATGGCGGGGCTTTACTTCGTCAATAAAACGCATTTACGTAAAGCTCATTTGAGACGATTGCCAAGTGAAAGACATATGGAGGGTTGCTCTTACAATTATCCTCGTGCTTCAAAGAGAACTATTCAGAAGCATTTTAATTCTTTATCAAAAGAGCAAGTTCAAGACAAATTGGATGCAGTGATGCGAATGATGTTCAAACTTCCTGCAAAAGTGGATGGTATGCCTCAAATTTGTGACAGAAAAACATTAGATAATCCAATGTTGCTTAAGGCTTGCAAACGAAATAAAGAGGTAATAGAATCTCTACGACGAAAAAGATTAGATGCTTGGATGGAAGAAACAGATACAGATGAGATATTCGTTTTCTATGGTAAAGTAAAATTAAAATCCGTCCAAAAAGAAAAAGTTAATACTACCACTAAATATAATGTTCTAGAAGTCTATAATGTAGCCAAGGATGGAAAAGAGCAATTTAGAACCAGCTTGTTTCGTGGAACAATTAAAGATTGTATAAATGAGGATTCCTTTTATAACATTGTTATTATAGGAAAAGTTGGAAATAAAGGGTGGCAGATAGAAATGCTCTCAATTCATGCGCTCAAGTACAGAGAAATACAGTAATCATAAGGACGTTTGAAGTTTTACACACCCATGTTGTATTTGATTGTAAAGATTAAGTTATAAAATAGTTTAACAAAAGTGTGCAATGCCTTTTGTGAAAGGAGTGGAAAATGTTGGATAGTAAAATGGGTCTATGTGCTCTTTGCAGGGAACCAAAAGAGTTGCAGTTAAGTCATGTTGTTCCAAATTTTGTTGGAAGAAAAATGAAAAAAACTTCGCCAAGTTTTATTAGAAATAGCAATGAACCAAATAAAATTGCTCAAGATATTGAAAAACATTATTTATTATGCCATGAATGTGAAGAGCGGTTTAGTGCTAGAGAAAATTGGTTTGCAAAAAATATTTTTAATAAATATCAAGATGGAATAGATAATGAATATAAATATGATTCTAATTTATGCTATTTCATGATTTCATTAGCATGGAGAAGCCTTTATTTGGATTTAGAAGAGTTTTCTTGTGATTCAACATTCAACAAAGATATTCTTATGGCATTATATAGGTCAGAATTAGTAATGAGAGAATATTTATTAAAAAAAAGCGATAGTCTATTCAATATTCAAAACCATATATTTTTCTTTGATAGAATTTCTTCGGTCAGTAACATTGATGTAGATAAAAACCCAAGTGTTGCACTACATAGAACCATTACTTCTTATTCTGCGTATAACGGAAATACTGCTTTTACAGTATCAAACTTATTAGGTATAATGCTGGTTACATTGTATTGTATGGATAAAAATGAAGAGTGGACAAACACCCAAATAATTAATGGAAATGGAACTATTAAAGCTGAAAATCAAGAAATGAAAAGTGTTGTTGGTAATGAAATTAAACATTGGATGGAAGTGTCTGAGGATGCGAAAAATTCTCTTTCAGAAAAACAAAAAAAGCAAATCGAAGAATAATGTGTACCCCTTGTCAAGGACATTTAGTTTTTTATTTTCCATTTAATTTGGACACTGAGTTTTATTGAAATCCCAGGGTTCGTACAATGAGTTTTGCAGAATCCTGACATTCGTACAATGAGTTTTTTTTAAAGTGTTTAGTGAAGGTATATCCTCAATCCTTATTGCCTCACTTCGTTCCTAATTCCAAGGGGGCTTTGAGCACCTGTGGAACATCAGGAGGATTTGAAATAGAAAGTGGATATACTCCAGTAGTTATAAACTGATAGTATTCATTGGGTGAAAGCATGCAAAGCTCCCACACATATGCTTCATTATTATAATAGTCGATGTAGTCATGAATGATATCTTGAATCTGTTGAAATACAGTACATCCTTTTACTTTGGAACTGATGTGATCCTTCATATGCCCAAAGAAACTCTCTTGTGGAGCATTGTCCCAGCAGTTGCCCCTTCGGGACATCGATCTGCGAAGATTGCTGTCTTCAATAATCTGAATGAATGTGGTACTGGTATAATGGCTGCCCTGGTCTGAATGAATCAGAGTTTCCTTATGCAACGATATACCATGATCTCTAATAAGGATTTTAACAGTTTCCTTGACAAAATCTACTTCCAATGAAGCACTTAACACATAAGCTAATATCTGCTTCGTGTATGCATCCAGAATGGTCGATAAGTAAGCGAATTCACCATTGTATGAAATATACGTTATATCTGTCAGAAGAACATACCTTGGTCCATAGCATTCGAATTCACGTTGTAAGAGATTATCAGCGTAATTACTCGTCTTTATGGCCTTTGCCATTCTGCGGTATGGATTCGCTTTTCTGATTGGACAGAACAGATTATACTTCTTCATCAGCCTTCGTATTTTTTTGATATTCATAATTACAGGTGGGTTAAGGTGTATAAGACCCATATAAATACTTCGAGCACCTTTTGCATATCCACGTTTTTTGTATATGGTAAGGATTATTTCAAAATCCACTTTGTCCTGTGCTTCACGAGCTTCACGCACTGGTTCAGCATTTACCCACGCATAATAGCCAGAACGTGAAACACCAGCCAGTTCACATAAAATAGAAATGTTAAATACTCCTGCCGAATTCTGAAGAGTGCTGTGGATAACCTCATACTTGTAGGATGTTTTCTCCATGATGAGCCCTCCTACTTTATATCCCTGCCTGGATTTGAAATTTTTTTTAAAAACTCCATTTCATGGCGTAAATAGTACAACTCATGCTCCATGGCATAAAGCTTTTGCTCGCTTGACATAGATGAATAATCAGGATGGTTACTAATTGCATAACTAGCATGTTGCCCTTCACGGAAGTTTCCTTCTTGAGCTTGATTTTTGATCATGCCCTGTAAACCCGTTACTCTGGTTTCTCCAAGCATCTGGAAGTCGTATCCGAGTTCTTGAACAATTTTTCTGGGGCGTTGTCCAGTTTGATATCGCTTCCAAAATTCCTTCTTGAATTCAACCGTGAAGGAAATAGTATTAGCTGATACACTATATGTATATCTGTTTTCTTTGAGGAGGGCTTGTTCCTCCTTGGTAAAGCTACGTTTACTCATTAGATTCCCCTTTCGTAGACAATGAGATTATATCATTACTTGTTCTTGGTATAAAGCTCATTGTCCGAAAAAAAGGATTTCTTAAAATCAGGTGTCTAAGACAAGGGATTTCTAATTCTCAATGTCCAATGAATAGGGTGTTTCAAAAACTCGATGTCCAATCCCTTGGGTACATTATAGAAAGATTTATAAAACTTGGTGAAAATATACAAAATTACCCTATCTTTAAAGAT
>JAVWVS010000040.1:0-15036 GCA_036666555.1 Lachnospiraceae bacterium | reverse complement strand
ACACTTAACGAGTGCGTAGCACGAGTTTAGTGAGAAGACAGTTCCCAAGCGTTGGCGAGGTAGTTACGAGCCTAGGCGCACGGAACCCACACTTAACGAGTGCGTAGCACGAGTTTAGTGAGAAGACAGTGCACTTAACGAGTGCGGAATACTAATTATGCGGGTGTAGTTCAATGGTAGAACACTAGCCTTCCAAGCTAGATACGTGGGTCCGATTCCCATCACCCGCTTTTATAATGGAAAAAAGAGTACTGTTCTGGTTGTTCGCAATCAGAAACAGTACTCTTTTTTATTTAAAGTCTTGTTGAAATCGGTTGCTTAATGGAGTGGATGTGGAAAGGGACTGATTGTAATTGGTTAGAAGCTGAACGGCAATGGCAATGGCATTGTGATATCGTCGAGAAAGTTCTTCATTGGTAACGTGACATCTGGGTTCGGGTTTGTAACTAATCATTAGACCATGCATAAAATCATAATGTCCGCTGAGTTTTAAAACAATATTGATCAGTACTCGCTCCCATTTGTGAGGAGCTAACAAAAGATTACTGTAAAATTTAAAAGATTTCAATGCGTGGGTGATTTCCAAAGCGGTAATATCATCGCTGACACCTGTTTTTTCAAAAAAAGGGGCAATGCATGTGGCATAAGAATCCTTTGTGGCAATATGCGCAGTGGTCTGGGTGAGAATGGGATTCAAGTGATTTTCCTCCAATAGCAAACGCTCAAACTCAGATTCGATTTTTGTATGAGAAACACCAAGGACTTTGACCATATCATCTACATAACCATGACATTCACTATCTAAAGTAAAATGGCAAATGAATCCAAACAGATACGCCATGGCACTTTCGCGGTCCGTGGAGCCTATAGGCATTTCGCGAATAATAGTTCGTGCATGGGTGAAAAAATCAGCAGCTATTTTTTCATGCAGTCCATATCCGGTTTTGGTCACATGATTGCTTGTGATGGGTTTATAGTAGAAAAGGATATCCGGTCCGTGAAGACCGATATCAAATAGTTCGTGGTGTTCTAGAATCAATGTTTTCATAGAAATATCAGAAATCTGCGACAGTACGTGACTGCCAAAAGTATAGTGTGCATAAGATGCAGGCATAATCATCTCTCCCCGGTTTCGTTGTTATTTTGTCAATATTTCCACACCGGTTTCGGTGATCATAACCATATATTCAATTTGTGCAGACAGACCATCATCTTCAGTATAGACTGTCCAATCATTATCTTCATCTACGAAGAAATCGGGACCACCCTCATTAATCATAGGCTCAATTGTGAACATCATGCCGGGGGTGAGAATCATGCCGGTGCCGGCAGGAATTACATAGCTGACAAAAGGATCTTCATGAAAGTTCAGGCCAATTCCGTGTCCGCCGATATCTTCTACTACACTGTAGCCATTTGCTTGTGCGTGGGAATGAATAGCATCTGCAATATCGCCTAGATGCCCCCATGGTTTTGCCGCTGCAAGACCTAGGGCTACACATTCTTCGGTAACTTGAACGATTTTTTGAGCGCGATGAGAGATGGAGCCAATGGTGAACATGCGGGAAGCATCGGAAAAGTACCCGTCTACAATAGTAGAGACATCCACATTGATAATATCACCATCTTCTAAAAAAATATTTTCATCCGGAATACCGTGGCAGATTTCATTATTCAGAGAAGTGCAGACACTTTTTGGAAACCCCTGATATCCTAAAGTTGCGGGTATTCCTCCGTGCTGGGTGGTATAGTCATACACCAGCGTATCAATCGCTTGTGTGCTCATCCCGGCGTGAATATGAGCTGCTACGTGGTCTAATACGGCAGTATTGAGGGCAGCACTTTTTTTAATTGCAGCTATTTGTGAGATGGTTTTTAAAATGTCATGGGAAGGTATTTCTTCCCCTTTTTCGGCTAATAATAGTAATTTCATATCCATATCCATATGACATTTTTTATATTTTTTTCCACTTTCGCACCAACACTGATCATTTCGTTCCATTTTTCATTTCTCCTCTAAATTGTTTTTGCTTTTTATTATACATCTAAATCTTGTGAATAAACAGCCCACTTCGAAGTTTGGGTTCGAACCAAGTGGATTTTGGTGGCATCAGTCTTCCGGCATCAGCCACGTCAAACAAGTTCCTCATGGAAGTGGGATACAGAGAAAAGGCAACCCCATCTCCATGGGCATCCACTTCCTGGGCAAGTGCTTCAAGCCCCCGAATACCACCCATGAAACGGATACGGGAGGAGGTTCTGGGATCATTGATACCAAGGAGCGGTGCCAGAATGCTGTTTTGCAGTACGGAAACATCTAAGCGGTTCACCAAGTCTTTGTCGGAAGAGGAATCCTTCGGGAGAAGACCATACCAAAAATGCTCCAAATACATGCCAAATTCCCCACGGCCTTTGGGATGAAAAGCATCTTTTTTCGGAACAGAAATATAGAAATCTTCTTGTAATTTTTTCAAGAATTCTTTTGCAGTATAACCGTTTAAATCCAAAACCACACGATTATAGTCAAAAATCTGAAGTTGTTCATCCGGAAATAAAACACTTAAAAAATAATTGAACTCTTCATTGCCATGGTAGTCAGGAACAGATTTGCGGCGTTCTAGACCTACTTTTACAGCAGAAGCGGCACGGTGATGTCCATCGGCAATATAGGCGTGGGAAATATTTTCAAATCGGGATTGCAACGAAGCTATTTGATCTGGGTCTGCAATTTTCCAAAGGCTGTGTGATACATGGTCTTCGGAAGTAAAATGATATAAGGGTGTCTGCGCGCAAAGAGTTTCCACTAGTTCTGTAATCGCTTGATTGGATCGATATGCAAGGAAAATAGGACCGGTTTGTGCTCCAAGAGCATCAATGTGCCGAATGCGGTCCATTTCTTTTTGAGCAACGGTATTTTCATGGCGCTTGATCGTACCATCTTCGTACTCATCAATGGAGGCACAGCCCACAAGCCCAATCTGTGTATGTCCATTCATAGTTAACCCATAAAGGTAGTAACAAGGGGTGTCTTCCTCTATAAAAGTCCCGTTTTCAAGCCAGGAATAGAAGGTTTCTTTCGCTTTTGCATAGACTTTCTCATCGTAAGGATTGGTTCCGGTAGGAAATTGTATTTCTGCCCGGTCAATTTGTAGAAAGGAAAGTGGTTTGTTTTTGACAGCAATGCGTGCTTCGGCAGAATTGTATACGTCATAAGGAAGAGCTGCGATGGAAGCGGCCAGGTCTTTTCTAGGGCGTATTGCACGGAAAGGTTTGATAGTAGTCATCGAATTTACTCCTTTTCATCTGGTGTGTTCCGCTATGGCGGAAGGTTCTCTATACAGTATTATATCTCATTTTTGTATTGTTAGCACCTGTAAAATAGGATATAATAAAAAGACATGAAAAAAAGAAAGGTCGTGAATGTATGCTGAGAATAGGAATGTTGACCAGTGGGGGCGATTGTCAGGCACTGAATGCAGCTATGAGAGGTGTAGTTAAGAGTATTTGCTCAAAAATAGACGACGTGGAACTATATGGATTTCGAGATGGATATCGGGGACTGATATATGCGAATTTTGATATGTTGAGTGCAAAAGATTTCTCGGGGATTCTGACCAAAGGGGGAACCATTTTAGGAACTTCCAGACAGCCTTTCAAAATGATGCGTGTGCCGGATGAGAATGGTCTTGACAAAGTAGAATCGATGAAACATACATATCATAAATTGAATTTAGACTGCATTGTGATTTTAGGAGGAAACGGAACTCATAAAACAGCCAATATGCTTCATGAAGAAGGGTTAAATGTCATTACACTTCCTAAGACCATAGATAATGATTTATGGGGGACGGATATGACTTTCGGTTTTCAAAGTGCGGTGGATATTGCGACCAACACCATTGACTGTATTCACACAACTGCGACTTCCCATAGTCGTGTGTTCATTGTAGAAGTGATGGGGCACAAGGTGGGATGGGTCACCCTCCATGCAGGAATTGCCGGAGGGGCGGATATTATATTAATACCGGAGATCCCTTATGATCTGGACAAAGTGATTGCGTCTATTCAAAAACGTTCCAAGGGAAATAAGCATTTTACAATTTTAGCGGTAGCGGAGGGGGCACTTCCCAAAGAAGATGCAGCTCTTACAAAAAAAGAATACAAATCTAAAATGAAAGATAGAAAATATCCGTCCATTGCTTATGAATTGGAACGCCAGATTCAAGAACGAATGCCGGAACAGGAAGTGCGAATTACGATTCCGGGACATACACAAAGAGGTGGTTCACCGTGTCCTTATGACCGCGTTCTTGCAACCAGACTGGGGGCAGTAGCAGCTCGTATGATTATGAATGGAGAATATGGATATATGGTGGGAATCTGTAATGGAGAGACCACAAAGGTGCCCCTTGCTGAAGTGGCAGGGAAGCTAAAAATGGTTTCCCCAGAAGCGGGCATTGTAAAAGAAGCAAAGTTGACCGGAATTACTTTCGGTGATTAGAAAGGAACGTGTAACAAATGTCATATATGGCGCTATACCGGAAGTTTCGCCCCCATGAATTTGGAGATGTAAAGGGGCAGGATCACATTATCACCACACTGAAAAATCAGATTCAAGCGGAACGCATTGGACATGCGTATTTGTTCTGCGGAACAAGAGGTACCGGGAAGACCACGGTTGCTAAAATATTTGCCAAAGCGGTTAATTGTGAACATCCGGTAGATGGAAGTCCTTGTGGAGTATGCCAGATGTGTCAATCCATTGGAGCGGGCACGTCGCTGAATGTGATTGAAATTGACGCAGCATCGAATAATGGTGTGGATAACATCCGTGAGATTCGAGAAGAAGTTGCGTATCGACCGACACAAGGACGATACAAGGTATACATTATTGATGAGGTGCATATGTTATCCATCGGAGCATTTAATGCATTGCTGAAGACATTAGAGGAACCCCCGGAGTACGTTATTTTTATTCTTGCTACCACAGAGGTGCATAAGATTCCGGTTACGATTTTATCCCGCTGTCAGAGATATGATTTTAAGAGAATTACCATTGATGTCATTACAGAGCGGTTAAGTGAGCTAATTGCGCAAGAGCAGGTAGAGGTGGAAGAAAAAGCGCTCCGCTATATTGCGAGAACCGCAGACGGTTCCATGCGTGATGCGATCAGTCTTTTAGATCAATGCATTGCTTTTTATTATGGGAAGACCGTGACTTATGACAATGCGCTGGAGGTTACCGGCGCAGTGGATACGGAAGTGTTCAGCAGATTGCTACGGCAAGTGCTAGAGCAGGATGTGGATGCTGTGCTGCAGATTGTAGAGGAAATGGTGATGCAGGGAAGAGAGCTGTCACAAATGACGGTGGACTTTACTTGGTATTTAAGAAACTTGCTCTTAGCCAAAAGTTCTGATAATATGGAAGAGGTTTTGGATGTTTCCACAGAGAACCTGGCACAGCTAAAAGAAGAATCACAGAGGCTGCCTATGAATACGCTAATACGCTATATTCGAATTTTCTCTGAGTTATCGAACCAGTTAAAGTATGCAGCACAGAAAAGAATCCTTCTAGAGGTTGCCCTAATTAAATTGTGCAAGCCACAGATGGAGACGAATCAGGAATCGCTGTTGGATCGCATGCGTGTATTGGAAGAAAAACTAGAAAATGGCCATTACTCGCAAGAAACCACGGAGAAAATTGTTTATATCACAAAAGAACAGCAAAAGAAAAAGGAAAAACCAAAACCGGAACTGCCAAAAGCATTGAGTGAAGATGTAAAAGCAGTGGTAAAAGAGTTCCGCTCCATTGTGAATGAAGCACCCGGAATGCTGCGGGGATATTTAAAACATGCCAAATTAAGCGTTGGAAATCAAGACCAATTATTGGTAGTGCTTCCGGATGAAATCAGTGCAGGAGTAGTCGGGACAGAGGAACACAAGACAGAACTGACGAATCTCATTGAGAAAAGAATTGGAAAAGCAGTTGTGGTGGAAGTGCTCCAAGTAGAAGAAGGAAGAAGATTTGAAGATAGTTTTGTAGATTTAGAACAAGTGATTCATATGGATATTACAGTAGAAGATGACATTTAAAAAGAAAATGGAGGATTGACCTATGGCAAAACGTGGAGGTTTTCCGGGCGGTGGAATGCCCGGCAATATGGCGAATTTAATGAAACAGGCGCAGAAGATGCAGCGCCAGATGGAAGAACAGACAAAGGAATTAGAAACGAAAGAATTTACAGCAACGGCGGGTGGCGGTGCTGTAGAGGTGACAGTATCAGGGAAAAGAGAAGTAACCAAAGTGAAACTACAAGAAGAAGTAGTGGATCCGGAAGACATTGAAATGCTAGAAGACTTAATTGTTGCAGCAACGAATGAAGCTTTAAGGCAAGTTGAAGAAGTATCTTCCTCTGCAATGTCGAAATTGACAGGTGGAATGGGTGGAATGGATGGATTATTATAGCAGTCAGATTAACCAGTTAATTGAAGAACTGTCAAGACTTCCGGGAATCGGAGCAAAATCAGCAGGTCGGCTGGCATTTCATATTATTAATATGCCACTAGAGCAGGTGACCAGATTAGCAGATACGATGCAGGAAGCAAGAAAAAATGTCCGTTATTGTAAACAATGCTGTACCTTGACAGATAAGGAACTTTGCCCTATCTGCAGTAGTTCTGAGAGGGATGCCAAAATGATTATGGTAGTGGAAACACCCAGAGACCTTGCGGCATATGAAAAAACAGGAAAGTACAGTGGTGTATACCATGTGTTACATGGAGCAATCTCGCCGATGCTTGGAATCGGACCGGGAGATATTAAATTAAAAGAATTGATGGAACGGTTAAGAGGCGATGTAGATGAGGTGATTGTTGCGACGAATTCTAGTTTAGAAGGGGAGACGACGGCAATGTATATCAGTAAATTAATTAAGCCAACGGGCATTAAAGTGAGCCGAATTGCAAGTGGCGTTCCGGTGGGCGGAGATTTGGAATACATTGATGAAGTTACACTGCTCCGAGCACTGGAAGGTCGAACCGAGATATAGCAGGTGGTCATATGAAAAAGAAAAAAATAACTTCCTTAGATATTGCAAAAGCAGCAGGGGTTTCCCAGTCTACGGTTTCTATGGTGTTGAATAAAAAATATAACGTTTCTTTTTCAAAAAACACAGTGGAGAAAGTAGAGCAGGCAGCCGAGCAGCTAGGTTATGAGGTCCCGAAACATCGAAAAAAACCGGGTGGAAAAAAAGAAAAGCTGTTGGTCGTGTTCAGCCCCAATCTGACGAATCCGTATTATGTCATGCTGTTGCAGGGAATTGAAACCAGAGCCAAAGAAGAAGGATTCAGTTTATTTGTGTGCAATACCCAGCGTGATTTGAAGATGGAAGAGCAATATTTAAAAATGATGACATCACTTCATCCGTTGGGAATTATCTACACATGCAATCCGGGAAATTGTTTTATGGAGCTGGTGGAGGAATTATCCCAGCGTATTCCTATTGTGATTATTAATAATCAAAATGAACGCTTGAATGTGGATGCAGTAGAACTTGACAATTCAAAATTAGGACGAATTATGGCAAAACACCTTTTGGAACTGGGACACAAAAAGGTGGCATACATTACGCCCCCACTTACCACAAGACAAAAGCAACGTTCAAAACGGGTAGAAGGGTTTTTAAAAGAATTCGAGGCGGCGGGTCTTAGAGAAAATGTCATTGTAAAATCAGCGGCAGAGGAGCTGGATCAGGATGTTCCTCATTTTGACTCGGAGTATAAAATTGGGTACGACCTTACGAAAGAGTTGATGAAGGAGCAAACCGGATTGACCGCAATCGTGGGATTGAATGATATGATTGCTTTTGGAATTCTAGACGCACTTCATGAAGGAAAATATAAGGTGCCGGGAGACGTTTCGGTCATGGGCTGTGATAATACGTTGTTTGGAAAAATGCAGGCCATTTCCTTGACGACCATAGAACATTTCGTGGTATACAAGGGAAGGGATGCTTGTGACATTATTATGAAAAAGATTCGTTCCAGTAGTATGAAATATTCGGATACAGAGCCGGTCAGTATCTACCATGTAGAATATGAACCACAATTGATTATGAGGAGAACTACTTCTTATGCGAAAAGCAGTAAGAAATAAAATTAATGTATTTGATTAAAATATTAATAATAATTTTCGCGTTCATACTATACAACAGGTCTAATACGTGGAAAAGTAAAGAGTTTAGTAAAATAGAATTAATAATTGGAAAATATTAGCGAATAAAATTATTAATAAATTCCAAAGCTGTTGACGGTAAGAGAATCAATGAGTATAATTTTTTATAAGAAAACAATGAAATCAGCGTCCAAATAAGGAGGAAACAAAATGAAATTTTTTATCGACACAGCCAAAGTAGAAGATATTAGAAAAGCCAATGATATGGGAGTAATCTGTGGAGTGACGACGAACCCATCATTGATTGCCAAAGAGGGTCGTGTGTTTGAGGAAGTCATTGCAGAAATCGCATCCATCGTTGACGGTCCTATTAGTGGAGAAGTGAAAGCCACTACCATAGATGCCGAGGGGATGATTGCAGAAGGAAAAGAAATCGCAAAGATTCATACAAACATGATTGTGAAAATTCCAATGACGGTAGAAGGACTGAAGGCTTGTAAAGCACTTACGGCAGCAGGAATTAAAACAAATGTAACGTTGATTTTCTCTGCGAACCAAGCATTATTGGCTGCAAGAGCAGGTGCGACTTATGTGTCTCCTTTCTTAGGACGCTTAGATGATATCTCTGTAAGAGGAACAGATTTAATTGCGGAAATCGCAGAAATATTTGCAATTGCAGGAATTGAGACAGAGATCATTGCAGCAAGTGTGCGTAACCCTATTCATGTTACAGATTGTGCTTTGGCCGGAGCAGATATTGCAACCGTACCTTATAGTGTTATTGAACAAATGACAAAACACCCATTAACCACACAAGGAATTGAAAAATTTCAGGCAGATTACAAAGCTGTGTTTGGAGAATAAAAATAAGATTGCAGGAGAAAAAAATGAATAAATTAAAATTACAAAAAACTGCTAACGAAATCCGTAAAGGAATAGTGACAGCAGTACATAGTGCCAAATCAGGGCATCCGGGTGGGTCTTTATCCGCAGCGGATATTTATACCTATTTATTTTTTGAAGAAATGAACATTGACCCTCAGGATGCAAAAAAAGCGGATAGAGACCGCTTTGTCCTATCGAAAGGGCATACTGCACCGGGTTATTATGCAGCATTGGCGAATAGAGGATTTTTCCCGGCAGAAGACCTTACGACGCTTCGTCATGTAGGTTCTTATCTGCAAGGGCATCCGGATATGAAGCATATTCCGGGGGTAGATATGTCTTCCGGTTCTTTAGGACAGGGAATTTCGGCGGCAGTGGGAATGGCTATTTCTGCAAAGTTGTCTGATGATAGCTATCGCGTATATACGTTGTTGGGAGATGGAGAACTTCAAGAAGGTCAAGTATGGGAAGCTTCTATGCTGGCAGGCCATCGTAAATTAGATAACCTGGTGGTGATTGTGGATAACAATAACCTTCAAATTGACGGTGCGATTGATGAAGTGAATTCACCCTATCCCATTGATAAAAAATTCGAAGCATTCAACTTTCATGTTATTAATATAGATGGACATGATTTTGATGCTATGGATGCTGCATTTCAGGAAGCGAAAACAGTAAAAGGACAGCCTACGGCTATTATTGCAAAGACAATAAAAGGAAAAGGCGTTTCGTTTATGGAAAATCAGGCATCTTGGCATGGAACGGCTCCAAATGACGAACAATACGCCATTGCTATGGAAGATTTGAAGAAAGTAGGTGAAGCATTATGTCAGAAGTAAAGAAAATAGCAACACGGGAAAGCTATGGTAATGCTTTGGTTGAACTCGGAGAAAAATATGACAATGTAATTGTATTAGATGCAGATTTAGCAGCAGCTACGAAAACTGGTACCTTTAAAAAAGTATTTCCGGAACGTCATATTGACTGTGGTATTGCAGAATGCAATATGATAGGTGTTGCAGCGGGACTCGCTACCACAGGGAAAGTTCCTTTTGCAAGTTCTTTTGCCATGTTTGCAGCGGGACGCGCTTTTGAACAAGTACGTAATTCCGTAGGATACCCTCAATTAAATGTAAAGATTGGCGCTACGCATGCAGGAATTTCTGTGGGAGAAGATGGAGCGACCCATCAGTGTAACGAAGATATCGCATTGATGAGAACGATTCCGGGAATGGTTGTCATCAATCCTTCGGATGATGTGGAAGCAAAAGCAGCCGTACATGCGGCTTATGAGCATGAAGGCCCAGTTTATCTGCGATTTGGACGACTTGCAGTTCCGGTTATCAATGATCATCCGGATTATGAGTTTCACCTTGGAAAAGGGGTAGTAGTTCGAGAAGGAACGGATATTACCATTATTGCCACCGGACTTCCGGTTTCGGAGGCGGTGACGGCATCCAAAAGATTGGCGGCCGATGGAATTAGTGCGAAAGTAATTAATATTCATACTATCAAGCCATTGGATGAGGAACTGATTATTGCAGCGGCAAAAGAAACCGGCAAGATAGTGACAGTGGAAGAGCACTCTGTTATTGGAGGTCTGGGAAGTGCAGTGTGTGATACGCTATGTGCCAATGCGCCTACAAAAGTACTGAAAATCGGAATGAACGATGTGTACGGAGAATCCGGTCCGGCAGCGGTTCTTGTAAAAAAATATGGTTTAGATGCAGACAGCATTTATGCCAAAGTAAAAGCGTTTCTATCGGCTTCATAAATTCTTAAAAATTAAAACCTTTTCTAAAAAACTATCGAATGCTATAATGGCGTTAGGTAGTTTTTTTAAAAAGAGGAGAAAATATGCCATCAGAGATAGAATTCAAGAAGTATATTAGGACAGGTGAAAGCCGAAGCAGGGATGAAATGGACTTTTATGATTGTGTACGGGACATTGCAGAGAATCCACAAGTACAGAAGATGAAGAGGTTTCCTCATCATGGGAATTCCAGTTGTTACCAACATTGCTTGAATGTGGCTTTTTATAATTACCGTATATGTAAGTTCTTTGGCCTTGATGCAAGGTCTGCGGCGCGGGCAGGAATGATTCATGACTTGTTTTTGTATGATTGGCATACCCATGCAAAAAGAACGGGAGATCATTTTCATGGGATGACCCATCCGAAAGCGGCGCTTAAGAATGCAGAGCATATTTTTAAATTGAATCATAGAGAAAGAGACATCATTTTGAATCACATGTGGCCGGTAACCCTGCGCTCGATTCCAAGAACGAAGGAGGGGTGGGTGACGACATTCACTGACAAAATGTGTGGGGCATTGGAGACAGGTAAGCGAAAAAGGGCGAAGGGATACTAACCTTCGTCTTTTTTGTCGTACATTTCGAAGGACAAGCCGACATCAACTGATAAAATCAGCGTTTTGCATATGATATGCTTGAAAAAATATGCAGATGAGGTGAGAGTATATGGAAAAACAATTTCCGAAAAATGTACGACAGATAGGGAACGTAAGTGATAATCCCAAGATATACATAGAAGATTATGTGGATACGTTTTTTAATCAATTGTGTGCCAGAGTGGAAGAATTTCCACTAGGAGCTTTTTTAATTGGGGAGACTGCAAAAGTAAATGAGCAAGATTGTATTTTTGTACATGGTGCAGTGCAACTGCAGGCAATTGAAAAAAGAGGAATGGATATTGTATTGGAAAATGACGTGCTGAAAGTAGCATATGAACAGAGCAAAGAGTATTTTGGAGAATTTGAAGTACTGGGATGGTTTTTGGCTGTTTCAGAAAATTCAATTGAGATTGATAAAAATCTCATCCATCTTCACGAAAAAATATTTCCAAAAGAGCATAGCATACTGATTGTGAAAGATGCTGTAGAGAAAGAAGAGCTGCATTATGCATACAAATACAAAGATTTAATGCAGCTGGGGGGGCATTATATTTATTATGAGAAAAATCCCTCTATGCAAAACTATATGATTGCAACCAGAAAACAGAATTGCGTGACGCCCAGCGAAGTGGTTGAGGACCGAGCTGCAAAGGATTTTCGTACTCATATAAGAGGAAAAATTCAGCATGCAGAGCAAAAACAAAATGGAAAGTTCGTTTATGTGACCAGTGCCTTTTTAATTCTGGTAGTGCTCGTGATCGGTATCACAACCATGAATAACTATGACAAAATGCAAATGGTGCAAAAAACATTGGAAAATATAGCACAAACGGTTTCCAAAGAAAATGATCATCCGGTGACCAGAGAAAGTAGTGGAACTGTGATTGCAGATACGAGTCAGACAGCTCCGGAAAGTGAACCGGTACCACCAAAAGAGGAAAATGTAGTCCAACAGGAACCTGCAAGCACACAGGAATCGAGTACCAAAGAGACCAGTCAGGGAGCAGAAAGTGGTGATGGATGTTACGTGGTACAAAAGGGGGATACCTTGGCGAAAATCAGCAAAAAGGCATATGGGGATATTGCACATGTGGATGTGATTTGCAAAATGAATGGGCTTAAGGATGGCAATTTGATTTACATTGGACAAGAACTGTTACTTCCGTAAAGAGGAAGAAAAAAATGTAAACTTATTGGACGTGCAACCTTTAATAAGGTATAATCATAGAAAATGAGATAACACAAAGATAAAGGTGAATGAGATGAACGATACGAAGAATACAGAATTGCATGTGGTACAGGCAAAGCCGAATCCAAGGCCGAATCTACATCCGGTCAGACAGAGTTTGGAAGAACCGGATCTCATGTTGGAACTGGAAGAGAAGATACAAAGACATAAGAAGCAGTTTTGGCAGCATACCATTGTGGGAACGGTTGCGATTATACTCGTGGTGGTTGGAACGTATCTTATGGTGGAACTTCAAACCTACAACACAGTTAGAGTCCTTAGTACCTTTGAGGAAAAAGGAATGTCCAACAGCGGTTATGTGGAATTTGCAAATGGAATTATGAAATATAGCCGTGATGGTGTTTCGTTGAAAAATGACAAGGGAAAAGAAATGTGGAATCAGCCTTGCCAGATTAAAAATCCTATGGTGAACATTTATGAAGATTCTGCCGTGGTTGCAGATAAGGGCGGCAATGACATGCTGGTGTTTGACAAGAAGGGATTAAAGGGAGAAATACATACAACGCTTCCCATTGAAAAAGTGGTAGTATCTGGGCAAGGAATTGTAAGCGCGGTTTTAAAAGATGGACCAACACCACATGTCATGTGTTATGACGCGGCGGGGAATCTTTTGGCCGAACAAAAAGCATCTATTTCAGGCACGGGATATCCTGTGGATATTGCAATTTCAGAAAATGGATGCCTTTTGCTGGTGTCTTACTTACGTGTGCAAGGTGGAGTGGTGACAACGAAAATAGTGTATTACAATTTACAAAATAGCGAAAAAAAGAAAACAACAAGCCATCAGGCGGTTGGAAAAGACTATCAAAATGAAATTATGCCATCGGTCTTTTTTATGGATGCCCAGACTTCTGTGGTAGTTGGAAACAGTTCTTTGATCATCTATAAAGGGGAATCGGATCCAAAAGTGGCTTCTGAATTAAAAATAAACAAAGAAATCAAAAGTGTGTTTCATAATAACCACTACATTGGGCTGATATTAAAAAATCAAGGCCAGGTGGGAAATGAGCTGCGATTATATAATAAAGAAGGAAAAGTAGTACTAACGAAGAATGTATCCGGAGAATATGCGAATATAAAGATAGCAGGAAGACGCATTATTATGTATGATGGCAAGAAGTGTTGTATATATAAAAAATCAGGTGTATTAGAATTTAAGGGTGAATTAGATGTAGATGCCTTGGAAATCACACCTATTGCAGGCGTTAATAAATACATTGTGATGAGTGCGAGCGGGATGGAACAGATTCGGTTCGTAAAATAGGAGAGCTTATGAATTGGGTACTAATTGTAGTCGGAATTATCTTTTGGATATGCATTGTTATGGGATTTGTGCGAGGCTTTTTCAAATTAGCCATTTCACTGTTGGCCACAGTTGTTACAATCGTTCTAATCATTTATTTGACGCCATATACCAGTAAAGCTATTTATAAATGGACGCCAATGGATGAAATGATTCGGGAAAAATGTGAAAAAGCAATGACACCCAGTTTAGAAAAGGCGGATTTGTCGGGAATAAAGATAGGAGATGTTGATTTAGGAAGCCTGAGTAAGGAGAGTTTGAAAAACCTTACCAACATAGATTTAAGCGGACTTGGCATCAGCGAGGAAGATATTCGGAATGTTTTAAAGAAGATAGAACTTCCAAAAGAAGTGCAGACGAGCTTGATTGACCACTCAGATATTCCACAATTTTTTAAACAAGGACTGATTCATCATAACAATAAGGATACCTATCAGGAACTGGGAGTGAAAAATTTTCCGGACTACGTGGCTGCCTATTTATCAAAGATTATTATTGATATGGTGGCGTTCTTGGTTACATTTTTACTGGCTATAGTTATTGTGAAGATTATCATATATGCGCTTGCAATTATGGAAGCAATTCCGGGAGTGCATGGAATAAACCGTTTGGCGGGGGGCGCTGCGGGCATTGTACTGGCACTGGTAATCGTATGGATTGCATTTATGGTGCTGACATTGCTCTATAATACAGACCTGGCAAAAGAGTGTTTTGCATGGATAGGAAAGAGTCGGATATTAACACTATTATATGATAATAATCCAATTCTAAAATGGGTAACAGCATTTCGATAAAAGAATGTGCAGATTTCCTTGACATATAAGTATATAAATGATATTATGAACATCCACCGCGAACAAGTGGTGGATTTTTAACCGGACAGGTTAAAAAAATATAAGAAAAAGTATTGACAAAGCAACACGAAGTATGGTATCTTATAAAAGTTGTCGCAAGCGAGTGACAGCAAGCAGAACATTGATAATTAAACAATAGACAAACAACCTTGAAAATTTC
>JAVWVS010000039.1:0-15487 GCA_036666555.1 Lachnospiraceae bacterium | reverse complement strand
AGGTCAATGAAAAATTGGAAAATATAGAAAACCAGTTTCTGTCACAGCCGTTTTTTCGCTGTCACAAAAGCTATTTGGTCAATTTTAACTATGTAAAAGCACTGGATAGCGAGCTGATGGTATTCGCTATGAAAGAGGGCAAAAACGTACATATTCGCAGGGAGAGTATGAGTAAGGCGAGAAAAGCCTTTGAAGCCTACCTCTTTGAACAAGCAAGGAGGATGGGCGATGACTAAGAAAAGACTGACGTGGATTTCCGCTTGTGTGGCAATTTTTTATCTGATTTTTTATACAGCACTCACAGCAGGATCTCTTTTGTATGATGCACCCTCTCCGCAAAAATCGGACAGTGCTGTGCGGCTTTGCAAGGTTTCGGCGATGGTTCAGAGCCGCACAAAAGAGGTGTCACTGCCGCATCATTTTACGGATTTAACTTTACGAACGCCTGTCACCATCACCATGGATTTGACGGCAAAGGAAGGGGATTATCTCTATATCAAAAGTGTCTATTCGCCCCTCAAGGTTTACGCCAATGACAAGCTGATTTATGAATACGGGCAGGACGGCACCTACCCCAAATTTATGCAAGACCCAGCCACAGCAGTGCGGCTTGTGCCACTGACAAGCGGTGCGGAAACCATGCAGTTGCGCATGGAATTTCTCTCCCCGGTGGCACGAGATGTGCTTACCGTTCACCCTGTACTTGTGGGGACGCAGTCTGCCATTTTCAGCGTATTGCTCTCACAGATGGGATTTAACTTTGTGTTTGCCATTATTCTGTTGTTCGTGGGATGCTTACTGGCTCTGATTGCCGCCTTGGTGATGATTTTTGAAAAGAAGGGCATTTCATTTTTATGGCTTGGCTTTTTTGCCGTGGCGGTAGGCGGCTGGGCATTGGGGGAATGCAACCTCACCGGGCTACTGATCCACAATCCCACCTTGCTCTATCTCATGGCATTTTCGGGCATGATCAGCTTCCCGATTCCGCTGATTTACTTTGGGCTGACCGTGGTTGATTTTCACGATAAACGTCCACTTTTCATCACTGCACTGATTGATATGATCGCCGCTGCCACAGGACTTTTGTTGCAGTTTTTAGGCATGGTATCACTATCCAAAAGCATGTATGTATATCACCTTCTAGTGCCGCTATCCCTGTGCGTATTTGCCGGAAGTATGCTGTATGAGGGCATTCGCTACCGCAATCAATCCGCCATTCGATTTACCGTTCCTATGGCGGTGCTTGCACTGTTTATCCTGTTGGAGGTTGTCAATTATCAGGCACGTTTCACCAATGTACTCACGTTGTTTTTCCAAATCGGCGTGATGATTTTCATTTTGCTCACAGGGCTTGTGGCAGGCATTTTTGTGCGAGATGCGTTAAAGCTCCGCAGTGAAAAGCAGCAGCTTGAATTTGAAGTAAACCTCATGGAAACCCAAGTGGCAGAGCAGAAAAAACATCATCAGCTCATGCTGGAAAATGCGGCTGCGGTAAAGGCACAGCGGCACGATTTAAGACATCAACTAGCTGTACTGCGTAGCTATGGCGAGGGTTCAAACAGTCATCAGATTACCGATTATATCGACACCTTAATCGCACAAATTCCTACGGAGCAAGGCTCTTTCTGCGAAAACACAGCAGTGAATGCAATCGTTTCCCACTATGCTGCTCTTGTGAAAAAAAGTGGCATAGAGCTTTCCATCAAGCTGACCGTCCCCGAGCATACCGAGCAGATTACCGACAGCACCCTTTGCATCATCTTTGGCAATCTTTTGGAAAACGGCATGGAAGCCTGCAATCGCATGACCGAGGGCGACAAATTTATACGCCTGCGTAGTCGCCTGCAATACGAAACGCTGACGGTCACCATGGACAACAGCTTTAACGGAGTGGTGACAAAAAGCGGCGAGAAGTTTCTCTCCAGCAAGCGTAACGAGGTGGGAACCGGGCTTGCCTCGGTGACCGCCATGGCAAAAAAACACGGTGGCAACGCAAGCTTTGGGACGGACGGATTGGTATTTCAGTCCTCGGTGTATGTGCGGATTTGAGTCGCCCCCTATCTGCACCCTTTTATTTTTTTAAGCAAAGAAAAAGGGGCTGTCGGTTAATACCGATTTTTAGCCCTTTACAAAAAAATAAGAAGGCTCCATGAAATTCAATGCCTTAAGCACTTGTTTTTCCGTGGGGGCCTTCTTTCTTTTTCCTATACTTTCTATTTTGGGCCGCAAAATCCCTATATTTCTATATTTAGAAACACGCCTCTTTCTAAGCTGTTTTTTGGTCGGTTTTTCCTTCGAATTTTTGAATCTCATCATGAAGAAAACGGTGATACTTATTTATATTTCGACCTATTGCATACAGCATAAATTCCTTATATACTTTTTCGGATGATCGATAATTAAAACGCCTAAATTTTTCATTCTCTTTTATATCACCAAA
Organism: Lachnospiraceae bacterium; assembly: GCA_036666555.1. GTDB lineage: Bacteria > Bacillota > Clostridia > Lachnospirales > Lachnospiraceae > UMGS1251. Next base: position 13,047 of record JAVWVS010000039.1, on the reverse strand, counting down.
ATGTCCTTCTGTTTGGATAGAACGAATCTGACGATTCAGGATTCCTTTTACAACTCATACAGAACTTCTTTTTACCAATACCGGCTTAATCATTTCAACAATTGTTTCGTTGTTTTCTCTCTTAAGAATTCCCTCTAATATTTCTATGGTCTTAGCAATCATTTTCTCAATTGGCTGATGTACGGTAGATAACTCATATGCTTTCCAGGCTGACATTTCAATGTCGTCATATCCAATTATCGCCAAATCTTCCGGTATTCTTAAATTGAATTCTTTTTTTGCAACATCCATAACACCCATCGCAATTAGATCACTTGTACAGAAAATGGCACTTGGTGCATGTTCTCCGCAAAGCATTCGCCGACCGGCTTCATAACCCTCTTCATAATTATATCCCGATTTTTCCTCTTTTAGCTGAAAAATATCATACTGCCTAAGTTTTGAATAAAATCCAATCTTTTTCTCCATTTCCTCACTTGTTTCCCTCTTAAATTGGATATATCCTATGTTTTTGTGCCCTTTTTCATGTAGAAATTCCGCCACAAGCCCTGCTCCTTCTACTGGATTCACATACACAGTATTAATATCTACTCCTGGAATAAATCGATTAAACAACACCACTGGAATATCATTACTCATAATTGTTTCAGCCATCACTTTCGTCATAGCGGATGCTGTAATAACCACAGCTTCCACCTGAAATTGAATGACTCTTTCTATGATGACATCTATTTGTTCTTGCCTGGGTACTTTAAATACCAAACACTGCTTCCCGATTTCCTGAATCTTTTCTACAAAATTATTAATAATCTGATTGTAGAATGGCCCTAGGCTATCTCCTACAACAAGTCCTATTACATTCGTTTTTCCCGTACTCATTCCCCTTGCTACAAGATTAGGACGGTAGCCGATTTCTCTGGCAGCAGCAAGAACTTTCTTTTTTGCTGCTGGTTTCACTTCACTCCCCTGAGGACTGTTAAAAACCCGGGATACTGTAGATTGAGACACTCCCGCTCTCTTTGCTACATCTTTGGATGTTACTGTTTTATTAAATAGTGCCTCTGGTTGAATCATAAATACTCCTCTTAATATTGAATAAAATATAGGACTACATACTGTAGTACAAAAAATGCCAAAACAATTCCTTCTTGCTTTCCAAACGAAAATGGAATAACAGATGTTCCGTCTTCTTTCCCCTTACCTTCTTCAATTAATTTTTTTCGCATGCCCATTACTGTATATTCCTTTATTTTTTCTTCATTTTGATTGGACTTCAGTAGAACACTTAAAACATAACCTACAATTATTGTTATTGTAGCACCAATGAGTGGATTCCACAACCAGCTAACTTGTAATTTAATGGCAATCATGTAACCCATCACTAAACCAATGACAAATCCACCTGCCACCCCCTTATCATGTGCCTTATAGGTAAACATTGCCAACACAAACGCTCCCATGGCAGGACCTGCAAAATAAGAAATATAACTTCCAACCAGATCCAATATAGATTTCACACTTCCATTAAACCCAATACATACAACACCTATCATAAGCAGTCCAATAATCGCCGTAATTGACATTGTCATTTTAAGTGAAGTCTCACCTTCTTTATGATGAAAGTGTGGCTCGTACACATCCTTAACAAAAACTGCTGTCATACTATTTAAGAGTGAATCTATGCTTGACATAGCCGCTGCAAAAACACCGGCAATAATTAATCCAATCGCCCCGATAGGCATTTCATTTAAAATAAATGAAATCATAATTTCATTGGAAGTTTCAAATTCTTTCCCCTTGTAAAATACAAATAAGACAACACCTACTAATAGCATTACATAATACACCAGATTCATAATAAATGCACTTACTACAAAAGAATTTTTTGCGCTTTTCAATGATTTAGCAGTCAAAACTCTTTGCACTTGTGTCTGATCAAAGCAAAAATACCGAATCCACATAACACTTCCACCAATTAGAGTTGCCCAAAATGTATTTGTAGCTGTAATATCAGTGCTAAAATCAAGTGTATTTAATTTTCCATATTGTTGTGCCACATTCATTGTATCAAAAAAATTCATGTGCATTCCTTTTAGTGCAGTAATAATTACAAGGACAACAGCTACAATCACTACTATCATTTGAATACTGTCTGTCCAAATAACTGCTTTAATTCCGCCCATCATCGTGTAAGCAAGCGAGATTATCACCACCAACGGGACTAAAACAAAAAATGACCATCCCGTAATCATTTGCAAAATCAGCACAGGTATATATACCATGGAACTAATTTGAATAATTGCATTTATAAAGAACTGTATGATTGTCAATCCCCGGGAATATTTCCCTAATCTCCGCTCCATATATTGGTAAACAGAAGTGACTTTCATTTGATAAATCACCGGTGTTGTGATACTTAGTGCACAAAAAATGGCAAGAGGAACTGCTATATTTACCATTACAGGATACATTCCAGATGTATATGCCCATCCCGGACCTCCGACAAAACCGTTGGCACTAATCATAGTAGCCGCAACCGACAAGGCAATTGGTATCCACGGCATAGAACGCCCCGCAAGAAAATAATCATTTTGATTTTTATTACTTTTTCCGGATAAATATCCTATTAAAAGCATGAGCAGCAAATATCCTACCACAATACTTATATCAATTACAGATATCATAACAGTTCCTCTTTTCTACTATATTTTTATACTTTTTTTAATGTTTCCGGCAAAACAAGCCACACAACAGCTCCTGCCACAAATACCGCCATGGAAATATAAAAGATAATCATCATCCCCATTGCCCCTGAAGCAGCTCCGGCAATTGCTGGAATGGCAAAGGTAGAAATAATTCTCCCACCATTAAACGACATTCCAGAAGATAACGAACGGTACTTGCTTGGAAAAAGTTCCGTATAGTAAGCACCCCATGCACCTGAATATCCTACTGCAAATCCAATTAACACGGATGTTAAATAAAAGCCCATCATATTATCTCCACTCATACGAGTATAAAAAAATACAAATAGTGCACTCAGTGCCATCCCTATAAATGGAATCTTTCGCCCAAACTTATCCGCTATTGCCCCCCACACAAAATATCCTGCCAGTTGTCCCAATCCTTGCAAACTATAAATAGATCCTGCAACTGCGGCTGTTAACCCAACTCCTGTTACTAAATATGTAGTAGCATTATTTGAGAAGGCAGAGTATGCCGTAAAGTTAGCCCCAGATAACAAAATGGTTCCTAATCCGATCCACAAATATTTTCCTTTGTACATGCTAAGATAACTAATTTTTTCTCCTGATGCTTTTCCTTTTTCTAATAATTCCTTTGTATATGCTGTATCATCTGGAACAAAACAAATTGCTAAAACCGCTCCTACTATAGGTGGAATAATAGCGGTAAACATCAGTGTTTTCCAATTTGCATCTCCTAATATTCCATATACTTTTCCTCCAAAAATCATTGCAAGAGAAAACAATGCCGTTAATGTTGCCGCAAGTTTTCCTCTATATTTACTTGGAAACATATCTGCTACTAGTGGCATAGCACAACCAAATACTCCACCCAGCACAACTCCTGTGCAAAATCTTGCAGCCTTCCAAAGAATCACATTTGTTGGAGAAAGTATTGGAAGAAACGTTGTAATTGCAATTAGTATAGAAATTCCTATCAATGTCTTTTTCTTCCCAATCCGTGTGGACAACATTCCAAACAGAAATGTTCCCGGAATAGTTCCAAAAGACATTACCGCAAAGATTTCTTCCGACTGTTTCAGTGTAAACCCAAAGCCTCCCGCATCGATCTTTCCAATCATAGTTGGTTTAATAAAAGTACCCACCATAAAATTATAGCAATAGAAAAAATAAATAAGTGCTATTGCAAAAAAGGCAAGCCCTCTTTTTATATTTGTATAATCTTTTCCTAATATAATATCATTTTCTAGTTCTACTGACTGATTCATATTTTTCTCCTTCTGAATTGGGTACTATATCTCTATTGTTCCCATCTGCATTTGTTTTAGAACATCCATACCATCAAATGTAATCCATTCTTCTTTCACTTTTTTATTCCAGATATGGTAATGATTAATACCCATAACATCCAATGGTTTTCCCGATGGTTGACCAAAAAATCCGATTCCCTCATTCATCCCCCGTAATCTCCATCTTACAGATACATCATATCCATCCCCTAGCGGACGATCTGTGCAAGTTACTCGTTCCACCTCATAACTTCCATTTGGAATGGATGCCAAAAAGCTGACAATCATGCCTTGTATTTCATCATATCCATTTAAATCTTTATCACAAACGAAGTGAACCACTGCATTATCATAATAGTATTTTTTTACTTCTTGAATATATTTGTAATTATAAATATGACTCAACATTTCAAGAATCATCTCGCCAACAGAATCATCTTTTGCCTGATATTTTTCTGGCATAAACTGACCCTCCATTGATTCACAGATTCCATATGTTGTTTGCAATGCATTTATTTTGGTAGATGCTGCTCTTGCCATTTCTTTTGCCACTTCATGTGGATTCAGACCTAATTGTGTCACAATCCAAAGATTATCTCGCACTAACCATTCTTCATGAATACGATTATTGGTTACCGCACAGTCAATTACGGTTCTAAAATTTATTTTTTTACCGGTTGCTGGTCCAAAATTACTATCCCCTAAATTAGTTGCTGTTGACAATACTCGATGGGAGGACAAAAATCCATCCGTGCCATAGTTTGACCAAATTACATTTTGACCAATCAATCGTCGATCTGGAAATGCATGCAATGTTTGCAGTGTATTTGAAATGACGTCTTTGATTCCCATCAAATTTGAGGAACCAAGATGCATCGTTACATTATTGTGGTAAGTATCATAAATTACTCCAATACCTTTTTCTTCCCATATATTGTGTGTTATTTTCATAATATAGTCTACAAAATCTCTATATTCCGCCCCAAATCCAGGAAGCTTCTGTTCCTTTTTCTTTTGATCAACAAAATCATTGTAATCTAACGTTCCAACTGCCGTAACTTGTGTTCCATCTCCATAAAATATTTTATGAGACTCTGTTTTTTCTTTTTTTGATATTGCTTTGTCTTCTACTTTTTTAATATCCATTTCCATAGTTTCCTTCTTTCTAATCATGATTGGTTTTATGCTTTGTAAATATTTTCTGTTCTTTCTAAAATATCTAAACCCTGCTGTTTGAGCCAATATGGAATGTCAATAAACACCCAGTTTTCAGCAAGCTTGTCCCCCTGACGGCAGTATACATCTACTACCTGCATATCCGCCGGTATATCTCCTCCTGGCATTCCAAGGAATCCACCGATAGGTCTGTTGGTCAAATTAGGCCATCCAAAAAAGCAGGCAAAATCTCCTTCTGCAAATCTACATACGTGTCCATTAAATGTCTTATCTGTCAAATTGTTCCTGAACGGAAGCTGATGTTGTTCTTGATACCTTGGAATCGTATAGGAGGCTCCAATTCCACCTGGACCAAACCATATCATATCCGACATCCATGCTTTTTCTAGTACCTCCGGAGGGCACCCCATAGCTCCACTTTTGTTCAAATCATCTAAATCATTAACCATTTTATTTACAAGCGCTAACGTCTTTACTCCTTCTTCTTCAGATGCATCTTCATATAGTAAACCGTTATGATTACGAGGTCCCGGATACACATAATAATTTCCGGTTTGTGGTGGCATAGGATTTACACCCGCTTGTTGCATAAAGCCTATAATATCTACAAAAATTCCTGTCTTAGTAATTTTCCCGTTTTCTACACAGTTAAATTCTGCATAACGAAGACTAATCATCTTTCTGGTGTGTCTGATTCCTAACCAGTCCTGATCAAATAATCCCATAAAGTGCCCCATACTCATTACCCATTGACTATCATCTATTTCATTTGTTCCTGCAATAAATATGTCTTGCCTTCGTTGTACTTTTGTTAAAGATGCTTTTAGTGGAATCCAGAATTTTTCTGCAACACTCTTTATTCCTTCTTGTTCTCTAAACGGATATACACCTTTCCAATTGTATTTTGTAGCGATATGCTTTTTCATCACTTTTTCAACTGATTTGCAATCAGCTTGCTCTAATTCTTGAAAATACTCTCTTACAATTCTTTTTGATTCTTGATATTTCTCCATTTCTTTTCTCCTATTCTTGAAATCGTATTCAGTTTTTCTATTATAACAGCTGTTTTAAGGTTTATACTGAATACGCATTCAATTTATATTGATAACATAACATATAAAGAATGTATTGTAAAGAACTTTTTATTCGGCATTTTGCACAATTCTTTTGTTTTTTGTGTCTTATGTAAACCAAAACTTCTATTCTACACGTATTCTCATAATGATACTTTCTTTCCCCATCTTTCGAAATAACTTTCTAGGTATGACATACGCTACTACTGCCATCAGTGGTAACATACAGATACAAGGCACAATGGTAAGGTGCATACGGAAGAAAAACGCCATTCCCAACGTGTTGGTCAGTAATTGCTCAGCACAAGTACATAGAATCAGCACCGCCAACAAGAATGCCCCACCTAAGTAAATAAATCCCTCCATCACTAACATCTTGGATATCTGCTTCTTGGTCATACCTACTGCCTCTAGCAATGCGAATTCTCTTTTACGGTTGAGCACCGAAGTTGCAGTTGTATTAAAGAAGTTCATAATTCCAATCAGTGCTAATACTAAGGCAAGACAACCCCCAATCATATAGTACTTCCGCACATATTGCTCAAAACTTGCGTGCATCTGCAGCATGGAAAACACATTCATTCTCTCGTCTTTGTTTAAGATTTCTTTCTGAATGTACTTGTCCATCTTTCGGTCCATACCTTTTTTCGCATCCACCGCTGCATACATCGCGCAATCATTTCCAACATATTCCATGTATTCCGTATCTGGCACCATTATGGTAATGTAGAACATATCTGAATAAGGAAAGTCCAAGGAATACGGCATAATTCCCTCGCCTAGCACCTGATAATCTTTTTTCTTGCCACTTTTATAATTCATATGAAAGGTATCTCCTGGTGCATAATAGGATACTGGATTCTCGGAGTTTTGATCGTTGTAATCCACAATCACCTTGTCGCCAGCTTTAAAATCTTCCCAGGTTCCAGATTCTCCCCTCCAAGATATTTTCTCAAAGGCAAACTCTGAGATTCCCAGAAAATGTACGCTGAGTTTTCCAGATGTCTGCATCTCATCCCAATATGCTCGCTCATAATCATGCCAATTGGATTCCTGCTTTGCTTTAAAGTTATCCCATATTTCTTTCAGATGTGGCTCCATCTCATGACTTTCGTCTGAATAGTACACATACCCACTTTCTTCTGTATAAGGAGCATTGTCCAGTTTTTCTCGTACCTCTGGTGTGACTCCGTTAAAATTAGTATTGGTCAAAGTGCTGGTCATCTGATCTAGTTGAAAATCTGAAGACAGAAATACTTTTGTATAGGACTTAAAATCGTACCCATTCACCAGCATTACTACACAATTCACTACTACCATAGACAGCGCAATAGACAGCATGACAATCAGTCCCTTCTTCCAATTCCGAAGCATATTTTGAATAGCCATCGCATACCAAGCAACAGAAGTGCTCTTCTTCATCTTACGTTTACTCTGATTACTCTCCGCTAGTCGTAATGCTTCAATTGGAGAAATATTTTCCACTAATTTACATGCACGCAAACTAGATAAATAGACTGTAATCAGAGTAAATACTGCTGCCACCACGAAAATCAAGGGATTCACAGAAACTACTGTTTCCTGACCACTTCCTTTTAGGGCATTCATCTCCATATTGGTATTTAACGACGGTGCCATAAGGAGGGTTGCACCATAACCGAACAGTAATCCAAACGGGATTCCCACAATGGATAATCTCCAAGCTTGCATCCGCACAATCTTTTTCAGTTGTTTTCCTGTAGTTCCAATATTTTTCAGCAATCCATAAGTTCTTATATCTGTCTTAACCGAGATGTTGAAAATGTTGTAGATGATCAAATATCCCGCCAATACAATGAACAGAATCATAATGCATAAGGATAATATTGGAAATGAATCCTCTTGCATCAAGTCGTAGGCTGGGTTCACTTGAAATGCCTGCTCTATCTCTGTAATTCCTGCTCGTTCTGATAACTGCTCTGTTTTTTCTCTCAAATTCCAAATATTATGATACCAAACTACATAAGCCAGCCCGCCGTTGTATAGACCATTGTCTAAATCTTTCCTTGTGGCATCATGCTGGTTTATTTCTGCATAGGATTTAGAAACCCAAAGTATCTGAGCCATAACCGCTGGATCACCTTCCCAGAAGCCACTTAAGCGAAATTCTTTCGTTCTTTGTTCGCCATTGACTCCGTTCTGCTCGTAAGTAATGATTACTTTTTCTCCTAGTTTGTGGGGCACTTTTAATGTATCCAATACAATAGTACTGACCGCAATCTCGTCTTCTGCCACTGGTAGCTTCCCTGTGGTTGGAGTACAGTTATAACTCTCTGCAAAGTTGTCATCTCCGCATCGTACCTCTGTCGAGTATCCAAACCGGGGATCTATTCCGCTCCCTAGAAAGATTCCCGCACCATAACGTTCCACATCCGAATCCTTCTTTAGTGCATCTCCTATTTTTATGCTTTCCTCTTTTGTATAATTTGATCCTACAGCATGAGAAGAATCCATGTATTGCTTGATATCAGATGCTCGCTTAGATAAAACTAAGGAAACCGAACCCATAAAAAGGCTGGTGAACAAAAGGCAAGTCAGCATAATGGCGATGACTGCGATGATATTACGGGAGTGATTCTGTTTCATGAATTTTTTCGTAACGAACCGGAGGGTATCTTTGTTCTCTACTTTTACCATAGCGATATCCCCTTATAATCTTTCAGAAAATTCAGTTTTCCATCTTCCATACGAAGAATACGATCTGCTAACTGAGCAATTTCCTCATTGTGAGTAATCATTACAATCGTCTGCTGAAACTGCTTACTGGTTACTTTCAGAAGCCCCAATACATCCTGGCTAGTTTTGGAATCTAAATTACCGGTTGGTTCATCTGCCAACAATATGGCCGGCTTAGATGCAAGTGCTCTAGCAATGGCTACACGTTGCTGTTGTCCTCCTGATAATGCATTTGGTAGGTTCTCTAGTTTTTCTTGTAATCCCAGAATGTCCACAACTTCATCTACATATTCCTTCTCTGGCACGTTTCCATCCAACTTCACCGGCAGTACAATATTCTCCCAAACATTCAGCATCGGAACTAAGTTATACTGTTGAAATACAAATCCAATATTTCTACGACGAAATATAGTGAGTTCTTCATCTGTCATATGATTTAAGACTTGCCCATCCACTGTTACTTCTCCTGCTGTTGGAATATCCAATCCACCAATCATATGTAACAAGGTTGACTTTCCAGAACCAGAAGTTCCTACAATAGCAACGAACTCACCCTTCTCTACCGCCATAGTGACATTGTCAAGTGCTCGAACCTCGGTATCCCCTTGTCCATATATCTTCTGCAAATTTCTCGTTTCTAATATTTTCATCCTCATCCTCCTACAATACGTTTTCTAATTAAACAAGCAAATAGCTACTCTTTACATAACAAAAGTCCATATTGCTTCTCACAATACAGACTTTATCATAACAATGTCTCCATCCTGTTTCTAAAATATCTCAGTTTTGAAACTATTGAGGCAAATAAATTGAAAATATTGTTCCTCTTCCCACTTCAGATTCCACTTTGATATAACCTTTTTGTGCTTGAATAATCTCCCGCGCAAGATACAGCCCAATACCCATTCCAGGCAGTTCTGACACACTCAGGCTCCGGTAAAACCTTGTAAATATCTTTGGAATTTCATCTTCCATAATTCCCATTCCTGTATCTATTATATCGATTCGGATAAACATAGAATACGGCTTTACTTTTATGATAACCTTTCCGCCTTCATTTGTGTATTTGATAGCATTGTCCAAGATGTTCCCCATAGCCTCACTTGTCCACTTCAGATCGTACTTGGCAAGGATTTTCATTCCCATTATATCCAATTGAATATGCTTTTCATTGGCCTGTAGGCTATATTGGGATTCTAATATCTTAAGTAGCTCTGACACCAATCTCTGCTCTGAATGTACTGTAATAATTCCATTCTCCATACGTGAAAGTTTAACAAGAGATTGAATTAGGAAGTCTAATTTTTCCGTCTGCTCGTGAATGGTGTCTGCCATATCTTCCAGTTCTCCAGACACTTGTTCTTGGAGCAGCTCTGCATATATCTTAAGATTAGAAATAGGTGTTAGTGTTTGATGTGCAATATCCGAAATCAGTCCCTGGATTATATTTTTCTGTTTAATCTGATTTTCCCCTGTGAGAAGGCTGTCATCCAAATACCTCTTCATGCTATTCTCCAATGCGGATACTTTTGTTTCTGATACTTCCCCTCGTTCTAATTGTCCCTCTGTAGCTTGATTAACCATATGTTGAAGCCGATCCACAAGAAGTTTTTCTCTATGTTGATAATAAAGATACCAACATATGCCAGAGATAATCAGCACTATGATTATTATCATATAATCCATTATCGTTTCACCACCCATGCATAGCCCACTCTATATACCGTTTTAATGTATTCCGGATTGGAAGCATCCTCTTCTAATTTATCACGCAAGCGCTTAATTGCAACAGTAAGAGCGTGTTCATCCACAAATTCAGACTCTCCTTGCCACACCTCATCAATTAAGTAACTTCTCTTTACCGTTGCACCTTTGTTATCACACAGAATCCTCAGAATCTTCTGCTCTGTTTTGCTAAGTTCTACAACATTGCCACCGCATATAAATTCCATCTTTTCAAAATCAAAATCGAATTCATCTTGCTGGAAGCGTGTGCTAATCTCATTCTCACTGGCTCTTAGTTGAACTGCGACTCTAGCTCTTAGCACCATCAAGCTAAAGGGCTTAGTGATATAGTCATTGGCTCCTGACTCCAATCCTGTCACAATGTCCACTTCCATATTGTTGATAGTCATCAAAATGATTGGTGCGCTACTGGTTAGTCTGATTTGTTTTATGAAGTCAATTCCATTTCCATCTGGCAAATTAACATCCAAAAGAATCAATGATAGTGTTTTTTCTTGAATTACAGTTTTTGCTTCTTTTAATGTTTTACATTGAATAAATACATAATTTTCATTTTTAAGAGCCAAGCACACACCACTATTTAATTTATTATCATCTTCAACTACTAATATTGTCTTCTTCATCTCCACCTCATTGAGTTCATAATACCACAAACCACGTAGAATAAAACTTCTTTTCTCTCTCGTATTTTTTATTGTTTTTCCAGACTAATAATAATTCCCTTCCGTGTACTCATACTACCTATCAAAAAAATAAGCGGCATCATTTTATACTATTCATATATATCCCCATATATTTTTTCACCCTCATTAAGAATCGTGTTAATATTAGAATTCTCCGTACATAATTCTTTTTCTTGTTCTTGGGAAAGGGAGTACTTGAATGTTCCGTGTTCATTTAAGCACATGATTGTGTATATTATTTCACCTCGTTTATCCCTCCCGCTCCACCGTATCTGGATATTGTCTCCATTTACTACTGTATAATAATCTAAAGATGTATTAAAGTAATGAAGCACAAACTCAAAATAATCCGGCATTACTTGATTTGGCAATGCATAATAGGTATCTTGGTCAATACTTTTTTTGTAGAAACCTAATTGTTTGTCAAAGCGAAAATCATTCATTTCCACACCATCCTTAAATTTCATTTCTAAAGAATCTTTTGTGTGATTCCAAGCTATTCCCCAGCCTACTGCACCAAGTGCCAGTACTATCATAGTACATACCGCAATTTTAATTATATTTCGTTTAAAACTTTTACTAAACTTGATTTCTGTATTCAATTTTTTTACCATCTGCTTATCCTCCTTTAGCATAACATCAAGGGAGATATTGAATTTATCACTCATAAAAATTAGCGTTTCCAAATCTGGATAATTCTTTTCTTTCTCCCAATTAGATACTGTCTGTCTTGTAACATGAAAGATCTGGGCAAATTCTTCTTGTGTCATTTTTCTTTCTTTTCGTATGTTTGTAATTGTCTGTCCTAATCTCATATGTTCCTCCTTTCAGTATCTATTATGCTTTTAACTCCTACAGATGGCTAGCAAGCCTAAATTACGATGAATAATGTGCCACGCAAGTATTATTTACGTGCAATATAAAAACTAATTTATAGGGAAATTATACTCTATTTCGCTTTAACTGTGAATCCCCAATAAAAAAGTAGGATATGCTTGCTTTTTAAAAACTTGGAATTTCATCATAAAGTGTTCAAATATTTTTAACAAAAAAAATAAAGGAAACGCTGTCATTTCAACGTTTCCTTCACTTTTTAGTAATGCCGCAGACCGGAATCGAACCGGTACGGGAAGTTAATCCCACAGGATTTTAAGTCCTGGGCGTCTGCCAGTTCCGCCACTGCGGCACATAACACAATCATGATCATACAAGATGATCAAATGGGACCTATAGGGCTCGAACCTATGACCCTCTGCTTGTAAGGCAGATGCTCTCCCAGCTGAGCTAAGATCCCATTGACACATATTATATTGTTCACTAAACTCAGCAATACCTTGTTTAGCTTAAGCGACCCGGATGGGACTCGAACCCACGACCTCCGCCGTGACAGGGCGGCGCTCTAACCAACTGAGCCACCAGGCCTAACTTGTAGTACTTCGTATAAGTTTTGCACCTCATACATTGATTTGTGTGATTCTAATGGACCTTCGGGGACTCGAACCCAGGACCGATCGGTTATGAGCCGATTGCTCTAACCAACTGAGCTAAAGGTCCAAATCTTTTCTTTTATCATATTGCCGTATCATCTACTTATCTTATGAATAAGCAAGAGCCGACAATCGGACTTGAACCGATAACCTGCTGATTACAAATCAGCTGC
>JAVWVS010000038.1:0-16334 GCA_036666555.1 Lachnospiraceae bacterium | reverse complement strand
TCATAAATTCCTTGCAGAAAAAACTTGACCCATTGCTCAAAGTGCCCCTTTTCTCTCACCTCGGTGAGCCGATCGTAGTATTCAATCCGGTTGCGTTTTAGGAAATAGGAAATATACAGTATTGGGTAAGAGAGTAGCCTGTTTTCCTTGAGAAACAGGTTGACCATCAGCCGCCCGATTCTGCCGTTGCCGTCTAAAAACGGATGGATGGTTTCAAACTGATAGTGAATCAGCGCAATTTTAATCAGTGGGTCAGTTTGGTCAATCTCGTTCATATATTTTTCCAAATCTGACATGGCGTTTTGCACATCCTCCGGGCAAGGGGGAATGTACCGCGCTGTTTTCAGTGTGCTACCCTGTGCGCCAATCCAGTTTTGGCTGCGGCGAAATTCACCGGGGTTCTTTTCGCTGCCACGGACATCACACAGCAGCACCTCGTGGGTTTCCAGCAGGAGCCGGCAGCACAGGGGTAATATCTGGAGCCGCTGCGCGGCAAAGTCGGTGGCCTTGATATAGTTAATGACATCGGAAACATTTTGATTGGTGTTCTGCTCAAGGTGTGGGTCTAAAATATCGTCAAGGGTTGCCTGTGTCCCTTCAATCTGCGAGGATAGCAGTGCTTCCTTGCGCACATACATGGACACAAACAGCGGAACGCTTGGAAGCCTTGAACCGATTGCTTCCAACTTGGCTATGGCGCAGTTGGCTTTTATAAGTAAGTTGGAAAGCGCTTCGTCCAGTACAAGGTCTGGCTTTGGCGGTAAGGCATTCGGCAAAAATGACTTGTACATCATTTCACCGGATAAATTGGATTTGTAGCTTCCTGAATGGTTCATGTGGCTCACCTCGATTTGAAATAGTGAGTTTATTATACGCTTCTTATTTCAATAAATCAACAGTTAGCTGAAATAGTGTAGAAAAATCGTTCTTACTATTTCAACAAATTTCCCCCAGTCCCTAGCCACATTGGTTTTAACAGTCATCTGTGCAAGAACAAACAGTAATAAGCTTTCATTCCCCTGCATACATTGTAAAAACAGAGAACGCAGGGGAATTTTTATGAAAGATTACATTGAGGAACGTGCCGTTGAAATTGCGTATTATATTATAGAGAATCAAGCAACGGTACGGCAGAGCGCAAAGCAGTTTGGAGTATCAAAAAGTACAATTCATAAGGATGTGACAGAAAGACTTTTGCAGATTAATCCTGCTCTTGCATATGAAGCGAGAAAAGTATTAGATCTTAATAAATCGGAACGCCATATCAGGGGTGGACTTGCTACAAAGGAAAAATATTTACATCACAAGACTGTTCTGGTCAAATAAGAAAAAATAGAGTAAAATAAAAAGTAAGATTGGGGGCGGAGGATTGCGGAAATTCTTTGTCCTTCATTTTGTAAAAAACTTCGGAGAGGAGAAAGGGATTGAACATCATAAGAAAATCAACCATGCAGAATCGAAAAAGTTTGCGAGGAATGCTTGTGCCTGTATTTTTTCTGGCAGCAATCATTCCTATGGTACTTGTTACCATGCTATCCCAATCCAGATTACGAAGCAATATGAGGGGAAACCTGGACAAGCAGGCGGAAAGTAATCTTTACAAAGCAAATCAATGCCTAGATATGGTGCTGGATAAATACTCCATTATCTTATCCGGTTTTTGCGCCAATGAAGAACTGCTGCGTCTTGCAAATGACATAGAGAATAATCAGAAGCAGGTTTGTTATTTGCTGAACCGTATATGTATTCATAATGAGGGTATCTCAGATATGACACTGACTACGGAAAAAGGAGAGAGATATCACTCACTGGAAGAACCGGAAAAGGGGATGAATGCATTTCAACTTTCCCGGAATTTGGTTGATGCCAGTCGTGTTCCTCAGTCGTTAGGAGTAGTGACCCTTTCGATAGATGAAAAAATAGTAAAGAGTGCAGTGGCTAATAAAATGCCGTCCCGTATCTATGTGTGTGAGGGAAAACGCATTCTTAGTGCACCGAAACAAGAAGAAGTGGGAAAACAGATTCAAGAAATTGACGCGACTAATTATCGTGTAACAAAATACAATAACAACCAAAGCGGGTGGGAAATATATAATTTCCAATCCATGCGGCAGTACCGAAATACGGTGAGTGAACAGTTGCTCTTTTGGCTATTTATTGGGGTGGGTACGTCACTTGTGCTGGTTTCATTGATTTATTGGTTTACCAGACCGGTGATTCATTCATTGAATAACATGGTGCATGTGATGAATGAAGCCGAGAATGGAAACTTTGAGGTGCGCATCCCATTTTACAAAAACATGCCATCGGAATTGTATCAAATCGGACTGGGAT
Organism: Lachnospiraceae bacterium; assembly: GCA_036666555.1. GTDB lineage: Bacteria > Bacillota > Clostridia > Lachnospirales > Lachnospiraceae > UMGS1251. The sequence continues at coordinate 14,000 of JAVWVS010000038.1, read as the reverse complement.
TTAATGAAATGATGGAGCAAATTGATGTATTGATACAACAAGTGAAACAATCAGCAGTAGAGCAAAAGAATGCAGAATTATCAGCGCTAGAAGCCCAGATTGATCCCCATTTTTTATATAATACGTTGGATACGATTAATTGGAAGGCCATCGAACAGGAAGAATATGAAATTAGTGAAATGATAGGTGCGTTAGCAGATATTTTACGGTATACGGTACGAAATGCAGGTGCAAAAACCAGTATTGAACAGGAATTGGCATGGCTTCGGGAGTATACGCTGCTGCAAAGTGTAAAACTGGGAAAAAAGCTGGAGATTATTATCAATGTTCCGGATAAACTAATGGGTTGCCAGATTCACAAATTATTATTACAGCCATTTGTGGAAAATGCACTTAAGCATGGGATGTACCAAACCGAGGGACCTTGCATTTTGAAAATATCTATGTATCAGGCAGAAAATCAGTTGCACATTGTTATCAAAGATAATGGTAAGGGACTTAGTATCGAGGAAGTTCGCAGGTTAAATGCCGGACAGGAAGAACAGGGGGAACACTTAGGAATTGAGAATGTGAGAAAGCGATTAAAACTATATTATTCGGAGGACGCAGCTCTTTATTTTGAAAGTGAACCGGAGTGTTATACAAAGGTACATCTATTTATTCCAATGACAGAGGTGACAGAGGATGAGAATTGTAATTGTAGAAGATGAAACCCCGATTCGTGAAGGAATGGGAAAAATCTTAGCGAAAATAAAACCGGAATATGAAGTGGTGGGAAAAGCCTCGGATGGAAACGAGGGATTTTTGCTGATTGAAAATATGCAGCCGGATTTGGTGATTACGGATATCAAGATGCCAAATATGGATGGACTTGCCATGCTCCAAAAACTTAGGCAACAAGGAATACACTGCAAAACGGTTGTTCTGACTGCATACGCAGACTTTGATTATGCGAAACAGGCGATTGAACTTGGGATTGAAAACTATTTGCTAAAGCCGATTAAAATCTTGGAATTAAAGAAAACATTGCAGCAAGTGGAAGATGCTATTGCCAGAGAGCAGATGAGAGAAGAACTGTATACCATTGAAAATGTATTCCGAAGTGGTCTGCAGGGGCGATTGATGATAGATGCAACATTAAAGCAGGCATTGAGTGAAAAATATCGATACACACTGGAAGATTCGTTGGAATTATTTGCAGTATATCTGGGGGCATATTATGAAAAGGATTGTGCGCAGGCAATGATACTGCTTCAACAAGTAGCGGAGCAAGAATCCGTGGCGGAATGCCGTCTCATTCCCATGGAAGAATATAAAATGCTGATTCTGATTATTTATAAAGGAAAGGCAGGAAAAAAGGTACGAAAATATTTTGAACATGCAGTTATTCCTATGCTTTCAGAAAATCTTGGATATCCGCCAATTTGTGTATGGCGAGAGTGCAAGAGCCTTTCAAAGTTAGCAGAAGCACCGGATAAAATTTCGGAAATGCTGGAATGGAATCTATTGTTTAAAAAGGGAACACTGCTTAGCAAAGAGAAAATAGAATCCATTCATACGGAGCCATTAAAATATCCGTTGGAGTTAGAGACCCAAATACGACAGGCAATTATTAAACACGATATCCATGGTTTTGAAAAATGTTTTAACAAATTCAATGAGCTGTGCAAAGAGCAACCACATCAGCCCAAAGAAATTAAGGAAGCTTGTGTCCGGTATTGTTTTGCAGTACTTAATACAGCAAAGGAATATGATAGTTTGCAAGAAGAACTGTCCACACAAAAAATGGTTCAGTTTATTTCTCAGGCAGTAACGTGGAGAGCCGTTCGCCAGGTGTTTGTAAAACTATTTGAACAAGTTACTCTAAAAACGGAGAATGCAGAAGGGGTTCAGATAAGTTCCATGGTCAAACGTGCCAGAGCTATGATTCAAGAATATTACAACCAAGGGATTACGTTGGAGGAAATAGCCAGAAGACTGAGTGTGTCAGAAGAATATTTAAGCACTCAGTTTAAGAAGGAAATGGGAATGTCATTTACAGAAACGGTGCGTAGCATCCGAATGGAAAAAATTAAGCGGCTGCTAATCGATTCCGAGCTCAAATTAAATCAAATTGCGGATATGGCAGGTTACTCGGATCCAAAGTATATGAGCAAAGTTTTTAAAGAAGAAACAGGAATGCTCCCTGCAGAGTACCGAAAAATGAATAAATAGCATTAAAAATATCCTCTTTTCTAAAAAATTTACACTATTTTTACGTATTCAGTACTGTTATGATGAGATTACTGAAACTAGAAAGAACATAAAAGGAAAAACAATAGATAAAAAATATGGAGGAGTACAAAATGAGTAAAATTAAAGTAAGATTTAGAAATCCCAAAGAAGTATTAGATTTTGTAAATACTGTTGGAAAATATTCTTATAATATGGATATGAAAAGAGGCCGTTTCATTGTAGATGCAAAATCCATTCTAGGTATTATGAACCTTGGTTTTGACAATGACATTGAATTGAAAGTACATGAAGAGGAATGTGAGGATTTGCTCCGAGAAATAGAGCCATATGTAGCTGCATAGGCATTAGGTTATGGAGAAAAAATGAAAAAAGACAGAAGTGCATATTTATTTAGTAATAAGGCACTTGTGGCATTAATAGTTCCGCTGATCATCGAACAGCTATTGGCAGTGTGCGTTGGTATGGCGGATTCTATTATGATAGCGAGTGTATCGGAAGCAGCAGTATCTGGAGTGTCCTTGGTAGACAACATTATGGTACTGCTGATTAATGTATTTGGAGCATTGGCCACCGGAGGTGCGGTGGTAGTGGGTCAATATCTTGGCCAAAAAAAAGAAAAAGAAGCCTGTGTATCATCTACACAGCTAGTCTGGTTTATCACAATCTGTTCTGTCGGAATTACAATCATTCTTTACCTGGCAAAAAATTTTATTTTACGAGGCGTATTTGGACATATTGATGCAGATGTAAGAGGGTATGCAAATGTATACCTTCTCATTGTGACTGCATCAATACCTTTTATTGCGCTATATAATGGCGGAGCAGCGGTATTTCGTGCAATGGGAAACTCGAAAGTTCCTATGCTGGTTTCCGTTGTGATGAATATAATCAATGTGGCAGGGAATGCTATTTTCATCTATGGCTTTCATCGAGGTGCGGAAGGCGTTGCCATTCCAACATTGGTATCACGTATGGTTGCGGCAGTGCTGATTATTGTGCTTTTATGCAATCAGTCTATGCAGGTACATATTCAAAAGAGTTTTCGCTATCGTATGAATGGAAAAATAATTCGAAAGATTTTACATATTGGTATTCCCAATGGGTTGGAAAGCAGTATGTTCCAATTGGGGAAAATATTGGTACTTAGCTTAGTTTCTACCTTTGGAACTTATGCTATTGCGGCCAATGCAGTGTCCAATGCGGTTGCTATGTTTCAAATCCTCCCGGGAATGGCCATATCCCTTGCCATTACAACTGTGATAGCCAGATGCGTAGGAGCAGACGATTATGAGCAGGTTCACTACTATACGAAAAAGCTGATAGGCATTACATATGTCTGTATGTGTACTACCGTTGCACTGATTTATTTGGCATTGCCGGCGATTATGCGGATTTATCATCTGTCGAACCATACTGCAGCAGTCACAGAGCAGATATTGATTTTCCATGGCATCTGTGCCATCTTCATATGGCCCCTTTCTTTTTCATTGCCCAATATCTTTCGTGCAGCGGGAGATGTGCGGTTCAGCATGTATACTTCCATATTTTCCATGTGGGTATTTCGAATTGCATTTAGTTATATATTAGGAAGATATTTTGGACTGGGTGTGTTTGGAATCTGGGTTGCCATGGTAATCGACTGGTGTTTCCGGTCAATGTTGTTCGTATATCGTTATTTCAAAGGGAACTGGCATTGACAAGTGGTTTTCAAATGCGATATGATAAAAGACAGAAAAAAGAGAGCATGGAGGAGAACCAATGAAGCAGGATATGATTGTTATTTTAGATTTAGGAAGCACAAAGAATACTGTATTGGCAAGAGAAATTAGAGATTTGGGCGTATACAGTGAAATTTATCCACATGACATTAGCGAAGCAGAGTTAAAAGCACTTCCCAATGTAAAAGGAATCATTATCAATGGTGGTCCCAACCATATAGTAGAAGGAATACGAATTGATGTGGGTGCAGAAATCTACGAAGCAGGCTATCCGGTGATGGCAGTTGACCATGAACCGGCAACTTGTGAGAATTGTTTGCAACAATGGCCATCCATGGAAGAAACGAAAGAGATTTTGAAAAAATTTGTATTTGAAACTTGTCAGGCAAACGCCAACTGGAATATGAAGAATTTTGTGGCAGACCAGGTGGAATTGGTGAAAAAGCAAGTGGGGGAACGAAAAGTGTTATTAGCATTATCCGGTGGGGTAGACAGCTCTGTGGTCGCAGCACTTTTAGTCAAAGCAATTGGAAAACAATTGGTATGTGTACATGTGAACCATGGACTGATGAGAAAAGGGGAATCGGAAAGTGTTGTAGAAGTATTTAAAAATCAACTGGATGCAAATCTGGTCTACGTAGATGCTTCAGAGCGATTTCTTACCAAATTGGAGAATGTGTCTGACCCGGAAGAAAAAAGAAAAATCATTGGTTCTGAATTTATCCGTGTATTTGAAGAAGAGGCAAGAAAATTAGAAGGGATTGATTTTCTTGCACAAGGAACCATCTATCCGGATATTGTGGAAAGCGGAACGAAAACCGCTAAGATGGTAAAGTCACACCATAATGTAGGCGGACTGCCGGAAGATTTAGATTTTCAATTAGTAGAACCACTTCGCCAGTTGTTCAAAGACGAGGTACGTGCTTGTGGAGTCGAATTGGGACTGCCGGGAGAGATGGTTTATCGCCAGCCATTTCCGGGACCGGGACTGGGTGTCCGCTGTCTGGGAGCAATTACAAAGGAGCGTTTGGAAGCAGTAAGAGAAGCAGATGCAATCTTACGAGAAGAATTCCAAGTGGCAGGGCTTGATAAAAAAGTATGGCAGTACTTTACGGTTGTGCCAGATTTTAAATCGGTAGGAGTCCGAGACAATGCAAGATGCTTTGAATATCCCGTAATTCTGCGTGCTGTAAACACCGTAGATGCTATGGAAGCAAGCATAGAGCAGATTGATTGGCCTGTGCTTCTAAAGATTACAGACCGTATCCTAAAAGAAGTTAAAAATGTCAATCGTGTGTGCTATGATCTAAGTCCAAAGCCAACGGCCACGATAGAATGGGAATAACCCCATATAAAAGGAGCAACGCATATGAAGAAACGTTTTTTGGCATTATTGCTTGGAATAAGTCTAATGCTTTCGGGGTGTGCATCTATGGAACACTCGAACGTCACTGATCTTATGAGCAGCGTAAAAAAAAGCAATGTAAAACCAATGAAAATCTCAGAATTAAAGGGGACACAAACAGTAAAAAGGGAAGAAATAACGGAGTTTTCCTTAAAGCTGTTTCAGCAATGCTTTGAGGATAAAAATGTTTTGATTTCCCCCCTTTCGATTGTGTCAGCACTGGGAATGACTGCAAATGGAGCTAAAGGAGATACCCTTTTGCAAACGGAACAGGTGCTGAACACGGATATCGGTGGGTTAAATGATTATTTGAATGCCTATAGGAATGGTTTACCAAATACTGAAAAATGTAAGGTCAGCCTTGCAAATTCAATTTGGTTCAAAGACGATGAAAGTTTAACAGTCAACAAAGAGTTTTTGCAAATGAATCAAGATGATTATGATGCCAGTATATACAAAGCGCCCTTTGATGACAGTACCAAGGATGCGATTAACCAGTGGGTATCTGATGAAACAGATGGAATGATCGATAAACTGTTAGAAGAGAAACTACCTAAGGATGCGATTATGTATCTCATCAATGCGTTGTCTTTTGATGGAGAGTGGGAAGAAATTTATGAAGATACGCAAATTCAGGATGGGGTCTTTTATCAGCAAAACAAGGATACGCAAAAGGCTGCATTTATGAATCACATGGAAAACACCTATTTAGAGACCGATGATGCTACTGGATTTATGAAGGATTATAAAGATGGGAAGTATGCATTTGTTGCGTTGTTACCAAAGGAAGAGGGGAACATGTCTGTGTTTTTAAAGACGTTGGATGGGAAGGGACTAATGAAATTATTAGAATGTCCTAAGGAGGAAACCGTATTCACGGAAATCCCTAAATTTTCCGTGGAATACGAAACCTTATTAAATGAACCTCTTCAAAAATTAGGAATGACAGATGCCTTCCATGATGAAAAGGCAGATTTTTCCGGATTGGGGAAGTCTACCAAGGGCAATATATTTATCAGCCGAGTGATTCATAAAACCAAAATGGATGTAGATGAAAAGGGTACTAAAGCGGGGGCTGTTACGGCAGTTGAGATGGTGATGAAAAGTGCAATTATGGAGCCACCTAAGGAAGTTCTCTTAAACCGCCCCTTTTTCTATATGATTGTAGATAAGGAGCAAAATCTGCCCCTTTTTATGGGTGTGCTAATGAATGTATAGTGATAAGAGATAGAAGATAAAAGGCAAGAAGCGTAAAGGGGAAGGAAATGTTAGAATTTTTAGTAGTTGGAATCGGTGGATTTGTCGGTTCCTGTTCTCGATTTGCACTTACAAAATCTATGAATCATTTTGCAGTTTCACTGCCATTTGGTACTTTAATATCCAACGTGATTGCAGGACTTTTGATTGGTTTTTTTATTGGATTAGAAGCGTCTGCGGTTTCATTGTCCCCAAGAGCGAAGCTTTTTCTTACAACAGGGCTGTGTGGTGGTCTGAGTACTTTTTCTACATTTAGTTTAGAAACCGTGGTTTTATTTAGCGGTGGAAAATATTTTGTGGCAGTACTGAATATTTTGCTTAATCTGGGAATCAGCATTCTGGGTGTGGTAGTTGGGATGGTTTTGGCAAAAACACTATTTAACCGTATCAAGTAAGTGCAAAGCGGATTTAATTTTGTGTATTTGAACATGCAAAGAGAAAGAGAGAATAGAATGGACAATCAAGAGTCAACACATCGGCGACGCATTCGATATCAAGGAACGCATCCGAAAACCTATAAAGAAAAATATAAGGAACTGCAACCGGAAAAATATGCAGATACCATCGAAAAAGTGATTCAAAAGGGAAGCACGCCGGCGGGGATGCATATTTCTATATGTGTGAAAGAAATTCTGGATTTTTTGCAAATCAAACCGGGACAAACCGGATTGGATGCAACGCTTGGATATGGCGGACACACATTGGAAATGCTCAAGTGCCTGCAGTCTCAAGGACATATTTATGGGTTAGACGTAGATCCCATTGAGATTGTGAAAACCAGAGAACGTCTGGCAGGTTTGGGATATGGAGAGGAAATATTGACGATTCGTCAACTGAATTTTGCCAATGTAGACCAACTGTCCAAAGAAGTGGGAGCATTTGATTTTGTATTGGCGGATTTAGGAGTTTCTTCTATGCAAATTGATAATCCGGAACGTGGATTTTCCTATAAAAAGGAGGGTCCGCTGGATTTGCGTTTGAATCCGGAAAAGGGGATATCGGCAGCAGAGCGTCTGAAAACAGTGACGCAGGAAGAATTACAGGGAATGCTGATGGAAAATGCGGACGAACCTTATGCGGAAGAGATTGCCCAAGGGATTGTGATGGCAATGAAAAGAGGAACGGATATTGCGACCACAACCAAACTTCAACAAGTCATTGAAGAGGTGCTTGCATTTATTCCGGAAAACCAGCGGAAAGAAGCAACCAAAAAATCATGCCAAAGAACCTTTCAAGCATTGCGAATTGATGTCAACAGTGAATTTGAAGTATTGTATCAGTTTTTAGATAACATTCCAAATATTCTTGCAAAAGATGGGCGGGTCGCTATATTGACCTTTCATTCCGGAGAGGACAGGCTTGTTAAAAAATCATTTAAACAATTATTGCGGGCGGGCATTTATAAGGAAATTTCAACGGAAGTGATTAGACCGTCAGCGGAAGAATGTAATATGAACCCACGGGCACGTTCTACGAAAATGAGATGGGCAATCAAGGCTTAATCAGAGTGTCATGATAAAAAAATAGTGTTATTCTTGTATATTTTCAGGAAATAACATATAATAAAATGTAAAATTTTTTAGTTGTGACACAAGAATAATCAAAGAATGTACAGGAGGAGTGTTTGTGAAAAGAGAAACCGTAATTGTATTAGATTTTGGTGGACAATATAATCAATTAATTGCAAGACGTGTACGTGAGTGCAACGTATACTGTGAAATTTATTCATATAAAAAAGAGTTAGAAGAAATCAAAGCGATGAATCCTATGGGAATTATCTTAACAGGAGGCCCCAATAGTGCTTATGAAGCGGACTCACCCACCTATGCGAAAGAACTGTTTGAACTGGGGATTCCCGTACTGGGAATCTGTTATGGATCTCAGTTGATGATGCATCTTTTGGGCGGGCATGTATGCAAAGCGCCTGTTCGTGAATATGGAAAAATCGAAGTGACCGTGGATACTTCTTCCAAACTGTTTCACAATGTGGCGAAAAAAACCATCTGTTGGATGAGTCATAATGACTATATTGAATCGGCAGCTCCAGAATTTGCCATTAGTGCACATACCCCGGACTGTCCAGTGGCAGCAATTGAAAATGAAGAAAAGAAATTGTATGCAGTCCAGTTTCATCCGGAAGTGTTGCATACACAGGAAGGCACCAAAATGCTTTCTAATTTTGTATACGATGTATGTGGATGTGCAGGGGATTGGAAAATGGATGCGTTTGTGGAAAATTCCATTCAGGCCATTCGCGAAAAAGTGGGAAAAGGAAAAGTGCTATGTGCGCTGTCCGGTGGGGTGGATTCTTCGGTAGCGGCAGTCATGCTTTCCAAAGCAGTTGGGGAACAATTGACCTGTGTATTCGTAGACCATGGATTGCTTCGTAAAAATGAAGGGGATGAAGTAGAGGCCGCTTTTGGTCCTACCGGTAATTACGATTTGAATTTTATTCGTGTCAATGCCCAAGAGCGCTTTTATAAAAAACTAGAAGGCTTCGAAGAACCGGAGCAAAAACGTAAAATCATCGGAGAAGAGTTTATCCGTGTATTTGAAGAAGAAGCTAAAAAAATCGGAACCGTGGACTTTCTTGTGCAAGGAACCATATATCCTGATGTGGTGGAAAGTGGCTTGGGTGGAGAATCCGCAGTTATTAAGTCTCACCACAATGTAGGCGGACTTCCAGATTATGTAGATTTCAAGGAAATCATCGAGCCACTTCGTGACTTGTTCAAAGACGAAGTGCGAAAAGCTGGCTTGGAACTTGGGATTCCGGACTACCTGGTATTTCGCCAGCCATTTCCGGGTCCGGGTCTAGGTGTGCGTATTATCGGTGAAATCACTCCGGAAAAAGTCAAAATCGTGCAAGATGCAGATGCAATCTACCGGGAAGAAATTGCAAATGCCGGCATAGACAAAGGAATCGGTCAGTACTTCGCAGCGTTAACGAATATGCGGGCGGTTGGATGTATGGGTGATGAGCGTACTTATGATTATGCAGTGGCCCTTCGGGCGGTCAACACCATTGATTTTATGACGGCGGAATCGGCAGAAATTCCGTGGGAGGTGCTACACAAGGTCACCAGCAGAATCGTGAATGAGGTGAGCCACGTGAATCGGGTGCTGTATGATTTGACTGGGAAACCACCGGGGACGATAGAGTTTGAATAGCGAAAAAAAGAAAAAGTATAAGACATTAGAAATTATAGAACGAGGACTTATGTGCATTTCTATTGCACTTTTAGTGTTGCTACCTGCTTTATTGGGGGTTGCTAAAGATTTTAATATATTAAAAGGTGGATTAATAGACAATATTATTGGAATTGCTGCTTTATTATGTTCTATTTCATCGATTCCATTGATAAAAGAGAAAATGGGAAAGATAATGCCAGGAGATAAATTTTATAAAAAATGTATTTATTTAATTTTAATGCTTGTGCTTCCTTATTATATAGCTTTGCCAATTAATCAAATAGAAATTGCAAATAGTATTAGTAATACATGTGGAGTTATTGGTATTATAATTTTTGTTTTTACGTGGTAAGATTTAACGGATTTATATGGAGTGGACGATGTGATAGCCTATTCTGGCTGGCAGCACAGATCAGTATTATTGGATTATATAATGGATGCCCTTAAAGCTGACAAATCACATTGTCAGAGGCTTCATATCAATCCTGAGAATAGAATTATGAACATATGATGAGTGAGCGGTAGTCTAAATGGATTGCCGCCATTTTTACGGCTATTTTTATGTAAAAATAAATGGTCAATTTGTCCATTCATTTATCTGAGTACGGATTTTGGGATAACAAAAGATTTAAAATTACTATATACGAAGGAAGAGACGTGGTAAAATAATAGCAAAAGCACTAGGAGGTATTACAATGAAATATGATGTGATTATGAAATCAATAACCAGTGGGCTTACAGGAGATAAAGAAACTGATTTGTCTTATATTAAAGATCAGATGGAAAAATACAAAGACCATAATTGGCAACTGAAATCTTACGTGCTTGTGGAAGAATGATGCCAGAAGATTTTCAAAAAGAATTTAGTCGAATCTTGTCAAATGATTTGAAAGCAATCACAGAGTCAATGGACGAAGTGCGATTTAATATTTATAAAAAGAACATAGAGAAAGCCAAAGAACTTATGGATAATATCGTTAAGACAGCTGATGAATATCCGATGTTTAAAGATGATTCAGTAAGTCAGTATTTTACATTTAATGAATTGTTTGAAGAGATTCTTTATGTGAATACTGTAAGACCAGAAAGAGAATGTAGAAGAGCTGATATACCATATAGTGAAATTTATTTGCTGAATGGAAGCCTTTTATATGAACAAGAGAAATATTTAGAAGCAAGAGAGTCACTTGAAAAGGCAAGAAAATGGAATCCCGTTAATTCTTCAATAGCTTTTGAATATATGGAGACATATAAGGTCCTTGGTGAATTAGAAGAATTTGCAAGACTTACAAGAGAACAATTTAAGTATGCATTTAATAGTAAAGATGTAGCAAGATGTTATAGAAATCTTGGATTTTACTTCGTTGGAAAAGAATACTATGATGCAGCTATTTTCTGCTATTTTAAAAGCATGAGTTTTGATAGAGAGGCTAAAAATGCTCAATCGGAGTTATATTATATACAGTCGAAGACTGGAAAACAGATAGTTTCACCTACAGAAGAAGAGATTGAACAGATTGTAGACAAGTGTGAAATTCCAGTTCATGCATTTAATAATGTTCTTGGCATGGCTGTTGCAATTGCTAAGCAGGCTATTAATGATAAGAATACAGAAGTAGCTGTATATCTGTTGGATATTGTATATGATTTGACAGATGATGAACAGATTAAAAAAGTAATTGATGATTTAGAAAATCAGAAAGAAGGATAATGATGAAACATATATGTAAGGTAGTGTATTTTGATGAAAATTCAGTAACTGATTATGTACAAATTGTTGCAGGAGGTAAACTGGAAAAAATAACGGAACTGTTAAAAGAAAGCAATGCTCTAGCAGGAGTAAAAGCACAAACGGAAGCGAAAGCGGGAATTGGTGGAGTTGTATTTGGTTTATTAGGATTAAAAGCATCAGCATCTGCAGAAGCGTTGTTGCTGAGGATAAAAAAAGTGCAATAGTAAAATTTGATAATTACGATATTACAGCACCTAAGGATTCTATGTCGTATGTCGCACTGATTTCTCCATATCTTTCAATGCTTAAAGGAGGAAAAGGAAATCCATACGCAGACAGATTTAATCATCATATGCCATTATTTGATGCAATGCAGACAGCATCGAGAAAAGTATTTAAAAGAGCATTTGGATATTAGAATGAAATGCCTGTAAACAGGTCTTATTTGGGAAGCAATAAAATATCATTTTAGAAAAAACAAGAAAAGTGCCAACGATTACTTGACACAAACTAAAGAAGATCTCAAATTGATTTTATTCGCAGTTTGGACTATAATAAAAAGTGTTGTTTATTCAATTGCAATGATTAATGGAGAAGAAAAATGGAGTATTTATCTATTCGTCAGCTATCAGAAAAATGGGGCATATCGGTAAGAAGAATACAAGTTTTATGCACAGAAGGAAGAATTGAAGGTGCTGTTAGAATTGGCTATTCGTGGGCAATTCCTGATTCATCTGAAAAGCCTAGGGATGAAAGAGTAAAAAGCGGAAAGTATGTTAAAAAGAGAACAAATTAGAATAGATTGGAAGTGGAAATATGGCGCGACAGGTAAAATCAAAATCTCGTGTTGAAGAGAGAGGCGAAGTATTTACAAATGAAAGAGAAGTAAATGCGATGCTTGACCTTGTTAAACAAGAGACAGAAAGAATTGATTCTAGATTTTTAGAACCAGCGTGTGGTGAAGGTAATTTCTTGGCTGAAATATTATCAAGAAAATTGGCAATAGTAAAAAAGAAGTACAAAAAAAGCTTTTTAGATTATGAGAAAAATTCTATGTTGGCAGCTGGAAGCATTTATGGCGTTGATATAATGTTGGATAATGTAATGGCATGTAGAGAAAGAATGTTTAAAATATGGAATAAAGAATATAAAAGTGTGTGTAAAAAAGAATGTAATGATGAAACTAGGGATGCTATAAGGCTTGTTTTAGAAAAAAATATTGTATGTGGCAATGCATTGTCGCTAAAGTGTGTGGATGAGAATGGCATTGATACAAATGAGCCGATTGTTTTTTCTGAGTGGGGATTTGTTACTGGTTCTCAAATACAAAGAAAAGACTACACGTTTGATGAAATTTTAAATGGAAATGAAGAAAAAAAGAATGAGAACCAATTAGACTTATTTGATTTGCAAAATGAACCTAATGATGAAGGAAGATTTTTAAAACAATATATTTCGCATTATAGAAAGGTGAGATAAAATGACTGAGACAGTATTCGATAAAGTATATAACCCTGATGTATTATCGTGTTTGGCAAATTTATCAAACGATGAAGTGTTTACTCCACCAGAAGTGGTTAATGAAATGTTAGATATGTTGCCACAGGAATTGTTTAAAAATCCTGACACAAAATTTCTTGATCCAGCCTGTAAAAGCGGAGTTTTTTTGAGAGAAATTTCTAAACGTCTGTTAACTGGTTTAGAAGGGCAAATTCCAGATCTTCAAGAAAGAATTGATCATATAATGCATAATCAAGTATATGGAATAGCTATAACTGAATTAACAGCAATGCTTTCAAGAAGAAGTTTGTATTGTTCTAAGTACCCGACAACTGATTTTTCTGTATCAAAATTTGAAGAGAATGAAAGTCAAGGACATATTAGATTAGTACAAAAAGAACATAGATGGAGCAAAGGTAAATGTGTGTATTGTGGTGCAACGGAATCGGAATATAAAAGAAATAAAGATTTAGAAAAGTATGCATATGAATTTATTCATGTGATTAACCCGGAGGATATTTGGAAAATGAAATTTGATGTTATAATTGCAAACCCACCATATCAGTTATCTGATGGTGGAAATGGAAAAAGTGCAAAACCTATCTATCAGTTATTTGTTAATCAAGCTAAAAAATTAAAGCCTAGATATATGAGTATGATTATTCCTTCTAGGTGGTTTTCGGGTGGAAAAGGATTAGATGATTTTCGTAAAGAGATGCTCACAGATAAGCATATAAGAAAATTGGTAGATTTTGAAAATTTTAAGGATGTATTTCCAGGAGTGGATCTAGCAGGGGGTGCATGTTATTTTTTGTGGGATAGGGATCATGAAGGTTCGTGTGAAGTGACAAACTACGATAAAGAAAATTCATCAGTTGTTACAAGGGAATTAGATCAATATGACACTGTTTTTACCGTATGATTTTTTCCGAAAGCTACCGAACTTGCCTGTCCATGAATT
>JAVWVS010000037.1:0-16472 GCA_036666555.1 Lachnospiraceae bacterium | reverse complement strand
TCGTCCAAGGAAAAGGGAAAAGAAAATCCGAAGCTCAACAACTCTATGAAGAGCTGGACGACTGTGGCAAGCGATTGATGGGACTTAAAGATGACCATATGACGAATGGGCAGTTAAAGCCAGCATACAATGTCCAGATTGCAGTGGTTGTGAACATAAGGAGCGGTGTTTATATAAATATGATGCAGAAAAAAACAAGATTATGAAGATTAATGAGCAATGGGAAAGTCTGAGAGAAGAATCCCACGCCAATATCCAAAGTGAAAAAGGAATCCTGAATCGTCAGATTCGTTCTATCCAAACAGAAGGACATTTTGGTGATATAAAAGAGAATGAAAAATTTAGGCGTTTTAATTATCGATCATCCGAAAAAGTATATAAGGAATTTATGCTGTATGCAATAGGTCGAAATATAAATAAGTATCACCGTTTTCTTCATGATGAGATTCAAAAATTCGAAGGAAAAACCGACCAAAAAACAGCTTAGAAAGAGGCGTGTTTCTAAATATAGAAATATAGGGATTTTGCGGCCCAAAATAGAAAGTATAGGAAAAAGAAAGAAGACCCCCACGGAAAAACAAGTGCTTAAAGCACTGAATTTCATGGAACCTTCTTATTTTTTTGTAAGGGGCTAAAAATCGGTATTAACCGACAGCCCCTTTTTCCAATTACATATTAGTTGGACTTCTACTGCTTTATAGCTCTGGGAATATAAACTCCCATCCTTTCCTTCCTAATTTCGCCATTGGATACGACGCATTGTCCGCGTAGATAAACGCTTTCTGCCCTCCCCTGTACTTTTACGCCTTCATAAGGATGGTAATCTACCTTCGACATTTGTGTTTCTTTGGTTAAAATCCCTATATCTTCTGGATTCCAAACTACAATATCTGCATCGCTTCCCTGTGCAATGCACCCTTTTTGTGGATACACTCCGTATATCTTTGCCGGGTTTTCCGATAATACGCTACACATCTGGCTTAAACTAATTTTATGCTGCAACACCCCATAAGTATATATCAGACTCCCTCGTGTCTCTACACCTGGCAAACCTCCGGGAATTTTAGTAAAGTCCATACACCCTAAGTTCTTTTGCTCCGTGGTGAAACTACAATGGTCTGTAGAAATGGTGTCAATCTCACCTGTTTTTAGCCCTTTCCATAACTGCTCTCGATCACTGCCTTTTCGAAGAGGGGGCGCAATTACATACTTTCTGCTTTCTGATTCCGCGAGAAAATATTTATCTTCCTCTAATAGTAAATACTGCGGGCAGGTTTCTATATATACTTTTTGTCCTCTTTTTCTTGCATGTACAATTTCTTCATAACCCAATGCAGAGCTTAAATGTACGATTACCACCGGCACATCTACCAGTGATGCAATGGTTAGCAAGCGATGGATTGCTTCTGCTTCCACCTCTGCCGGCCGGGTGTATGGATGTGATGCCACCGAACAATGCCCTTTCTTTTTTTCTTCTTTGGTCAATGCCCGAATGATATCTCGATTTTCACAGTGCACGCCTACAATACCATGCACCTCTTTCACACGTTTTAGTGCATCATATATTTGTTCATCACACAAATACATGTTATCGTATGTCATGTATAGTTTGAAAGATGGGATCCCCGCCACAATCATATCCTCTATCTCTTTACAAATCGTGGGATTCCAATCCGAGATAGCCATATGAAATCCATAATCGCAAGAACAGTTCCCATCTGCTTTTCTATGCCAATTGGTAAGAGCTTGTGTCAGTAGTTCTCCATGATTTTGAGTTGCAAAATCTATGATAAAAGTGGTTCCTCCGATAATCGCCGCTTTGGTTCCGGTGTCAAAATTATCCGCAGTTACCGTATCACATACTTCCAAATCAAAATGGGTATGGGCATCTATGAATCCCGGGAAGATTAGTTTTCCAGATACATCTGTGACGAGAGCATCCTTACAGCGTAAGCCTATGCCTACCTGAATGATTTTCTCATCTTCCATTAGAATATCTAATTTTTTTTGATCCACCCCTGATACTACAATTCCATTTTTTAGTAACTGCTTCATCTTCTCATCTCCTACTTTACCGAAGTAACCAACTTTCTTAATATCCTGTATGTTCTAATGGTAGTTTTGTTCGAAATACTCCGTCATATTGATAATATGCCCCCTGCACCGCCGGTGCCGTTGGGATAGAAGTAATTTCTCCAATCCCCACTGCCCCATATGCAAGGGTATCGGTATTTTTTTCAATAATAATGCTTTGCACATCCGGCGTTTTATCCGCTCTAAAAAGGCCAAGTGTTCCATACTTCGCAGTTGGTCTCCCGTGATCCAAAGGAAATTTTTCTGTCAGTGCATACCCCAGTGACATTACCACGCCACCTTCAATCTGACCTTCCACAGAAAGAGGGTTGATTGCCTTTCCAACATCATGAGCTGCTACTACTTTTTCCACTTTTCCCTCTTCATTTAATAAAACAACTTGCGTCGCATATCCATAGGCTACATGTGATACCGGATTCTGCTTCTCACTCCCCATTGGGTCCGTAGCTGCAAGATATTCTCCAAAATATTCTCTGCCCTCTAACTCTTCTATTTTACTTAATTGCAAATCTTGTGTCAATTGGGTGCACGCCCTCTTGGTTGCTTCTCCTGTTACCAATGTCTGTCTGGATCCCGACGTTGTTCCTGCATCCGGTGCAAGATTGGTTTCTGCTGCATGGTACACAATTTTATCTGCCGGGAGACCGGTTGCTTCACAGGTGATTTGCATTTGAACCGTCCCTAATCCCTGCCCAATACAAGACGCTCCCGAACGAATATGTACTTTTCCACCCTCCACAGTCAACTTGCAGCGTCCATAATCCGGGATACCTACTCCAACTCCCGCATTTTTCATAGCACATGCAATGCCCGCCCTTGGATGTCTTTCAAAAATCTCCCTCACTGCCTCTAACGTTTCGACCAAAGCCGTTCCGGGTGCTGCCAACTGCCCATTTGGTAATTCTTCTCCTGGTCTAATGGCATTGCGATATCGAATTTCCCAGGGAGAGATGCCCACCATTTCTGCTAAGAGATTTAAATTGCACTCTGTCGCAAAACATGTCTGGGTAACGCCAAATCCCCGAAAAGCACCCGCTGGTGGATTATTGGTATAAACAGCCGTTCCCTCAATTTCAATATTTTGGTAATGATAAGGTCCTGCTGCATGGGTGCAAGCCCTTTGCAACACCGGCCCACCTAAAGAAGCATAAGCCCCTGTATCTGTAACAATACTTGCCTGCATAGCTGTCAGGTTTCCATGTTCATCACAGGCTGTCGTGAATTCCATAGAAGCAGGGTGACGCTTGGGATGTACCAAAATACTCTCCTTTCTTGAAAGCTTTACTTTCACAGGACATCCTGTATGGTAAGAGAGTAATGCTGCATGATGCTGCACGGTCATATCTTCTTTTCCACCAAATCCTCCACCTACCAGCTTATTGATTACATGAACATCTTCTGGGCGATATCCCAGCATTTCTGCACACTCCTGTTGTGTTGCATAAGTCCCTTGGTCACTAGAATATATAATGGCCTCACTATGTTTTTGATTAACGATTGCAATTGCACATTCCGGTTCCAAAAATGCATGCTCTGTAAATGGCGTTTCATAATGCTTCGTTACCACGTAAGTGGAATTTTGAATAGCATCAACCGCATTTCCTCTTTTTAGATGTTCATGAGCTAATACATTTCCTGTTTCATGTACCAATGGTGCTCCCGATTTCAAGGCTTCTTCCGGTGTGAATACCGCCGGCAATTCCTCATATTCGATTTCCACCAATTTCTTTGCCTGCTCTACTATCTCCCTACTATCTGCTGCTACCAGACATATTGCATCTCCCAAATATCTGGTCACATCCCCCACAGAAATTAACGTGTCCCAATCTTTTTTTATATGTCCTACCTTATTGTTACCCGGAATATCTTCTGCGGTTACCACTGCCCGAACTCCCTCTAGGGATAGTGCTTTCTCACAGTGAATAGAAATCACCTTTGCTCTTGGATAAGCACTGCGAACCGCACTTCCATAAAGCATATGATCTATTTCCATATCATCCACGTATTCTCCATATCCCAGCACTTTTTCCGGTACATCAATCCGATGGACCCGTTGCCCAACTCCAGTCATTGGATTCGTTAAAAATCTTTTTTCACCCTCTCTAAACAATTGTGCTGCAAGTAAAATGGCATCCACAATTTTCTTATATCCGGTACAGCGGCAAATATTGTTTTTAATAGCATATGCAACTTCTTCTCTGGTGGGTGTTAATGTCCGATCCAATAGACCCTTTGCACACATGACCATTCCGGGAATGCAAAAGCCGCATTGCACGGCTCCTGCTTCTCCAAAAGCATAGGTATACACTTCTTTTTCTCTTTCTGTCATTCCTTCTACTGTTAGGATGGCCTTTCCTTTGAACTTAGATACATGCTGCACGCAAGCTTTTATGGGTTTTCCTTCTACTAAAACAGTACAGGTTCCGCATGCGCCCTCACTGCATCCATCTTTTACCGACTTCAAATGGCAGTCATTCCGCAGTACATCTATTAATTTTCTATCTTCTTCGATTAGAACCTTCGTTCCATTAATATATAATGTATACATATTTTCACCAGCTTTCTTACACCCATAAGTACTGATCACTTGTACAAATTGCTTTCATCAAAAAGCCAAGTGACTCTGGCAAATCCTTGTTTTTTTCTTTGGAAGTCCATTGATAAATGCGTCCCAAATATCTGACCTTGCAAGTAACCGTTTCTCTATCCAAAACTACAAATCCCTGATTTTTGCTTTGTTCCATGTCTGCTTCATTTGCAAATAAGGTGAACTTATCTAAATATGGGGCACTGTCATAGGGACAGAAACTCTTACAATTACCACATTCATTACACATAGAATCTATATGGATAATCTGATGCTTCTCCAATTCTGGCACTTCAATCACCACATTTGCTCTATTGGGACAGACTTCCGCACAGGTTTCACAGACACTGGCACAGCCTAAGCACCTACTATCCACCTCTTCATTTTGCATGCTCTGAGCAAGAACACCACGTTTTCTATAGTATTCTTCCAAATTCTCTCCCAGCAAATCTGTCTCTTTTACAACTGCTTTCTTCAATATTTTTTCAGCTGCCTTTTGTCCATCTCGGATTCCTTCTACGACCGTAGCTGGACCATGCAGACCATCTCCAATGACATATACATTTTTTTCGCTGCTTTCTAGCGTTTCTTCATTTACCAATGCTTTCCCCTGGGCTGTGACAAGAAGACCATTTCGTTGTAAAAATTGTGTATGTACTTGCTCACCCACTGCTACAATAACTGTATCCGCCGGAACCATTGTCGTTTCACCGGTTTCTTTGACACCTCTTCTTCCGGAATCGTCCAATTTTGTCAGCTCCATGACCCGGCATTGTAATTGTCCCTGTTCTAGTATTTCTGGTGATAATAATTCTCTAAATTCCACGCCATCTTCGACAGCCATTCTCAACTCTTCTTCCTCTGCCGGCATATAACGTTTCGTTCTTCTGTATACCAAGTATACATGCTCTACACCTTCTGTATGTTTTGCAGCCCTTGCTGTATCCATTGCAGTATTTCCACCACCAATGACTACTACATTTTTTCCAATATCGACTTTCCCTTGCTGCAATTTAAAAGTCTCTAAAAATTCCAATGCATTTCTGGTGCTTCCTTTTGTCAATGACAGCTCTCCGGGTCTGCCTGCACCCATTGCAAGAACAATATGCTGATATCCAAGTGCCCTTACCTCACTGATTGCATGTATTTCTGTATTTAATTTTACGCCCACACCCATAGCTTTGACCAGTTCGATGTCCTTTTCAATGGCATCTTCTGAAATTCTAAAATCTGGTATCATGTGTTTTACCACTCCTCCCAGACTATCTCTTTTTTCAAAAATAGTAACATCCATTCCTTCTTTTGCCAAAAAATATGCTGCCGAAAGACCTGCTGGTCCACCACCGATTACGGCTGCTTTTTCAGAACAGGTGATTTCATGTTTGTGTATTTTTTTCAGGAATCCTTCATACCCCTTCTGTGCTGCCACTAATTTTGCTGCTCGTATCTGCACCGGTTCTTCATAAAAATTTCTTGTACATTTTCCCATGCATGTATGGGCACAAATAGTTCCCGTAATAAACGGAAGTGGATTCTTTTCCGTAATCACCCCAAGTGCTTCTTGATACTTCCCTTTTGCAGTCAACTCCATATAGGTAGTGATATCCTGGTGAATGGGACACCCTTCTTTACAAGGTGCAATAAAACAATCTATCAAAGGTACTTGTTGTTTCAATTTACGCGATGGTAATGGTTTTACTGCTTTTAGATGAAACGGGTCAGTTAACGCCTGTTCTGCCAGCGTTTTTGTGGCTTGTTCGCTTACCCCTATATAGATACAATTACTGGCTTCTACTTTCTGCGCCATCTGATACAATCGTTGGTATCCACCCGGCTTTAAAAGAGTAGTTGCCACCGTCACCGGCCATATCCCTGCGCCAACAATCCCATCCACATTATGATAGTCCGCTCCTCCGGAATAAGAGATACGCAGTTTACCATGGAATTCTTTTGCTAATTTTGCAGCCAACGCAATGGAAAGTGGGTATAATGATTTTCCGGACATATACATCTCTTCTCCCGGAAGTTCCTTTTGCTTAATATCTACTGGAAATGTATTGGTGATTTTCACCCCAAATTCTAATTTTTCTTCTTCGCAAAGTTGCATAAGCCTTGCAAACATTGGGATTGCATCTTTATATTGTAGGTCGTCCAGAAAATGAAATTCACCAAATGTAACATAATCATACCCCATCTGATTCAGGGTTGTTCTTGCAAATTCATATCCTAATAACGTGGGATTACATTTAATAAATGTATGCAATCCTTTTTCGCAAATCAAATATCTGGCAATCTTCTCGATTTCTTGCGGTGGGCATCCATGAAGTGTAGAAATCGTGGCAGAGTTACATATTTCAGAAGAAATATGTTCGATGTCTGATTCCGATACCCGTTCAAACATATCCACGTGCTCCAATAAGTATTTTTTACATTCTTTAAATATCTGGGTATCTTTTGCATCCTTCATATCTTCCAGGAAGGTATCTATTTTTTCAGATTGGATTCCCTCTAAATCATAGCCCAAGCTCATATTGAATTGGAATCCATCCATGCTTCCCAATTCAAATTCCTTTGCCATCACATGCAGTACAAACCACGCTTTAATATACTCCTCCATCGCTTCTGGTACATATAACTCTGTAGACCACTCTACATTGTAGCACTCATCATCAGCTTTAATGCAAGGCTTATTTACACATGCCGACAACTCCGCACCATCCATAATCTGCACTGTTTTCAGTTCGAAAAAACGACTCCCACCATAATAGGCCGCAATGATATTTTGTGCTAACTGTGTATGTGGTCCTGCTGCCGGACCAATGGGCGTTTCCAGATTTCTTCCAAATATCCTTCGATGATTCTTTTGGTCCGCTTTGTATGGTCGATATACTCCAAATACACTGCCATTTCTTTTTTCTTCCTTTATAACCCAATCCATTAATTGAGCGATTGGCATTGGTGTCATCTTGTCACTCATGGTTTACTTCCTCCTTATTTTTCCATCACATGGACTATCTACTATTAATCGATATAGCCAAATCGGTTGCCGCCTTACGGCAATCAGCCATTACCTTCTCTTCATCAATCGTAACTAATCTTCTATCTTTCATTAACACTTTTCCATTCCCCACCGTTGTTACTACACTTCTTCCGGTCATGCCGAAAAGAATATGACTATTGAAATTATCTGCTGCCATGGGCGTTAATGGGTTATAATCTGTCACGATCACATCTGCCGCCGCCCCTTCTTTTAATACTCCTAATGGTTTTCTGAAATAGCGATTTGCTATTTTTGCATTGCCATCGAACAACATTTGAGGAATTTCTCCCCACGCAGCA
The DNA here is from genome assembly GCA_036666555.1 of Lachnospiraceae bacterium. GTDB lineage: Bacteria > Bacillota > Clostridia > Lachnospirales > Lachnospiraceae > UMGS1251. The sequence continues at coordinate 8,452 of JAVWVS010000037.1, read as the reverse complement.
TTCGCATCACACAAATGATGTTTATGAAGAACATTTGCGACTTTATAGCTTTCTATCATATCATGAGTATACCCATCGGTTCCCAGACCGGTTAAGATGCCAGTGTGAAACATCTCCATAACAGGAGGACACCCACAAGCGTTACCCATGTTCGACTCTGGATTGTGTACCACCATGGTGTTCGTTTCCTTTAGCAGCTCCATCTCATGCTGATTAACGTAAATGCAGTGTGCTGCCAGCGTCTTATCCCCCAGTACCTTACAATCCATCAGTCTATCAATAATTCTCTTATTGTAGGTACGCAAGCAATGATGCAGGTCTTCGATTCCTTCTGCTACGTGAATGTGATATCCTGCTTCTTCCGGCTTATGAGTAGCACAAAGCTCCATCGTTTCATCTGAAATTGTAAAAGATGCATGCATGCCCATCATTCCGGCTATCATATCGCTTTTATCTTCTAATGCATGTTTGATAAAATGAACATTTTCCATAATCGCTTCTTTTGCTTTTTTCTTACCATCACGATCAGACACTTCGTAGCAAAGACAAGAGCGTACACCCGTTTCTTTTGCTGCTTCTTCAATAGTAAAAAGGGAATCCGTAATTGCTCCAAAGCTTGCATGATGATCAAATACGGTTGTCACACCATTCTTAATCGCATCTATATAGGTTGCCATCGCACTTAAACGGATCTGCTCCAAAGTCAAATGACGATCGATTGTCCACCACATCCCGTCCAGAATATCCAAAAATCCTTTGGGATCATACCCTTTTATACTTAACCCTCTGGCAAATGCACTATATATATGCTCATGGGTGTTAATGAATGCAGGCATAATTACTCCACCTTTTGCATCTATGAATTCAACATGAGGATAACTATCTTTTAGCTCTTTTGTAGGCCCCACTTTTACAATTTGGGATCCATTCATAAGCACTGCGCCATCTTCTAAAAATAAATTCTGCGGATCTCTTGTTATCATTGTTCCATTTCCTATCATCAACATCGTTTTATCATCCTCTCTTTTTAGTATTTAAAATTGTTTTGATTAAAATGCAATTGTCAAGTTTCACGAAAAATCCTTCCCCGGTTTTTCTAGTGCTAATTATATTGTATATTATGCTTGTGAATTCCTCTGCATTACTATGCATATTACACTACAATTAATCTATGTGTTTATAGTAACTCTATCTATAATAAAAATCAAGAAGAAAATAAAATAATTTTTAGATTGCCTAAAAAAATTTTAGAAAACTATTGTAATTATTTTTTTTTATGCTATGATGAATCTATAATAATTCATTTCCAGTTGCATTTTATTGGCCAATTTAGCTACTGGGAAGATTTCGCGAAAGGACTTATTACTATGAAAAACACATTAGATTTACTGACACAAATATCACATGGGGTTTCTACTCAGTTCGGAATCAACTGTGAAATTGTAATTCATGATTTGACAAAAGATAATTTAGAAAGTTCTATTGTTTACATCGAACACGGACACGTAAGTAATCGTGAAATCGGGGGTGCTCCTTCTGCTATCGTAATAGAAGCTTTACACAAGAATCCCGATTCTTTACAGGACCAGTTGTCCTATTTAACCAAAACAGACGATGGTCGGATATTAAAGTCCAGCACGATGTATATCAGAGATGATGACGACAAAATTCATTACATTTTTTCATTAAATTATGATATTACAGGCTTGATTACTGTGGATAATGCACTTCGTTCTATTATCGATACCGATATCAAAAAAGATAAGCAGCCTAAAAAAATCACTCACAATGTAAATGACTTATTAGATGATTTAATCGAACAGTCCGTAGATCTGATTGGAAAGCCAGTAGCACTTATGACCAAAGATGACAAAGTAGCTGCCATTCAATTTTTAAATGATGCTGGTGCCTTCCTAATTACTAAATCCGGTGACAAAGTGTCTTCTTATTTCGGTATCTCCAAATTTACGCTCTATAGTTATATGGATGCAAACAAATAACCGTATTTTCATTTACAAGGAGGATTTACAGTGAACACGATCAAATGGATAGCCAATGATCTACCAAAAACCGCGGATAAAAATTTATCCCTTCTTTCCACCAACGAGGCAAAAAAAGTTCGGGTCTTTCATGAAAGTTTCCCACAATATCAGATGACTCCACTGGCCAATTTAGACCACTTGGCAACTCACTTGGGATTAAAAAATATATATGTGAAAGATGAATCCTATCGTTTTGGCTTAAATGCATTTAAAGTTCTTGGTGGCTCTTATGCAATGGCAAAATACATTGCTGATACCATCGGCAATGATGTGTCTGAATTGCCCTATTCTGTGTTAACGTCTGATGCACTAAAAAAAGAATTAGGAGCCATCACATTCTTCACAGCCACCGACGGCAATCATGGACGAGGTGTTGCATGGGCCGCCAATAAATTGAAACAAAACTGTGTGATTTATATGCCAATTGGTACCACACAAACTCGCCTTGATCACATTCTAAGCGAAAATGCAAAGGCAACGATTGAAGAATTAAATTATGATGATTGCGTCCGTAAGGCTTCCGCTCAGGCAGATGCCACGGAAAATGGAGTGATTGTTCAAGATACCGCATGGGACGGATATGAAAAGATTCCCACCTGGATTATGCAAGGATATGGAACGATGGCTTTGGAAGCAGATGAACAATTAGGTGAGTATGGCTGCGACCGACCGACACATATTTTCATTCAGGCTGGTGTTGGTTCTTTGGCCGGAGCTGTACAAGGTTACTTTGCCAATCGTTATGCAGGAAATGAGCCCATTGTTGTTGTAGTTGAAGCAGAAGTTGCCGCTTGTTTGTATAAAGGTGCAGTTGCCGGTGACGGCGATATCCGTACCGTTGGTGGCGATATGCTGACTCTTATGAACGGTCTTGCCTGTGGAGAACCCAGTACCATTTCTTGGGATATTTTAAGAAATCACGTTCACACTTTTGTTTCTTGTCCTGACTGGGTGACCGCCAAAGGAATGCGTGTATTAGCCGCTCCATTAAAAGGTGATGTTCCCGTAACAGCCGGGGAATCTGGTGCTGTTACCACGGGCTTGCTCTATCATCTAATGAAAGATGACCATTACAAAGAACTTCGTGACCACTTAAAATTAGATGAAAATTCTAAAGTTCTCCTATTCTCTACTGAAGGAGACACCGATCCAAATCGTTATCAATCGATTGTATGGGATGGAGAAAGTTCATTATAATTGACCTGTGATAAAACCATTTTAACAAATTAAATATTAGGAGGTATCCATTCATGGATTTTAATAAAGTAAAAGAAACTGCTCAAAAGTATGAAAAAGATATGACTGCATTCTTACGTACAATCGTGAGAGACCCCGGTGAAAGCTGCGATGAGAAAGCACATATTTCTACCATTGCCGGAGAAATGAAAAGACTTGGATTTGACGAGGTACAAATAGACCCTCAAGGAAATGTTATTGGATATATGGGCATTGGAACCCGTATCATCGCTTATGATGCCCACATTGATACAGTAGGGATTGGGAATAAATCAAACTGGAATTTCGATCCCTATGAAGGATATGAAACAGAAACAGAAATTGGCGGACGTGGTGTTTCCGATCAGTGTGGTGGTATTGTGTCTGCTGTTTATGGTGCTCGAATCATGAAAGATTTAGACTTAATTCCTACCGATTGCAAAATCATGGTAACCGGAACGGTTCAAGAAGAAGATTGTGACGGTCTTTGCTGGCAATATATTATTAATGAAGATAAAGTGCGTCCGGAATTTGTAATCTCTACCGAACCCACAGACGGTGGTATTTATCGTGGACAAAGGGGTCGTATGGAAATAAGAGTGGATGTACAAGGTGTCTCTTGTCATGGTTCTGCTCCGGAACGTGGAGATAACGCCATCTATAAAATGGCAGATATTCTTCAAGACATTCGGGATTTAAATGAAAATAAGTTGATTCACATGCTAAATGAAAAATACAACACGCAGTGGAAAGAAGCTAATTTTCTAGGTCGTGGAACCATTACTACTTCCGAAATCTTCTTTACTTCACCAAGTCGCTGTGCGGTTGCTGACTCTTGCTCCATTTCTCTGGATCGTCGTATGACAGCCGGTGAAACTTGGGAAAGCTGTCTAGATGAAATCCGCAACTTACCCAATGTGAAAAAGTACGGAAAAGATGTAACTGTCTCTATGTATAACTATGACCGCCCATCTTACACCAGTCTTGTTTATGAAATTGAATGTTATTTCCCAACATGGGTGATACCAGAAGATCACGTGGTAACAAAGGCATTGGAAGATGCTTATAAAGGACTCTATGGTACTACTCGTATCGGTGCACCTGAAACAGAAACCATTAGAAAAGCACGACCGCTGACAGATAAATGGACTTTTTCAACAAATGGAGTGTCGATTATGGGACGTAATAACATCCCCTGCATCGGCTTTGGACCCGGTGCGGAAAATCAGGCACATGCTCCCAACGAAAAAACCTGGAAACAAGATTTAGTCACATGTGCTGCTGTGTACGCCACAGTACCATCCATGTACATTAAGTAATAAGCATTTTAAGGTGGCTCATTCCTTCCCCTCTGTGCCACCTTCTATAATAGGCAACCAGAAAATATACCATTGATTTAGGAGAAAAACTATGAAAACATTACAATCTTATATTGACAAATTAAATGCACTTAATTTTAAAGAAATGTACAACAATGATTTCTTTCTCACTTGGGAAAAATCCGATGATGAGCTTGAAGCTGTTTTTACCATCGCAGATGCTCTTCGCCACATGCGTGAACATAATATTTCCACAAAAGTTTTTGAAAGTGGACTAGGTATTTCTTTATTTCGCGACAACTCTACCCGTACTCGTTTTTCTTTTGCTTCTGCCTGTAATTTATTAGGATTGGAAGTTCAGGATTTAGATGAGGGGAAATCTCAAGTAGCCCATGGCGAAACCGTTCGAGAAACTGCAAATATGATTTCCTTTATGGCAGATGTCATTGGTATTCGTGATGACATGTATATAGGAAAAGGAAACAAATATATGCATGAAGTTGCTGAATCGGTAACACAGGGAAATGAAAATGGCATATTAGAACAAAAGCCTACGCTTGTAAATTTACAGTGTGATATTGATCATCCAACACAAGCTATGGCAGATATGCTGCATATCATACACGAATTCGGTGGCGTAGAAAATCTAAAAGGGAAAAAATTGGCTATGACTTGGGCTTATTCCCCTTCCTATGGAAAACCTTTATCCGTACCTCAAGGCATTATTGGCCTTATGACTCGTTTTGGTATGGATGTGGTTCTTGCACATCCAGAAGGATATGAAGTATTTGAAGACGTCGAAGAAGTTGCAAAGAAAAATGCTGAGCAATCAGGTGGTTCCTTTGTAAAAACAAATAGTATGGCAGAAGCTTTTAAAGATGCCGATATTGTTTATCCAAAAAGCTGGGCACCTTTTGCTGCCATGGAAAAACGTACGGAACTTTATGGAAATGGTGATTTGGAAGGAATTGACACCCTTGAAAAAGAATTATTAGCGCAAAATGCCAAACACAAAGATTGGGCTTGTACCGAGGAATTAATGTCCACCACTAAATCCGGTAATGCACTTTATTTGCATTGTCTGCCGGCGGATATTAGCGGTGTCAGTTGTGAGGAAGGGGAAGTAGATGCATCTGTATTTGACCGCTATCGAGATCCCTTATATAAAGAAGCCAGTTTCAAACCCTACATCATTGCTGCAATGATTTTCTTAGCAAAATTTGAAAATCCAGCGGAGATTTTAAAAAAACTGGAAGAAAGTGAAAAGCCAAGAATTATGAAATAGCCCAGCCCTATAAGGGCATACGATAAAGGAGGTAACATGAATAAAAAGAAACGAATTGTAATTGCATTAGGCGGCAATGCATTGGGAAATACATTGCCCGAACAAATGACGGCTGTAAAAACTACTGCAAAGGCGATTGTAGATTTACTCCAAGAAGGGTGTGAGGTTGTAGTCGTTCACGGCAATGGGCCACAGGTAGGCATGATAAACAATGCTATGAGTTCTCTTTCCAGAGAGAATTCCGACTATCCAAATACACCGCTTTCTGTGTGTGTTGCTATGAGTCAGGCCTATATTGGTTACGATTTACAAAATGCATTGCGCGAAGAATTATTCATCCGTCATATAGAAGATGTTCCTGTCACTACAATGATTACACAAATACGCGTTGATAATAGTGATCCCGCTTTCTCTCATCCCTCAAAACCGATTGGTCAATTTATGACCAAAGAGCAAGCGGAAATGGTTGCTGCAAAATACGATTATACGATGAAGGAAGATGCAGGACGTGGGTATCGGCGAGTGGTGGCATCTCCAAAACCAGTGGAAATCATCGAATTAAGAGCCATTCGTTCCTTAGTGGAAGATGGACAATTGGTCATCGCCTGTGGTGGTGGTGGTATTCCCGTCACCTTGGACGACAAACATCTAAAAGGCGCAAGTGCTGTGATTGATAAAGATTTTGCAAGTTGCCTATTAGCCGAGGAATTGGATGCAGATTGTCTGATTATTCTAACGGCAGTTGAAAAAGTTGCCATTCACTTTGGAACGCCTGATCAAGCATGGCTCAGTGAGATTTCAGTTACGGATGCAATAAAATATATGGACGAAGGACAATTTGCTCCCGGTTCTATGCTGCCAAAAGTACAGGCTGCCGTTCGGTTTGCTAATTCTAAAAGTGGACGCGAAGCACTCATTACACTACTGGAAAAAGCGAAAGATGGCATTCATGGAAAGACCGGAACACGCATACACACATAAAGGGGGATATGCCTTATGAAGGCAGTAAATCAACAAGCTTCTGTATTTGAGCTAAATGGGGTCCCTAACTTTTGGCAGGCTTTACCTTTAGCTTTGCAACACGTAGTTGCAATGATTGTTGGATGTGTAACTCCTTCGCTTATTATTGCAAGTACAGCAGGACTTTCAAGTTCTGATTGCGTTATATTAGTTCAAGCAGGTATGACCATGTCTGCATTAACAACGTTGATTCAATTATTTCCCATTGGTAAGAAGGGTGGTTTTCAATTAGGCTCCGGTTTACCTATGATAATGGGAATCAGTTTTGCCTATCTTCCCAGTATGCAGGCAATTGCGGAAGACAGCGATATCGCTACCATACTTGGCTCCATGATCGTTGGTGGATTGATTGCCATGATCGTTGGTTGCTTTATGACTAAAATCCGCAGATTTTTCCCTCCACTGATTGCTGGTACCGTAGTTTTTACCATTGGTTTATCATTATATCCTACTGCCATTACTTATATGGCAGGTGGGTCGGCCAGCCCGGATTTTGGTTCCTGGAAAAATTGGTTGATTGCAATTATTACTCTTGCCGTCGTAACAATACTCAATCATTTTACAAAAGGTTTTCTTAAACTTGCTTCCATCTTAATTGGCATTATTGTTGGCTATATCATTGCCCTATGTATAGGCATGGTAGACTTTAGTAATGTAGCTTCTGCAGGTGTGTTTCAACTTCCTAAGCTGATGTATTTTGGCATAAATTTTGAAATATCTGCTTGTGTGGCCATGGGACTATTATTTGCAATTAATTCTATTCAGGCCATTGGTGACTTTTCCGCAACTACAGCAGGTGGTATGGATAGGGAACCCACTGGGAGAGAATTGCAAAATGGTATTGTTAGCTATGGATTAACAAACATCCTTTGTTCCTTTTTTGGTGGGCTCCCTACTGCTACATACAGTCAAAATGTAGGAATTGTAGCTACTACCAAAGTAATTAATCGGTGCGTATTGGGTCTTGCTGCCATTATTTTGCTAATTGCCGGGCTTGTCCCTAAATTTTCAGCACTGTTAACCACCATTCCTTATTGTGTATTAGGTGGCGCTACTGTCTCTGTATTTGCTTCTATCGCAATGACCGGAATTAAATTGGTGATGACTGAAAACATGACTTTTAGAAACACTTCCATTGTCGGTCTTTCTGTAGCGCTTGGTATGGGTGTAACACAAGTGTCCAATGTACTGGGACAATTTCCCGAATGGGTGATTACTGTATTTGGAAAATCTCCGGTTGTAGTAGCAACAATTGTTGCCCTCCTCCTAAATATTTCATTGCCGAAGGAATAATCACCTTGTGTCAAGTATACTATGCTTCCACCGAAAAAGCACAAAACAAATAAACTTCTTTGTTTTGTGCTTTTTCTTTGAATGTTCAAATGACTATAGTGCCAAATAATTTTCCAAAATATCTTTTAAATCCGTTGAGCAAACCGGAGAATATATGGTGACAAAATGGAGTTTTTTGTGGTAGAATTAAAGAGATTAGAAACGGCTGATTATCAGAAAAAATAATCAGAACTTTGGAAATGGGCACAACTAATCAACACCGATGACAGGGAGGTGCT
>JAVWVS010000036.1:0-17684 GCA_036666555.1 Lachnospiraceae bacterium | reverse complement strand
TCAATACTAAGTCTATGTTTGGATTTTCCATTTTAGAACTCATTTTCTAATAATTATCTTGTAAATTTCAAAAATTGTGGTAAACTGTATAAGTTACAACATTTTGTACACCCTATCATAGAATAGGAAGAGAAAAGGATTAAACATATGAAAATGAAACGCGAAGATATACGAAATATTGCTATTATTGCCCATGTTGATCATGGTAAAACAACACTTGTTGACGAACTGTTAAAACAAAGCGGAGTATTCCGTGACAACCAGAAAGTAGCTGAACGTGTCATGGATTCAAATGACATTGAGCGTGAACGTGGAATCACAATCCTTTCTAAAAATACTGCCGTATACTATAAAGATACAAAAATTAATATTATTGATACTCCTGGTCATGCTGATTTTGGTGGTGAAGTAGAACGTGTATTAAAAATGGTAAATGGTGTTATCTTAGTGGTAGATGCCTATGAAGGTGCTATGCCTCAGACAAAATTTGTCTTAAGAAAAGCATTGGAATTAGAACTGCCTGTCATTGTATGTATCAATAAAATTGACCGTCCGGAAGCCCGTGCCGATGAAGTAATTGATGAAGTATTGGAATTATTTATGGACTTAGACGCATCCGATGATCAACTGGACTGCCCATTTGTCTATGCCTCCGCAAAAGCAGGCTATGCTATCTTGGAGTTGGATGATGGTCCGGAAAATATGATTCCCTTATTTGAAACGATTTTAGATTATATTCCAGCACCGGAAGGTGACTCGCAAGCAGATACACAGATTCTCATCAGTACCATTGATTACAGCGAATACGTAGGACGTATTGGTGTAGGAAAAGTAGATAACGGTACCATCCATGTCAACGACGAGATGGCACTATTGAATCACCACGATCCTGATAAAAATGAAAAAGTAAAAATCAGCAAATTATATGAATTTGACGGATTAAATAAAGTAGATGTACAAGAAGCAACGGTTGGCTCCATTGTGGCGATTTCCGGTATTGCAGATATTTCCATTGGTGATACCCTTTGCTCACCTGCTAACCCAGTGGCCATTCCATTTCAGAAGATTTCCGAACCAACCATTGCCATGCAGTTTGTTGTAAATGACAGTCCCTTTGCAGGAAGGGAAGGAAAATATGTAACCTCCCGTCATTTAAGAGATCGTTTATTCCGTGAATTAAATACCGATGTCAGCCTTCGTGTAGAAGAATCAGATTCTACTGATAGCTTTAAAGTATCTGGTCGAGGAGAACTTCATTTATCCGTACTGGTTGAAAATATGCGTCGGGAAGGTTATGAATTCGCAGTCAGCAAAGCAGAAGTTCTGTACCACGAAGATGCACAGGGGAAATTGCTGGAACCTATGGAACTGGCCTATGTGGATGTTCCGGAAGAATTTACCGGTGTTGTCATTGAAAAACTAAGCCAGCGAAAAGGAGAACTCCGTAATATGACCGCTGCTGCCAGTGGTGGCTACACCCGTCTGGAATTCGCCATTCCTTCTCGTGGCCTGATTGGTTATCGTGGAGATTTCATGACAGATACAAAAGGAAATGGGATTCTCAACACCTCTTTTGACGGTTTTGCTCCATTTAAGGGAGATATCCAATACCGCAAACAAGGCTCTCTCATTGCATTTGAAACCGGTGAATCGGTTGCCTATGGACTATTTGGTGCCCAAGATCGTGGTACATTGTTTATTACTGCCGGTGAAAAAGTTTATGCCGGAATGGTCATTGGACAAAATGCAAAGGCAGAAGATATTGAATTGAATGTCTGCAAAACCAAACATCTGACGAACACCAGAACTTCCAGTGCAGATGAAGCGTTAAAGCTCACCACTCCCCGTATCCTAAGTCTGGAAGAAGCACTTGATTTTATCGATACCGACGAGCTGTTGGAAGTCACTCCGGAGTCACTTCGTATCCGTAAAAAAGTCTTAGACGCAAGAATGAGAAGAAGAGGTAGTAAATAAATAATGGATTTTCTGAGATTGCTGGAAGGAGTTCGTACTCCATTTCTAGATAAATTATTCCAATTGATTACTTACTTTGGACAGGAACTAATTATTATAGCGGTTATTTGTGCACTGTACTGGTGCATTGATAAGCGCTTTGCTTATCAAGTGGGGTTTGTATTTTTTTCAGCAGGTCTGTTTGTGCAGGCATGCAAGATTACATTTCGCGTTCCCAGGCCATGGGTACTGGACCCCTCCTTTCATCCTGTAAAAAGTGCAATCGGTGGTGCTACCGGATATTCCTTTCCCAGTGGGCACACCCAGGGCGGAACTAGTCTGTTTGCCCCTCTGGCACTGCACAGTAAAAAAATAGGAGGAAAGGTTTTATGTATATTTGCCTTTCTTGCCATTGGTTTTTCCCGCTTATATTTAGGTGTTCACACTCCGAAAGATGTGCTGGTCTCCATGGGCATTTCTCTGCTGTTTTCCTGGCTGGTGTGGCATTATGAAGAATGGTTTTTTAAAGATAATTCCCATGTAAAAATTCTTTCCATAGGATTGTCTGTGATTTCCATTTTGGTCTGCCTTTATTCTTTGTTCTTATTATCAACAGGAACGATTGACATTCATTATGCCACGGATTGTTGTAAAGTAGGTGCTACAGGACTTGGGTTTTCCCTGGGCTTTTATTTAGAACGAACCTATCTGAATTTCAAGACCCAGACCAAAACAACCCGTGGACAAATTTTCAAACTGCTCTTTGGTCTTAGTATAGCCATTTTATTAAAAATTGGTGCAAAAATGCTATTTGGATCTTCCATTTTATTTCATATGCTGGAATATTTCCTATTAGTACTCTGGGTACTGATTATTTACCCTTACTGTTTTTCAAAACTACGTCCTCATTAAAGTTATCAGTCTTTTATAGATATTTAATAAATTTATCTATATTCTTATTGCATGTAAGGATAGACTTGGAGTATAATGTAAACAAGGTACAAACCTTATTTTTAATTGAATAGGAGTTGTACAATACAGTAAAAAGGAGTTGAACATCATGAATTTTATTATTAGTGGTAAGAACATCGATGTAACACCAGGCTTGAAAGATACGATTGAACAAAAACTAGGCAAACTCGAAAGGTATTTCACTCCCGAAACCGAAATTGTTGTAACCGTCAGTGTAGAAAAGGAACGCCAGAAAATTGAGGTAACCATTCCCGTCAAAGGCAATATTATTCGTTCCGAACAAGTCAGCAGTGATATGTATGTATCCATCGATTTAGTAGAAGAGGTCATTGAACGTCAGCTTCGTAAGTATAAAACGAAGTTAGTTGCAAAACATCAAGGTGGCAATAATTTTCAACCAGACTTTTTCGAATCGGAATCAGATCCTTCGATGGAAGAAGAGATTCAGATTATTCGTACAAAACGTTTTGGAATTAAACCAATGTTCCCGGAAGATGCTTGCATTCAGATGGAACTTCTCGGTCACACCTTTTTTGTATTTAGCAATGCAGAAACCGATGAAGTCAATGTTGTTTACAAACGTAAAAATAACACCTATGGACTGATTGAACCGGAATTTCAATAAATAGGTCATATGAAAAAGCAGGAAGCTGGATATTTACATCCAGACTTCCTGCTTTTAAATTAGCTTAATTGCTCCATTCACTTTTGCATACCAACACTCTTCTCCCCATGTAAGTGTTGCTCTCCCATTGGTTCCTTCTATTAATTCTGCTTGCACTTCTGCTTTTTGCTGGGTCGGAATCAGCACTTCTACACACACGCGGTCTTCGTATACCGTATTTAAAATCGTCAACTGTTTTTGTAATAACAGATACTGTATCTTTCCGTGTCCCGTATAGTCTGTATGAATTTTTAGTTTAATTCCCGGTATTTTGGTAATAATAACACTATGACCAATCCCCTCTTGCGCTGCACTGGTATACGCACGAACCAGCCCTCCTGTTCCAAGCAGCGTCCCTCCAAAATACCTGGTCACCACTACCACCGCATCACAAAGCTGTTCTCCCATCAGCACATCTAAAATAGGTCTTCCCGCTGTCTTTGCAGGCTCTCCATCGTCACTGCATCTTTGCATTTGGCCTGTATGACCAATCACATAGGCAAAACAATGATGGTTCGCATCCCGATGCTTTTTCCTGATGTTTTCTATAAAAACATTGGCTTCCATTTCACTTTTTACATGGCCTGTTTCTGCAATAAATCGTGACTTTTTTTCAATAATTTCACTCACTCCACCTTGATAGATAGTTTGATACTGCTCTAGCATATTACCATTCTCCGTTCTTTTTTCATCTGCTACCAGTATAACAAAGAAACACCTGAATGCACATGAATTTCTTAAGAATTTCCTAGTGAAATATGAACTTTTTAAGTTTCTCTTTATTTCAAAGGGTATATTTGGTATAATGATTTGGTATGAAGGAGGCAGCAATTCATGAATTATGGAAAAAATAAAGCTTCTCAGCAACAAAAAGAAATTTCCTCAAAATCTACAATGAAAAAAAAGCGGACCGGAGTCCGTTTATTCAAGGGATTTTTACTCTGTGTCATCTTAATTGCAATACTTGGCATGGTAGGTACGGGATTATTTTTAAAGAAAATCGTAGACGACGCTCCTAAGATTTCTCCGGAAGATGTAGAGCCCAGTAAGTACACTACTTTTGTCTACGCCGCAGATGGTACCACAGAAACCAAGCGATTTATTTCGGAAGGTTCGAATCGTATTAATAAAACCATTGATCAGATTCCAAAGGATTTGCAGAATGCTTTTGTAGCAATTGAAGATGAACGTTTTTACAAGCACAACGGAATTGATCTCCAAGGTATTGCCAGAGCCGGTGTCATCGGACTGACTACCGGAAACTTCTCCGAAGGTGCCAGTACTTTAACACAGCAGTTAATTAAGAACAATGTATTTCCCAATTTTACAAAAGAAAAGACATTCTATGACAGCTTGGAACGAAAACTGCAGGAACAATATCTAGCTGTAGAAATTGAGAAGCAGATGGATAAGAATCAAATTTTAGAAAATTATCTCAATACCATTAACCTTGGTCAAAATTCCTTAGGGGTACAAGTAGCCGCAAAGCGTTATTTTGGTAAGGATGTATCTGAATTAACTCTTTCCGAAGACGCAGTCATTGCCGGAATTACTCAGAGTCCTTCCAAATATAATCCTATTACGAATCCGGAGGCAAATGCAAAGCGCCGTAAAAAAGTGTTGGATAACATGTTTGAGCAAAAATATATTACTCAGGCACAACATGATGAGGCCATGGCAGACAATGTCTATGAACGGATTCAAAACCTCAATAGTACCTTAGATAATTCTGTACCCAATAGTTATTTTGTGGATGCTATGTCCCAGCAGATTATCGAAGATTTGCAAAACTTTAAAAATTATTCGGAAAACCAAGCTTATAATGCACTATACAGTGGTGGATTAAAAGTATTTTCCACACAGGATTTAGGCATACAAGGAATCTGTGATGAAGAAATGAACAACGATGAAAACTATCCTTCCAGTATTCAGTATGGCCTAAGTTATGTTCTAACCATTCGCCGTGCAGACGGTACTGTTGAGAACTTAGATCATAATGCTGTACAGGCCTATCGACGGAATGCTTACGGAATGGACAGTCTTACCTTTGATTCTCCGGAAGAAGGACAGGCAATGGTAGACGAGTTTAAATCCACCATTGCCAGAGAAGGGGATACTTACGATGAAAGAGTTAACTTTGCTCCCCAACCTCAGGCATCGGTCGTACTGATGGATCAAGCTACAGGACAAGTCAAAGCTCTGGTAGGTGGACGTGGTCCCAAAACAGAAAGTAAGAGCTTAAATCGTGCGTATTCCCCACGGCAGCCCGGGTCTTGTTTTAAAATTCTATCTACCTATGCACCGGCTCTGGATGCTGCCGGAAAAACCCTGGCAACCGTGATTGTAGATGAACCTTTTAGTTACGATAGTGGCGTTCCGGTTAAAAACTGGTGGGGTGACTACTATAAAGGACCACAGACCATGCGAAAAGCAATTGAGCAATCCATGAATATCTGTGCCGTCAAAATGCTGACGGAAATCACCCCCCAACTTGGGTTTGATTACTTAAAGAATAACTTTTCCTTTACGACCTTAGCTGAAAACGAACAACAGCCCGGCGGAATTTTTTCTGATATTGCTCAGGCTACAGCTCTTGGTGGTATCACTCATGGTGTCACCAACGTGGAGATGACTGCAGCTTATGCATCCATCGCCAATAACGGCACCTATAACCGCCCAGTTTATTATACAAAGATATTAGATCACGATGGAAACATATTAATTGAAAATCCGGGTGAAAGTCATCAGGCAATCAAAGATACTACCGCTGCTTTGCTGACCAATGCCATGCAGGATGTTATTACACAAGGTACCGGTACCAAAGCACAGCTTTCTAACATGCCGGTATCCGGTAAAACCGGTACCACTACCAAGGACGTAGATATTTGGTTCTCTGCATTTACTCCTTATTACACTTGTTCGGTATGGTCTGGCTATGATGACAATACTTCCCTTTCCAATCTGGGAACTTCTTATCATCTTGTGATATGGCGTAATATTATGGAACGGGTTCATGCGAATCTACCTCATAAAGACTTTGTGATGCCTCCTTCCATCGAGCAGAAAAGTGTCTGTACTGTAACGGGGAACCTTGCCATTGCAGGGGTTTGTCCAAGTTACACCGAATTCTTTGCCGCCGGAACTGCACCGGCCGAAACTTGTTCCGGTAACCATGGTGGTAGAATTAACAAAAAAGAAGAAGAACCGCAGAGCAATACTAATGATACCGAAACACCAAGTGCTCCTTCTCATGAAGGAGGTAGCACAACACCGGAAGCACCTCCTGTTACACCAGAGGCACCTCCGGAAACGCCTCCGGAGACACCACCTACCACACCAGAAACGCCGCCTACTCCTCCGGAGACACCACCTACTACACCATAAATAGAACATCCATAAACGAAAAAAAGTTCTGCGCCCAGATAACTGACGCAGAACTTTTTTTGACATTCTGATTATTGTAGAATCATTTTTGCAGCTCCGCAGATTCCTGCATCATTTCCCAGGGTTGCCAAAGCAAATGTAACTTCTTTGTTTGCAAAAAGAGCCTTTTCCATAAATGGTGTCTGAATAAAATCAAACAGGATGTTCCCTGCTCTGGAGACACCACCACCAATCACAATGGCTGCCGGATCTGTAATTGCGGCTATATTGGCAAGGGCATGTCCCAAATATTGTCCAAATTCTTCTGCAATTTCAATGGCTATTTGATCGCCTTCCTTGGCTGCATCAAAAACACTCTTTGCACTGATATCACCACAACTTCGAAGTACTGTATCCGTCTTGGACTGTGCCAGCTTCCGTTTTGCCAATCGCACCACTCCGGTTGCGGATGCATATTGTTCCAAACACCCATAATTCCCACATCCACAGCGTTCTTCTTCTTCGTAGTTCACACATAGATGGCCGATTTCTCCACCTGCGCCATGAGCTCCTCGCAGAATTTTTCCTCTGGAAATAATTCCACCACCTACACCGGTTCCAAGGGTCACCATAATCAGATTCTTGTGGCCCATACCGCCACCCTTCCACATCTCGCCCAAAGCTGCTACATTCGCATCATTTTCTACCTTTACATACATTCCAGTCAACTCTTCCAATTCATGTTTGACTTCTTTGTATTTCCATCCCAGGTTGGCCGACCCGTTTACAATGCCATCTTCCGATACCGGTGCCGGAACACCTACCCCAATTCCTAATACTTGTTCTTTTCTCAAACCTTTTTCTTCCATCTTTGCTTGAATGGAAGCGGCTATATCCGGTAGCACTGCTACCCCTTCATTTTCCGTATATGTCTTAATTTCCCATTTATCTGCCATAACTCCGGTAAATTCAAACAGACCCATTTTTACTGTTGTTCCACCAATATCAATTCCAAAACAATAATTCATTCCCAACTCTCCTTATTATTTTTTACTGTTGTTTGTAAGATTTTCCTGCACACGCCGATATAATTCTTGTGCTGCATTATATCCCATTTGCTTCTGACGATGGTTCACGGATGCGGATTCTACAATAATCGCCAGATTTCTTCCCGGTCGAATCGGAATCGAGTGACAGACCACTTGATTACCTAAAAATTCTGTGTGATTGTCTTCCAATCCCAACCGATCGTATTCTTTTTCTTTATCCCACTCTTCTAAGGTAATGACTAAATCAATATTCTGAGTTTCCTTCACACTTTGTACGCCAAACAGCGTTTTCACATCAATAATACCGATTCCACGAAGTTCGATGAAATTTCTTGTAATATCCGGTGCAGTTCCTACCAGTGTTTCATCACTCACTTTGTGTATTTCTACCACATCATCCGTTACTAAACGGTGACCACGCTTAATCAGCTCTAATGCAGCTTCGCTTTTACCGATTCCGCTTTCGCCCATAATCAGTACACCCACTCCATACACATCCACTAGCACTCCATGAATGGAAATACAAGGAGCAAGCTCTACATTCAACCAGCGAATAATTTCTGCCATAAAAGAGGATGTTTTCATATCTGCTGAAAATGTAGGAATTCCCTTTTCTTTTGCAATCGATAAAAACAAATCATCCGGAATCAAGTCGCGGCAAAAGATAAAGCACGGAATATCAAATGCCATCAATTCACGGTACAATGCTTCTTGTTTCTCTTTGGGAACCGTTTCTAAATAAGCATATTCTACATAACCAATAATCTGCACTCTGGCAGATTCAAAATGGTCAAAAAATCCTGCCAACTGAAGTGCCGGACGGTTAATATCCGGTACTGTGATTTCAATTTCTTCCATGTCTATTTCCGGTATTAAATTTTTTAAGCTCATCTTTTCTACGATTGTTTTTAATTTTACACCTGACATATTCTCTCCTTTTCCTACTCTCATATACTCTCCTTATTGTACCACATTTGATGTTGGATGAAAAAAATTATAGACATCTTTTGCTACTTTTTCATTCATCGATGGAAGTTCTTTGATTTCCTCCACTTTGGCATCCTTCATTGCATCCAAACTCATAAAATGCTTCATTAAATCTTTTCTTCTGGCCGGTCCCACCCCGGGTATCTCATCCAAAACAGAGTGTACTTGACTTTGCCCCCTTAGTTTTCGATGAAATTCAATGGCAAATCGATGAGCTTCATCCTGAATTCTGGTAATCAATCGAAAGCCTTCGCTGGATCGATCCATCTCTATTTCTCTATTTTCATAATAAAGTCCTCTCGTCCTATGGTGATCATCCTTAACCATCCCGCATACCGGAATCGTAAGAGACATAGACCGTAGTACTTCTCGTGCAATGTTCACCTGACCTTTTCCTCCATCCATCATAATTAAGTCCGGAAAGGTCTGGAAACCACCCAATTCTTTCCCCAGTGCCCGTTCCTGCAATCCATGTCGGAATCTTCTGCTTAGCACTTCTTCCATACTGGCATAATCATCGGGGCCTTGCACACTTTTAATTTTAAATTTTCGATAATCATTGCGTTTTGGCTTTCCTCGTTCATATACCACCATGGAACCAACCGATTCAAATCCATTGGTATTGGATATGTCAAAGGCTTCCATCCGGTTGATTTTCTCAATACCTAACAGTGCTTCTATTTCTTTCACCGCACCAATGGTTCTGCCCTCTTCTCGTTTCAGTCGCTCTTTATCTGTACTGAGCACCAGCTCCGCATTTTTCCTGGCAAGTTCTACGATTTTTTCTTTCTCTCCTTTTTGCGGAACGCGAATATGAACCCGATGCTCTCGCTTTTTTGTCAGCCATTCTTCTAAAAGTTCCAGATCCTCGATTTCTTCCTGTAAAATTAAATTCGCCGGAATATAAGGTGTTCCTGCATAAAATTGTTTAATAAAACTCCCCAGGATTTCTCCTTTTCCTTCTTCTTTTGCAATGCGCAGATAGAAATGATCTCTCCCAATTAAGCGACCTCCCCGAATGAAAAACACTTGCACCACCGCATCTTCCTCCTGAGTGGCAACCGCAAGTATATCCCGGTCTTCCCCACTGCTGTTGGTAATCTTCTGTTTTTGTGCAATCTGTTTTACACTGGTTAACAGTTCTCGATATTCTATGGCTTTTTCAAATTCCAGTTGTTCCGAAGCACAAGACATTTGCTGCGTTAAATCTTTTAAAATTCCTTCATAATTGCCATTTAAAAAGCGTACTACTTCCTCGATTTGTTTGCGGTAATCTTCCTGGGATATATAACCTTGGCAAGGACCATTACACTGCTTAATATGATAATTTAAACAGGGACGTTCCTTCCCAATATCTCTTGGGAGATTCCGGTTACAGCTTCGAATCTGATAAAGCTTCCGTAAAAGGTCTATGGTATCTTTCACAGCTCCCGCACTGGTATAAGGCCCGAAATATTTCGCCTTATCCTTTACCATTTTCCTTGCCATCATCACTCTGGGAAACGGCTCCTCTACAGTGATTTTAATAAAAGGATAGCTTTTGTCATCCATCAGCATCGTATTATATTTGGGATGATGTTCTTTAATCAAATTGCATTCCAGTACCAATGCTTCCAATTCCGAATCTGTCACAATATATTCAAATCGTGTAATATGAGTAACCATCTGCTCTATTTTTGGTCCCTTATTCCGACTACTCTGAAAATATTGTCGCACTCGGTTTTTTAAGCTGATGGCTTTCCCCACATAAATGATACCGTCACTTTCGTCATGCATCAAATAGACTCCTGGTTTTGCCGGAAGTTTTTTCAGCTCCTCTTCAATATCAAACATGATTTACCACCGCGCCTTTTGTTCTCTGCTATTTTCCACCGCAAGAGAAATTGCTTCATTAAATGTTGGATGCGCCCGCATAGCATACATCAGTTGTCTGGATGTCAAACTATTGGCAATCGCCGTTGCCAGTTCTCCTATCATATCGGTTGCTCTTGGACACATCAGTTGGGCGCCTAAGATGGCATCACTGTCTGCCGCAAACAACACTTTAATAAATCCTCTTTCTTCCTTGGTAATAATAGACTGTCCATTGGCTGTCATAATATATTTTCCACAGCGAACCGGTACTCCTTTTCGTCTGGCTTCCTCCTCTGTCAGTCCTACTGAAGCAATCTCCGGATCCGTATAAAGACAACTTGGAATAATGGACATGGACATAAATAAGCAATTTGGAACCATAGACAGTATCACCGATGGTTCCAATCCATTCATACGCTCTACCACATAAGTGGCCTGAGCAGATGCCACATGAGCTAGCTGCACACCTTCAATCACATCTCCGACTGCATAGATCCCCGGAATATTGGTCATAAAAAATTCATCTACTAAAAGTTTTCCTTTTTCCATCTTAATCGGTACATTACATTCAAATAATCCTTCCGTGTTCGCACGTCGTCCCACCGACACCAAGACCCCGTCTACCTGAATGGTCTCACTTTTCCCTTTATAAACAAAACTGCAACACAGCCCATTGGTATCCGTTACTTTTTCCAACAAGCTTTCTTTGTAAATTCGAATTCCCCGATGAAGCAAAATCTCTTCCAATACTTCCGAAAATTCCATATCCATGGTAGGCAACAGCCGATCCGCCACTTCAATAATAGTCACTTCCGTTCCCAATGCATTAAATACTGTGGCCACTTCCAGCCCAATGACACCGCCACCTAGAATCAACAACCTTTTATACTGGCTTTGATTAGATGTTAGCAGTTCCTCACTGGTCATCACTTCCGGAAGTTCCATTCCCGGAATGTCAATCATCTCCGCCTTGGCTCCGGTAGCAATCAGTATATTCTGCCCTTCATATATCTCCGTACTGCCATCCGGTTTTGTCACCACTACTTGTTTATTCGCCTGTATGACTGCGTGTCCCTTGACAAATGTAATTCCAAGACCTCGAAAGACCTCTTCCAAATCTTCTCTCATCACTTGTGCAGAAGCATCCTTATATTCATAAATCTTCTGCAAATCAAATCCCACATGTTCTGCAGACAGTCCGAATTTTTCACAATCCTGCATGTCTCGATACAACGTAGAGGCATGGATCAATGCTTTCGTTGGAATACATCCCCGGTTAATACACGTACCACCCACTTGATTTTTATCGATAATGACTACCGACATTCCTAACTTTGCGGCTTTCTCCGCAGCTACATAGCCTCCCGGTCCGGCCCCAATAATCAGAAGATCATATTTTTTTTCCATTTGTTTTCCCCCTCAATTTTCAATCTGCCAATCTATTGGCATACATCCATGTTCTTCTAAAAATACATTTGTCCGGCTGAAATGTCTACATCCAAGAAATCCCCGATAGGCGGAAAGTGGACTGGGGTGTGGCGCAGTCAATATCAAATGATTGGGATTGGTCAGCATCTGCATCTTCGACTGTGCCGGTCTCCCCCAAAGCAAAAATACAATAGGCCTATCTTCCGCATTTATGGCTTGAATTACTGCATCTGTAAATTGCTCCCACCCTTTTCCTTGATGCGAATTAGCCTGGTGTGCCCGCACAGTCAGCACGGTATTTAATAAAAGGACTCCTTGGTCTGCCCATTTTTTTAAATATCCATGGTTCGGTATGGAACATCCCAAATCATCCTGAAGTTCTTTGTAAATATTCAAAAGAGAAGGGGGAATATCCTTCTGACTTCTCGGTACTGAAAATGACATCCCCATCGCTTGGTTATCATTGTGATAAGGGTCCTGCCCCACAATTACCACCTTCACTTGATGAAGTGGCGTAAAGTGAAAGGCATTGAATATCTCATCTGCCGGTGGATAAATCACCTGTGTATGGTATTCCTCTTTCACAAACTGATATAACTTTTTATAATATGGTTTTTGGAACTCCGTTCCAATGGCGTCCAGCCAATCATTGGTAATCATTCCCACCGTAACTCCTCCTTACAAGCGCACGGACACGCCTTTTTCTCTCAGATATTCCTTTACTTCCCGAATCTCCAATTCCTTATAATGAAACAATGAAGCTGCCAGTGCCGCATCTGCTTTTCCTATCGTCAATGCCTCTAAAAAATGTTCTTTTTTTCCGGCACCTCCGGATGCAATGACCGGAATGGATACCGCTTCCGCAACTGCTTTGGTCAGTTCCAAATCATACCCTGCTTTCGTGCCATCTCCATCCATACTGGTTAAGAGAATTTCTCCTGCACCAAGAGCTTCCACTTTCTGTGCCCACGCTACTGCATCCATTCCCATATCCACACGGCCACCGTTCTTGTAAATATTCCACCCATCTTTGGTCGCTCTTCTCTTGGCATCGATAGCCACTACAACGCATTGGCTTCCGAATTTCTTAGCTGCTTCCGTAATCAATTCCGGTGTGGCAATTGCAGAAGAATTGATGGATATCTTATCCGCACCTTCTCGCAGAAGCATCTTAAAATCTTCCACTGTACGGATTCCGCCTCCCACTGTAAATGGAATGAACACCGTTTCTGCCACTTTTCTTACCATGTCTACCACTGTTGCACGGTCATCACAAGATGCCGTGATATCTAAAAAAACCAGTTCATCTGCTCCCGCTTTGTCATAAGCTTTTGCCACTTCCACCGGATTCCCCGCATCTTGTAACGCCACAAAATTGACACCTTTCACCACACGTCCGTCTTTCACATCCAGACAGGGAATAATTCTTTTTGTAAACATCGTTGTCCCTCCCTTAAAGTTCCGTAAAATTTTTCAAAATTTCCAGTCCTGTCTCACTGCTTTTTTCCGGATGAAACTGGCAGGCAAATACATTTCCCTGCTCCACCGAAGCATGAATACAAGTACTGTAAGATGTCACTGCTGTCACAATCTTTTCATCTGTGGCCTTCAAATAATAAGAGTGTACAAAATATACATAAGAATCTTCCGGTATTCCCCGAAACAATCTTCCTTTTTGGGGAAATTGTAAAGAATTCCATCCCATATGTGGAATCTTCAGCCCTTCCTTAGCAGGGATGCGACAAATGCTCCCTTTTAAAATTCCAAGTCCCTTCACACCGGGTGCTTCTTCGCTTTCTTCAAACAGAACCTGTAATCCCAGACAAATTCCCAAAAGAGGAATCTGACGTTTTACCACTTGTTGAATCACGGAAACCAATGCATAGGAATGTAATTTTTCCATAGCATCACCAAAAGCACCTACCCCCGGCAAAATCACTTTAT
Source organism: Lachnospiraceae bacterium (assembly GCA_036666555.1). GTDB lineage: Bacteria > Bacillota > Clostridia > Lachnospirales > Lachnospiraceae > UMGS1251. Next base: position 3,470 of record JAVWVS010000036.1, on the reverse strand, counting down.
CTGCCTTTAAAATAGTATCTGCATCTCTTGTAATGACTACCTTTTGATTCAGCATATCCAACGCTTTTTCTACACTTTTTATATTTCCTGCATCGTAATCTATTATTGCAATCATCCTTGACCCCGACCCTTTCTTTTGCTATATTTAGTGTATCATAAAGAGAAGGAAAAAGAAATGTACCATTTCTTTTTCCTTCTCTTTATACCACTATTTCATATCCAATTCAAACCAAAATGTAACACCATTTTCATAGTTTTTTACACCAAAAGGCTGATGAAAGGAATCCATAATTGCCTTTACAATAGAAAGTCCAATGCCATTTCCACCATACTCTCTTGTTCTGGCTTTATCTACTTTATAGAATTTATCCCAAATATGCGCGATGTCTTCTTCCGGAATAGGGGCACCCGTATTGAATACAGAAATTCTTGCTTTCCCTTCCTGTACTACCATTTTGATTTCGATAATTTTATCTGTACCCTCCACATGATTGAGCGCATTGCTGATATAATTGCGCACCACCTGTTCTACTTGAAATTCATCTGCCCAAACATACACCGGCGTTTCTTTTTGAAAGTTTATTGTGGCTTCTTTTTGGGTAATCAATATTTCACAACTTTGTAACACTCCTTGAATCAACGCGGCAATATCAAATCGTTCAAATTCCAACTCGTCTTCTCCAAATTCAAGTTGGTTCAGTGTCAGCAAGTTCTTTACCATTTTATTCATTTTGTTTGCTTCATCCATAATGACATCACAGTAAAATTCCCTTCCCTCAGGATCTTGATGAATGCCTTCCTTCAACCCTTCCGCATATCCTTGAATCAATGCAATGGGTGTCTTTAACTCATGAGACACATTTCCTAAAAATTCCGTTCGCATGGTCTCGGTCTTTTCTTTTCGTTCAATATCTTTTTGTAGTTCACAATTAGCACCTTTCAGCTCGGAAATCGTAGTCTCCAGCTTCTTGGACATGGTATTAAAGCTTTCCCCCAAAATGCCGATTTCATTGTCCCCTCCGCTGGTATAGTGGGCATCAAAATCCAGATCTGCCATTCTACGCGACAATGTAGCTAATTCCATAATGGGATCGGTAATGCGTTTGGAAAAAAACCATACCAGTAAAATACTAAACGCTACCATCACGATTCCAATATAAGTCAAAAATTGATTCGAAATGGATACGCTCTCCCGAATACTTTCCAATGGGCTTCGCAAAATAAATGCATATCCATTTTCCAATGTTCCGCACATTTCAATATATTCCGAATCATTTCTGGGGTCTAACAACCTTCGAATCTGATAGTGATCTTCCTCTTTTAAGAGCTGCCCCATTTCTTGGTTTTTCCCCAACAAGTAGCCTACCAGTTGTCCTTGCAGTAATCCATCCTGGTGTTCTGCATTCCAAATCAATGTTCCGGAACCGTCACCACTTAGCACCGCATAAGAAATATTTCCATTTTCCGTAATCTGCGCTAATTCTTCGCGCATCTCATTGGTCTTTAGCGTTCCTTTTCGGGCTGATTGATTCAGCTCCTGATACACCTTTGCAAAATCTTTTTGCTTATTGGCAATATAATACTGCTCCAAAAAGCGGCCATTAATGACCAAAAAAACTACTAACGTAAACACCACCAACCCAATACATACAAATGCCATCTGTCTCTTTATTGAATGTTTCATTACTCCACCTCAAACTTATAGCCCATTCCCCAGATGGTTTTAATATAGTCTCCCTTTTCTTCCAGTTTACTTCTCAATTTTTTTACATGGGTATCAATGGTTCTGGCATCTCCAAAATAGTCATAATTCCATACACTATTTAATATTTTTTCTCTGGAAAGTGCCAATCCCTGGTTTTCTACAAAATAGGTGAGTAGCTCAAATTCTTTGAAGCTTAGATCAATGACTTTCTCATTAATCTTTACAAGATGTGCTGCCTTGTTGATCATAATCCCTCCGGCATTGATAACTTCATCCGTTGAAATGGCATTGGTTCTTCTTAAAATGGCCTCTACTCTTGCTACTAAAATCTTTGGACTAAATGGTTTGGAAATATATTCATCCACTCCAAGGTCAAATCCTTGCAGTTCATCTCGTTCTTCCGCTCTTGCTGTTAACATGATAATCGGCACCTTGGATACTCCTCTGATTTCTCTGCATACTTGCCACCCATCCATGTTTGGCATCATCACATCCAAAATCAAAAGTGCAATATCCTTGTGATTGTAAAATGTATCCATAGCCTCTAGGCCATCGGCTGCCTCCAACACTGTAAAGCCATTCCTTTCCAGAAAATCTCTTACCAGCTTCCGCATTCTGCTTTCATCATCTACTACTAATATTTTCAACTTGTCCATCATCATTTCACCTTCTTTTAGAATCAGTGTACCAAATATTTATGTTGCTTTTGTGAACGATTACGAAATCGGATTCACATTGCAAGTCAATCGATTTCCATCACTTCTAAATATAATTGTACCTTGTTCATCCGTGCGAAACAACTGAATTTCTAATTTTTTTATTTTTTCTAAAGTTCGTTGATGCGGATGCCCAAAATCATTGTCTTTCTCACAGGATATCACCGCATATCGGGGTGCTGCTTTTTTTAAAAATCCAAATGATGACGTATCACTACTGCCATGATGGCTTACCTTTAGTACATCACAGTGTAGATACACTCGAGACTTTAAAAGTTGTCTTTCCATATGATAGCTGATATCTCCACACAATAAAAAACTGTGCTTCCCATTTATGAAACGAATACCTATGGAAGAATCATTTAACTCTTCATAATCTCCTTCTCCATCGGGAGTTATAAATAAAAAGTTTGCATTTCCCAAATTTCTTTTTTCCTTATATTTTGGTACTTTGGGCAAAAGTTGTTTTTCCTTTACTGCTTTTAGCACCTCTCCATAACTTGCCGTTTCATACGACTGCCTTGGGAGAAAAAGTGTTCCGATCTGAAACTCCTTGATTACCCGATCCAATCCACCAATGTGGTCTTCATGTCCATGAGTACCAATTACATATTTCAGTGTTTTTACTCCTTGCTTATGAAGATATGCTGTAATTTTCTCTGCATCCTCATTATTTCCTGCATCGATCAGCATGTTCTCACCATCTGCCTGCAGCAAGATACAATCCGCCTGACCCACATCTATAAAATGAACTCGGACTTCTCCTCCTTTGCTTCTCCAAATGGTATTACCAGAGGTTTCGGCATCTTGCATTTTTGCAAAAATAATGCCACCCAAAATCAAAATCAGAAACAGACTTCCAATGATTCTTCGTATCGTTACTTTCTTCAATGCTTTCTCCCATGTTTATTTCTTTCTATCTATTGTATCGATTTTGGGCAAAAATATTAAAAATAGCAAAAAATAAGATATTTTATAAACATTACGGCAAATAGATTGTAATTTTCAACTATTCCGTTTATAATTAAAAATAGATGTTTGATGGAGGT
>JAVWVS010000035.1:0-18646 GCA_036666555.1 Lachnospiraceae bacterium | reverse complement strand
AATTAGCTCTCAATGAGAGCCGCCTACTCTGTTTGCCGACAGGGTAGGCATTATTTTTTTGGCTTGTTATTCCTATTATCTAAATAGGCAAGCAGTGCGATTAGAAACGTTCCGCCTAAAAACAATAATGTCAAGACTTCGTATGTATCCATCCGCTCCACCTCCCTTCTTTTGTACATCCCACAAGGGAATATAAAAATCCGGAAGGTCAATAACCAACCCTGTACACGGTTACTCCTGTTTGTATTCTACCAGCAACTCCTAAAGAAAGCAATTATCATCTCAATTAATTTTCCTTTCCAAATGGGCACTTCAGTATTCATACCAAAGTGCCCGTTATATTCGGATCTACAACTCCATTTCCGAACTTTTCGCCTTAGTTCCCGGCTTACTATGTATTACTTCCTGTTTTTTCGCCCTTAAGGTATCCATAATGGATGGTTTTTCGTCATCCACCTTTACTGCCACATATCCCTTTTCCCTTTTTTCACTAGCAAGCGTCAACCGCTTGCTCTCTTTATCATAGCGATATACTTCTCCAGTCAGCACTTCATCTGGCGAAACTTGTGTCTGGTTCACTTCATTTACCATATCTTTCAATTCATGGTAGGTCATATGCCCATCATCCGGTAAAACTAAAATTTCATGGAGTGATGATGGAAGTACAAAGTAATCTCCCCCCAATTGTTCTGCAATCTGTTCTTTGATATCTGGGTAAAATAGTGTTGCTGCACCATTTATTTTGCATTCGTTTGTTAATACAAACATGGGTAAGCTGCTTTCACTCATTTCTTCCATACTCTCCTTCAAAAGAGATTCTAAAAATACCTTCATGTCATCTCCATCCGAAATTGCATTTAAATCAATGCCCATGAAATTCTCTCTCATAATCTCCTTCATAACATCATCCATGGAGCGAAAAGTTGCCGGAAAGCGTCTTTGGGTGTTCTCAAGTGCTAAGTCATGGATAGTCTGCTCATTCATGCCTAACCGCCCCATTATTTCATTAGTTACCTTAACTACTCCCATTCCCTCATCAGTTTCCTTCAATAGAATCTGATAAATAATTGCCATATCATTTTCCATTCGATGGGGTATATCTGAAAGCATCGTTTTATTCGACTCTGCTCCGACCACTTTGAATACAATAGAGTCCTTTACTCTTTCAAAACCCAAAAAATCTTCTGCGGATACATTTTTCTCCACATCATGTAATTGCCGAATATCTGCAATCTCTTCCAGAATACTTAATAATTCCACTCCCTCCTCATATTCCTTGAAAAAACTATTTATGTATATGGTGGGACAAATATTATACTCCGGCAATTTTACTATTAAGCCGTCCAGCTTCAAATTATTGTTTTTTGTTATCTCTTGTATCTCTACCTCTGCTTCCTGATATTTTTCCGGTAAATAATTCTTTATATTTTCTTTGATGCAGTCCTTAAATTCTTGATAGTTCATACTATTTTACCTCCTTTTTACTGTTCGCAATCTTCTTAATCCTCTGACCGTATGCGACCATTCTTTTTGCATCTATTTTCTTATTCCTATTTTCTACTTCTGTTTTAATTGTCTTCATGCTTTTACCTTCTTTCTTTTCAATTAGGAAGTCACACTCTTTGTGACTTCCCTTAACATCTTCGGACTATTTTTCTCTCTTCTTTATCCAATAGAATAACATTGCACTCCCCGCTGATACTCCCATGAGCAGAAGCATAAATTCCATATTGGTTTTATCTCCGGTCTTTGGAGCTGAGGTGGTGGTATTGGTTTTATTTGGTGTAGATGTGGTGTCCGGTGTTTTTGGTATTTCTGGAATCTTTTCATTCGTTACATCCAGTGTATATTCAATAATCGGAGTTTTATCATCCACACACTCGAATTTAACCTCATGCTTTGCCTCATCCAATTTATATCCGTCCAGTGTCTTTGTTTCTTTTACCACGTAGGTTAGTTGTTGCTCATATTTACCATCTTTAAACGTTGCTATCGGATAATGTTTGGACTCTGCATGTCCAGCGTGATCCGTAACCAGTGTCTCCAATTCTTTACCTGCGCCATCATAAATGGTAAACTCCACACCTTGCATTGCCTTTTCAGATTCTTTATCCATCTTATTTAAGATGATTTTCCCCATTACATGACCATCTTCCATAACCACAGGCTGAATGTCTCCCGTCTCTTCCACTTCAAAAGTAATTTTATTGGCAATGATATAACCTTTTGGAGCAAATTCTTCCAAAAGTGTATAGGTTCCCACTGGAAGACGTTCTATGAGATGCGGCTCCTTTGTAGACACCCAACTCTCAATAACCTTATTATTTTTGTCCAGAATATACAGCTTTGTACCTTCCACCTCGGTACTGCCATCTGTAATATCCACTTTGCTGATATTGACTTTGGTATAATCGTCCTTCATCCCCACTTTTTGAATTTCTCCGTTTTCTTCAATTGTGAAAGAAACATTCTCTGCCTTCACATACCCCTGCTCGGTTGGAGCCAGTATTTCCCGCAAAATGTATTCTCCGGCTGGCAGTCCATATACGATATGCTTTTCTTTTGTAGAAACCCATGATTCCACTACTTTCCCTGCTTTATTAAAGATGGAAAGTTCCGCACCAACCACTTCTTCACCAGTGGCAATATCTGTCTTACTAAATTCCGTAATCGTAGGTTCATCTTTTACTTCCAGTGTCTTTGTAATCACCTTCACATCTTGCCCTTGATAAGAAAAGTCTACATCATAGCTTTCCTCATCCAAGAGGTATCCCGGTGCTGCTTTGATTTCTTTTACATAATAAAGTCCAAGTGGTAAATCTGCCTGAAAGATGATTTTTCCCTCTGCATCGGTTACCTGTGTTTCAATCAAAGCATTCTCTTCCACAAGAACTTTCCCTCCTGCAGATATAATCTTCTCTTTTGCATATAAACCATATGTGGCTTTCTCTACTACTTTCTCCTCTTTCGCAGATGACTTGATTAGTGATAGTGCTGTCTTTTGTCTCTCATTTTCAAAATCACTGTCATAGTAAACAACTTCTATATCCTGTCCCGCATACTCCAAGATAAAGGCATCCTGCGTTTCATTTATCACATAGCCATGGCTCGCCTCTGTTTCTTCTATGTGGTATTTCCCAAGAGGAAGCCTTTCCGCTGTTGCTTTCCCATCCTTATTAGTTGTAAGAATCGCTACTACTGCGCCTTTTTTCAATTCCACTCCTTGATATTGTGCAAGGATTCGATTTCCCTCTTCATCCGTTTGATGATCTGCAGTATAGATGTCCTCGTCACACACAAGATGAAACTTGCTGCCTTCGATTGGTTGGTCTTTATATGTAAATTCTAAATCTCCGGTATGTCCGGTAATCAAGTTCTTAACCATTTTAAGTAGATCACCCTCTTTTCCTACCTTTTCCAATGTTTCTCCATGCTTGTAAAGATTTACATCCCCATATTGCTGTGTATTTTCAATTTCTACATCTATAACAAAATCTCCATCTTCATCGGTATGGTATTCGCCTTTAGAAGTTACGGTAAATGGTACCGATTCCGTTTTTACGATGTAGCCCACTGGAGCCGTAATTTCATACACTTCGTACTTTCCCGGTAACATGGTAAGTGGTGTCGTGACCATCCCCATCTCATCCGTTGTAAAAACTGAGATATATTCACCTCCTACTTTCATAGACACATCTTCTCCTGTTTTTACATCCCGTATCTTAAAAGAAGTTCCTCCAAGCTGTACGATTTGTCCTGTTTCTGCATCTTTTTTTATCAAGCGAATATAAGCTTTAAACGGAGCATCGTTAAATACCCTCCATACCTGCGGAGTGCGGGAATCTTCGCTCACCGTTACATAGAAATCTTTGGTTGTATGCATATCCGGTGGTGTTTTTGTTTCCTTTACGTAATAGGTTCCATAAGGCAACTCCTTCGATTTTGCATACCCTTTTGTGTCTGTAACCAACGTATCATAGGCTTTTGCCTTTTTCCACCCATTAGCTTTTACATCGCTTTCCGACTTTACTGTAAATTCTGCATCCTTTACAAGTCCGGTTTCCGTACTGGAACCATCCGTCGTTATTTTGATGATTTCAAAGGCTTGCTTCTTTACCGTTTCTAACACAATACAATTTCTCTCCACTACAGCTGTCTCTCCACCTTCATAATCACAACTAATATCATGTTCCTGTTCGTCCTTTAAATACCCCTCTGGCGCTGATATTTCTTTTGCATAATATTTTCCAAGATAGAGATTTTTAATTGCAGCCGTCCCCTTTTTATCTATACTAAATGTGCCGACTAATGTATCTTTCGGATAAAGTGTTCCGGTATGACCATCCGGATGTGTAATTGTTTCTCTTGCATACAGCCCATAAATCGCACCTTCTAAGGAAGCATCCCCTTGTGGTACACGTTCCTTTGTCTCTGCATCCTGCTTGATAAGTTGAATGTTAGCTATTACCCTTTTGTCCGGCACTGTTGTTGTTGGAGTCCCACCAAATTCCAGCTTTACATTGAAACTTTCCACATTCATCTGATATCCGGTTGGAGCCGTAATCTCTTTTAAGTACACCGTTTCTTGTGTCTTTGGTATCTTCACGCTTGCACTTCCCGAAAAATTGGTTGCTGGCATTTTAACCATCAACTGCTTGCAATCTGCATCCCGATAAATGCCAAACACTGCACCTTGAAGTCCATTTCCCGTATCTGCATCCTTTTTTACTACTTTAACCTCTGCATAATCCAACCACTTAATCTGAAAACTAATGGGGTTTGCAATCTCTTCACTGTAGTAACCACTTCCAATGTCTTGTGTGTAATCCCCCGTACCAAGTACCACAGCCTGCCATACTTTTCTGATAGAGCCTGTCAGTTCCCCTGATTGCCATGTTCCAGTAACGGTATAGGGTGCCGTAAAATAAAAGCTTTCTCCTCCCTTTATGACAACATTACCACCCGTTTGTACGGCTCCTGATGTCTCATTATGATAGGTCACATCGGCTGGTATATTTAATGAGATTTGATTTCTGGAATCTCCCCTTAACTGAATTGCCTTTGTTCTTTGCTCATCCCCATTGGCATATGCTTTTTCATTGGTGGAGGAAAATTGAAGTTGCGGTTCCGGTGGCATTGACAATGCTTCTAAATAGTGAATCCATCCAAGAACTCCACACGCCTCAAGGTCTTCCATCGTACATCCGGCAAATCCATCCATCCCGCAATAAAAATAACTCGCTGCAATATGGGTAAATACATACTTTAAATCGGCATCAAAAGATGGCATATAGCTATCGGTTACATCTCCCACCCCCCCATAACCGTAGTACAATGCTTTTTGAAGACTTTGATTATTGCTGATAACATTTGCTATATAATCTCCTCCGCTTGGTGTTGGTTTTGCTGATTCTAGGCAATAACCCAGTTTTCCATTCACATAAAAATAGGATGTAACATAATTACCAAGATTGCTTGGATACTGTACTGTTTTACCCACCTCTAAATATACGCTGCCACTTCTGGATGATTGTGCAGACACTGCAGACAGCACCAACATTTCCCCTGAGTCACTTGATGTTACCGATGTCAAATCTATTTCGTCTCCATCAACGATAACTCCTTTTATTTCCCCATCTTTTGGTTCTTCTTGATTTTTTTTTAGCTCGTCTAGTTCAGATTCTTTTATGATGAGGTTTCGCTGAATCTGGTATGAAGGATTTCCACTGATAGGCTCTACATAGTATACCGCTTTGTAAGTATCAGTATGTGCCGTCGTGAAGTCCTCTCCTGCTTCATTCTTTGCTTCATGAAAGGTTACCTTGACCTTGTTATCGTCTATAATTTTAATTCCGGTGAAGTCACTTTTCACATCAAAGGCTGTTCCCTTCTGTATTTCATAATCCTCGAATGTTACAACCTCATCTTCTTCTAATAAATCTTTTACCGCATCATAAGTAGGATATTCTACTTCTTTCTTCCCTGGTTCTGTAGCATAGGCTGATGTCGGGGCAATCGCTGCCGACAATACTGTTACAACTGCAAGCACACAAGAAAGAATGCTCCTTAATCGTAATCTTCTCTTCATATTCTTTTCCTTTCTATCCATTATAAGATTTCCTCTTATTTTTGTTTCCTTGGTTCAAACTCCATGGTGAATTGTGGATACTTGCCCGTCGCATTCATGCAAATCGTAGCGGTAAAGGTTCTGTCCTTTTTCTGTGAATACAGCCCGGATACCTTTGCCTTTCCATTCTTAAGCAACGCCTTAACAATCGGTTTTGTCGGCTCTTTACGCATAGACAGGAAGTATTTGTTATTCTTGAATAAAGTAAAGTCACAGTTTTTCTCTTCACAGTAAAAATTTACTTTACTTTCATAGACATTACTACCACACTTTGGGCACTTACCAATGACGTCTCTGTCACTCTCAAACATATCCTGATTGCTCGCATCCACTTCATGATAAGTCTCTACCAACTGAGTAACCATCTGCTCAATCTCCGACATAAAAACCTCTGCAGTCTGTTCACCTTTTGAGATTCTGGTTAACTCGTTTTCCCACTCTGCGGTCAACTTAGGAGACTTGACCATATCCGGTAGTACGGCGATTAACTTCACCCCATTCAACGTGGGTAGTATCTGCTTGGCTTTTCGCTCGATAAATCCTTTCTCCACCAATTTTTCTATAATGGTTGCTCTGGTAGCAGGTGTCCCCAAACCTTTGCGCTCTACTTCCTCACTCACATCCTCTGCTCCGGCATGCTCCATGGCAGATAGCAGTGTATCCTCTGTGTAGTGTTTCGGCGGTGCGGTGAAATGTTCACTCACCTTTGTTCCAGTAACGGAAATGTTCATGCCTTCCGATAGTTCCGGCAATGCCACATCCTCTTTCTCCTTTTGCTTCTCCTGTGCCCGGCAGCTCTCCTTCCACTGTTCCTTAACGGCTTTCCATCCATTCTCAACAATTGTCTTACCTGTGGCTGTGAATAGTTCTCCCGCACAATTAAGTTCTACCTTGACCGTTTCAAAGCGGTGTTTCTCTCCTGTGGCACAAAGCATCTTTTGGGCAATCAGGGACAGAATCTGACGTTCTCCTCCTGGAACCTTGCTTAAATCCGTTTTTGTAATCTCCATGGTTGGCAGAATCGCATGATGGTCGGAAACCTTTTTACTGTTAAGTACCCTGCCAATATTAGGTTCATAGGTTAGACCTGAAAATTCCGAGAGTGTACTTACCACTGCACCAATGATATTGGCGGCTGTCTGTCCCATGTCTTCTGTTAGGAATTGACTGTCAGTTCTAGGATATGTGACTAACTTTTTTTCATATAGGCTTTGGGTATAGTCTAATGTCTGCTGTGCAGTAAAACCAAAGTAACGGTTGGCTTCTCTTTGCAGGGTAGTCAAATCAAATAACTTGGGCGGATTGACCGTCTTTTCTTCTTTATTTACAGATACCACAAGAGCCTGTCCACTTTGGCAGGCTCCGGCAATCTCTTCCGCTCTTCTCTTTTCATTGATTCTTTCGGTTACCGCATCGATACCATCACAAAGAACATGGGCAAGAAAATACTGTTCTTTTTTGAAATCTGCAATTCTTTGTTCCCGGTCTACTAACATAGCAAGCGTAGGGGTCTGTACTCTGCCTACCGTCAGTTTGTGGTTATACAAAACGGTAAATAGACGGGTGGCATTGATCCCTACTAACCAATCTGCTTGACTTCTGCATAAAGCAGACTGATAAAGGCGGTCATACTCTCTCCCTTCTTTTAAATCGTGAAACCCTAGCCGGATAGCACTTTCTTCCATAGAAGAAATCCACAGACGTTTTATAGGCTTTTGGCATTTTACGTGTTCATATACTAATCGGAAAATCAGTTCCCCTTCTCGCCCCGCATCCGTCGCACATATGACTTCGGATATATCATTGCTTTGCAGCAACTTTTTTATCACCTGATACTGTTTCCTTGTTGCTGTCTTTACCCCGTACTGCCATGGGGAAGGGATGATCGGAAGCGTTTCGTAAGACCACTTTTTCCATTCCTCCCGGTAGGTATCTGCACTGACCAGCTCAATCAGATGTCCAATACACCACGACACCAGATATCCACTCCCTTCTATGTATCCGTCCTTTTTTTCTGCAGCACCAAGTACCTCTGCAATACTTTTTGCCACACTAGGCTTTTCCGCTATCACTAACTTCATCTGCTACCTCCTACTGAAATGAAAATGCTTTTTTGTCTTTTACTGGCTTCTCAAACTGTGCTTTCACTTGTTCAATCTCTCCTTCCAAAACGGAGAACATCTGCTCTACCTGCTCTGGGGTATACTCATAGGCACTTGTATTTGCAAGGTGGGAAATTCTTGAGACTGCATCTCTCGCTTTTGTAACCCGTCCCTGCGCTAGACGAATAAACTTCTCACTTTTGCTCTCATTTTCTATAGCTGTATCCTGTTCCTCTTTTGTTTCTACCACCTGCTCTTGTAACTCTGTTCTATTTTCTTCCATGATGGTTTCCTCTTTTCTTTCTTTTTTATTGTTAGAAAGAGGAGTGCCTTGGCATCTCCTCCTTGTAAATCTACAAATATTCTTCCTCGTCAGAATCTGGTTTCTCGTCCTCGGTATCTTCCTCTTCCTCCTCAGATTCATATTCTGGTTCTTCATCCTCATCTTCATCGTCCTCATCATATCCGGCTTCAAAGGAGGCTTTTTTCTTTCTTACTTTGAGATAATAATACGCACCTCCTACCCCCGCCAATACAAGTGCCATTAATACATAGGTTCCTGCAGTGCTATCTTCTTTCTTTGCGTCTTTATCGCTGACAGGTTCCTTTTTCACTTCTTCTTTGTCTGTTTCAGATTCAGAAATATCAGGCAGTGCTGACTCAGTAACCGCAGAATTTTGTGGCAATGTCACTGTATTACTGTCTGTAAAATTCAGCAAATCATTTTCCGCAACCTCTGTCAGAAAATAGACGTTATCAGAAGCCTTATCTTTATCTACAATCAAGTAAAACACTTTTTTCCCTTTGGTTGTAATCGTATAAAATTCCTTCCCTCCTTCCTTCGTTGTCACCGAAGCCGTTTTATCTGTCTGTACTGTCTCTGGTGCCCCGACCGTATCACTGGCTGTCCCACTGGTTGTATGTTCCGTCACTGTGCCCGTAGCACTTGTTGGTTTACTTGGCGTTGCGTCTGCAGGCAGTTCATTTGTGTCACTTTCTGTGCCATCAGTATTGGCACTTGTGCCTGGGCTTTTGTCAGAGGGAGTTGTCGTTTTGGGGTTCTCATAATAAGGGTTAGCCACCTTGTAATTCTCGGACATATTCCCAGCATTATCCCGTACCTGCAACGTGAAGTGTGTATAGGCAGTATCCGCTTTTTGTATCTGAACACTCAGAATATTTTCCGTCAATTCGGTAAACTCATTCCCATTCACATAGATAGCTGCAACTCCTGAATCTGCATCCTCCCCTCGAATCACCAGTACACCATCCTTTGCTGCTGCACTTAGAGTAGGCTTTGTATGGTCTATGCTCTCTATGTAACGGTTTTCTGTATACACCTTTCCGTTTTGATCGGTGACTTTTGCATACACACTACTGTTTTTTGTTACCGTGATCTGGTTACTTTCTGTAACATCCGTCCAACTTCCATCCTCGGATATTTTGGCTTCCATCTTTACAATAGAAAAGTTTCCCGTATTCTTTGTATCCTCTGCTTGTATCTGTACCTCTGCCTTGTCTTTTTGCCACCCCTTTGGTGCATGGATTGTAATAGCAACCTGTGGTTCATCTTCTGCTTCGGATATTACCTCTGCTGCCTCTTCTGTTTCACTTGCCATTACGGATAGCGTACCCGGTACTTGCAATCCTCCTATGGCACTGGCTCCCGCCATGGCTATTGCAAATAACATGGCTGCTATTTTCTTATGCCTGTTTTTCATGATCTTCCTTCTCCTTTTCTCTTGTTGCTAATATTCTCTTCTGCTCCTCATTTGCATGTTTAATTAACACTTGCAAATCCTCAGCAGAAATACCATTTTTACGGATGATTTTTACATATTCCATATCCTCCGTCTGCTTCTTTTGTTCCTCCAAGTCCCTTGCCCGATTCTGTAACTGCTTGATTTTAGCATAGATCTTGGAAAGTTCCGCATTCATTCTTTCAATGTTCAATTCCATTTCTCCTGTTCTAGTTTAATCTTCCAAAACCATAAAAGTGACTTTGCCAATAGGGTGAATTAATAGATGTGTACTGGATGGGATCTCCACAATGGATCATTTGTCCATCTCCTGCATAGATTCCTAAATGGCTAACGGGCACTCCTGCGTCATAAGTTCCCGTAAAGAAGATGATATCCCCCGGCTTTGCTTCTTCCGGATTAATTGGAGCACATAGGTCATAAATTCCTTGTGCCGTCTGCCGTCCGATGTTATACACACCGGAATTGGTAAACACATAGCTGACAAATCCAGAACAGTCAAAGGAAGTTGCTGGACTAGAACCTCCCCATACATACGGCATTCCCAAATACTTTTCTGCCTCCTCAAACAACCGTTGTACCGTCTCATCATCATAGGATGCACCTCCTCCATGCAGACCACCTTCCCCGGTATCAATATAAAAAACCGGATTATAATGGGTATCTCCATGCATAAGTTCTAAGTATAACCTTCCACCTGTCACACTGTCCGCACTTTCGGTTATACCAATCACGGTATCCTTGGTAACTGTTTCGCCTTCTGATACGGTTACCTTCTGCAAGTAAGCATACTTGATTTTTCTACCCTTCTTATCTTTTGTAACCACATAAGAACCAAAGCGATTATCATATCCAACACTAACCACCGTTCCATCCATCGAGGACTGTACTTCACTCCCACCCTTGGCATTAATCTCCACACCTTTATGCAGTACCATGTTTCCAGTATTGGGATCTATCTGATATCCGTAAGGTACGCTGATATACGCATACCAATTTAGTTCAATCGGCGTTTCATACACTTGCAGATTTCCTTTCACCGAATAAATCATCTTATAAAGTTCTTTTTCTTCCCCACTTATAAGGGATGAAATCACGCTTGATAGGGGTTTTGCTGTCAGTGTTACATTCAGCACATCTATCGTCACCGTTTTTGTTACTTCAACGGAATTTGCATTTCCTTCCGCAAGGTAGACTTCCCACTTTTTATGCCCATGTGCAGAAGCTGCCGCATGATTATCGTAGTAAACATCAAATTGTACCCCATAGCGGTCAAATGCCCCGGTGTCCTCTACGGTATACTCCACACCATTCATGACAACCTTTGTTCCCATAGGCACAAACGGATTCTTTGCATCCACTGCAATGGTATGATTTGCCGTGGGCATTACACCACTTGCCGTTGGCCCGCCACTCCATTGTCCACAACAAATGGGACAACTACAGTAACCGGAGGTTGTAACAATGCCAAGTGATTCCCCTACTTGGATGGTCTTTGTCTCTGTGATTGTATCTGTTGTTTCTTCTACCTTTACTCCGTACTGCGCTTCAAACAACTTATCTAGTTCATCTTTTACCTCTGAAAAAGTAAAATCCCCATACATTGCAGTCAAATAACTGATGAGTGTATGGGGATCATGCCCTATGGATGCAAGGTTATAACGATAATCATCCTTTCCCGGATAGTTCGCTTCCATTTGGTTTATCTGTTGTTGTAGATTTGCTTCTAACTCGGTGTAGTAAAGCTCTGCTTGTTCAATTTCATCCGGCTCTGCTAAATAACTAACTGCCAGAATATTCGCCATTCCTTGTATGAACATCATAGAGCAAGAGGAAAAGCTGGTAATAATGAAGATAAATAACAACCCCAATGTTGTGATAGACACAAGTGCCGCTTTATGTTTTCCTAAAATCGCTTCCATCTTTCCAATCACTTTTTGGGAAGCACTATAAGCAGTTCCTACCACTTTTACCGTTGCGTTTCCACCTGCTTGTCCTGCACGATAGGCTTTTCTATACTCCTGCTTGATACGTCGTTTTTGCATCATTCGATTCAAGAATCTCTTTTTCAGTTCGGGGTGCTCTTCCAGATATTTCTTATACTGATAGCTGGTGTTGGTTCGATACGCTTTCCGTTCCAGGCGATTCAGATGACTTTGTTGTTTTCTCTGCCTGTGGTAACTCAAATTGCTTTGCAGACGAAGGATTCTTTCCCCTGTCTGTTCTGCCTTATGTACTGCCTGTACACCTACATTGTCCTGTTCTTCTTGCCGGATTTTGTTATGTACCAGATCCCCCGCACTATCCCGGACTTTTGTTCCCACTTTCCTTGCTATACTCGTTGATTTTCCCGGCTTGTCTGTTGTCTCAAAGTAAAGTTGGTGCTTCACCGTTTGTGCATCTTCCTGATAAACTCTTTGCATTTTGAGTGACGTTTTCTGCATCTGCTTTTTTCGAGCGTGTTTTAATTTATCTTGGGCTTTCTCTGCCTTTCTCTCGGAGCGTTTCAGAAAATCCGACTCTGTATGAATATTCGTATCCCCGGTTGCCTGTGTTTCCTTTTGTTTGCTCAGACTCCCATCCGCTTCTAGTGTGTCAAATTGGAGTCTGCTTGCTTTTTTCTGCCTTTGATTATGGTAATGATAACGATGTTTTGCTTTTCTCTCCCTTATCGTAGCCGACGATTCCTGTAACTTTGTTGGCTCGCTACTATGGCTCTGAAGCTCCTTGCTCACCGCTCCATTTTTCAAACTTTCATTCCTATTACCAAGGGCAAGTTCTTCTGACTTTTTAAAGACCACTTCCTCTTCTCGTTGGCTAGCTCGCTTCATATCTCCAGTAGCAAGGTTTTCCTCAACCAGTCCATCTTTAGTTATGTGACTTACTTTTTTATCTTGTGTCCCAAGTTTCTGTTCACGCAATCATTTTCACCTCCCTTCTGAATGTACAGTAAGGACTCGCCTCATCTCTTCTATGATTGTTAGAAATAAAAATCATTACGTTTCATCCTGCATCTTTAAATCTTCCGGTTTGGTACTCATAATGGCATAGGTTTTTGTATCTTTGGGGTACTTGTCTACAAACGGTATAATGACATTTCCGTAAAAAAGCAATCCCTCACCCTCATTACTGTTATTTACATAAGAAAGCTGATGTTTTGAAATATTCAATTTCTCTGCCAGTATCTTCTGATCTCCGCTATGTTGATTCAACATATAAATAAAATCACTGTTACCCACAATATTTTCTACTGCTAGCGAACCGAGGAAATCGGTCACATTTTGGGTTAGTCCAGTTGGGATTCCTCCCCATTTCCTGAACCGTTTCCACATCTCTACTGAATAATTGGCAGTCTGTGGCTGCTTTAATAACAGATGGAACTCATCTACATAATAGCGGGTTGCTTTTCCCGTAGCCCGGTTACTGGAAACTCTTGTCCAAACCATATTTTGAACAATCAACATCCCTGCTTTGCGAAGGGTTGTTCCCAAGTCCTTTACATCAAAGCAAACAATACGATTCTTCATATCCACATTGGTTCTGTGATTAAAGACATTTTGTGAACCAGTTACATACAGTTCGAGACAGTTTGCAATTCTTCTTGCAGCATCGTTTCTATCTGCATAAAAGAGCAGTCTGTCTAAGAAATCCTTTAGAATTGGCATATTCTCCGGCTGCGGATTATTAAACAGATATTCTTCATAGATATCCTTGATACAATGGTCGATAATGGATACTTCATCTCCATCCAATTCTCCATTATTAGGCTTTTTCATAATCATCTCGCAGAAAGACGCAATAAACTCCGATTTATCTGCAATAATCGTATCCACGTCCTCTATATCTCCGTTTATCCGGTATTTCTCTGGATGATAAATGACATCTAAATTCACATCCATCGGGTTAATATAATCAGTACTTTTCGCACTGATTTTGATGACCTGCCCACCAAGTGCCCGAACCAACGCATAATATTCTCCCTCTGGATCACAAATAACAATATCATCCAGTGTGATTATAAATACGTTTGTAATTTCCCGCTTCGCACTGAATGATTTTCCTGAACCGGGTGTACCAAGTATCAAGCCATTTGGGTTCTTTAACTTCTTACGGTCAACCATAATCATATTGTTGCTAAGAGCATTCAAACCGTAATATAGGGCTTCTCCGCCCTGAAATAGTTCCTGCGTAGTAAAAGGTACAAAAATAGCTGTGGACGTGGTAGTCAACAGCCTATGTACCTCCGCTTGATTGATACCAAGCGGGAGTGAGGACATGAGTCCTTGTTCCTGCAAGTATTGCACCTTGCGAACATTGTTATTATATTTTTGTGCGATGCCAGAAGTCTGATACGCAATGTTATCCAGCTTTTTCTTTCCCTCCGCTGTATTCATTAAGAGGAATGTTATTTGAAACAGCTTTTCATTTCTGGATTGCAACTCATCTAAAAGATTTTGTGCTTCCTCTCCATAGGTTGTAATATCCGGCGGGAGAATATCCATATCGTATCCACTTCGGATTGCCTTTTTTTGTTCCTCAATCTTCATTTTCTGGATATTTGACAAGATTGCTTTCAAACTTTTAATTGCCGCCTTGTGGTCAATCGGTTGAATATGGATATTAATAATCAGGTTTTCTTCCATATCCAAAAACTCCGCCAACATCTTGTCTGTCAATTCCGGTGCTATAATCTGTAAGTAGGATACACAGCCCACAGTCTGTCCCATACGGAAGTAACTATCACTGCTAAAATCAAATCCCGTAGGTGCAATAAAGTCTTTTGTTCCAAGTCCCGTCTTTGCCACCATCCCATAATGAAAGTGAAATGGTTCTTTTGTATCCATATTGAGGATATCATGAAATATATTCAATCGCTCCACCCCATTGAGCGGTTTTGCCAACGCTCCCATGACTTTGAAGTTATTAAGAATATCCATTTCGATTCGTTCCAGCCTTGCCTTTGCAGTCTTTAGGTTCTGTGCCTGAATTGTGAACGTAATGTATTTGGTCTTGATAAGACCGTTATTCCCCTTTGCAAGCTGCATCTTCAGCATATCGGCATATTCTTTTCTGATTTCGTCAAACTCATCTCCTCGCATTGGAATATCAATGGTTTTGACATACTCCTCAAAGTTTGCTTGCTGATTTAAAAAGGTAATCTGAAACTGAATGGAACTATCAAAGTAATTCAGAAACTCACAGTAATTTTCAAATATCGTGGTTTTTGCCTCATTTTGTGCTAACTGATAGTTGATATCAAAAAACTGAATGGTTTTAGAAAATGTATGTTTTGTTATTTGGCAGATACCGTCACGGAACATCTCCTCATATGGGATACTTGTTTGTGCAGAATCAGGAATCTTCTGTTTCTGCTGTTCTTCCTTTTTCTGCCGTAATTCCCGAAGCCGTTGCTTTTCTTCTTTTGTTAAAGGTAAGGCTTTCTTTTTACTATCCTTTCCTGCTGTGGAGACCGCTGTCCCAGACCGCTTACTTTTTCCGGTCTGCTTTTTGAACAATCCGTAGAAGATTTCTCGCTTCTCTGGCTTCTTTTGCTTTTTTCTCAAGTCTTGCACCTTCTTTCTCAATTTTGTTTATCTCAATCAAACGTCCATACAGGTTCTTTGTTTTGTATACCCGGATTGCCGGACGTCTGAATTTTTGATTGATAATATGCAGTAATATTTTCTCTGCCGGGAATCCATCTCTTTCGTACATCGCTAAAAAGAAAAATGGCAGCATGATAAGTATCATCAAAATTGCTGCCACATCGGTTCCAAGTATTGATTTGGTTAAAAAGTAAACTGGCAGTCCACATATTCCCCCAAGGGAGAAACAGATGAGCTGCCTTTTTGTTAAATTAAATGCCACTTTTGTTTTGACTTTAGACAAGTCTTTTGGCACTGGTACATAAGCCATTTTATACCCTCCTATCCTATTTTTAATGTGCATTAAATATTGATTTTGATAACGTGCCTGTCTTAAACAGACTGAAACATAAAAGAACGGTGTAGGCTGCCACCGACCAGATGGCGGTGTGAAGATTGTCCGCTACCGTAATGGTATTTACAAGCACTGCATAAATTGCTACACATACCATCATGAAAAATCCCTGGAAGCCCAATGCCAGTAACGCTCTCACATAATTTTGTCCGATACTTCCCCACTCCCGGTTGGTAAATGTCGCAAATGGTATCGGTGCTACAGATACATAAAGGTATATCTCAATCATTCGTCCATATAAAATAACGGTGATTAGGACAGATATAATTTTCATACATAGGCTGACAATCATCGTTTCTAGACCAAGTCCCAACAGTTCTCCAATTCCCATGGATTCTGCCCCGTTCTCCAAGATGCTTTTGAGTGCTTCTGCCACATCAATATTAGCGGAACCGCTAATGATGCCTCCTGCACGGTTTACCACATGGTTGGCTACATCAAATATCGCCATGGCAATATCAAACGTATGAGTGACCAGATAGATTGCAATGAGCATCTTGAAAAAATACTTGAAAAACATAAACGTGTCTGTGTCATGCATATTGTTTTTCTCCATAATCATGGAAATCAGCTCATAACATAGCACAAACGTAATGATCATCCCAGCGATTGGAACAATAACACTATCAGACAGATTCTTAATCATGGAGAAAATGCCACTATTCCAATTTTCCGGAGTCTTCCCTATTTCTGCGGCTATACTGCCCACTTTATCATTCACATCTGTGAACATGGTCTCCAAATTGGATGTAATCCAGCCAAGCAGAAGTTCCTTTATGAACTCTGTAATCTTTTCAATAATTCCTGACATATTAGCTGAACAGTGATGATAACTGTGGAATCAGATTAAGTCCAATCAGTACAATGCCACCGCCAGCCATTAACTGCTTGATTCCTTGTGATTTTGCTCCGGGGTTGTCATTTCCATACCCTTCCAACAGATTAATTACTCCCCATGCTGCAAGACCTGCTCCGATTGCACAAACCAGCGTTTTTAATGTTGTAATTGCAGTTGTAAAAAATGCCATATTTTTTACCATTCCTTTCTAATTTCTACTTTCCGACAACTAGTCGGGAAGTTCCTAATTTGCGAGTTACATCTCGTAGACTTCCACCACATCGTCGGGTTTCACTACAAGTTTTGTACTTATATATTTTTCAATATCAAAGCGATTCTTTTTGTCATAATCGGACAGAACTCTGTATTGCTTGTGTTTGGTAATATCGTACTTATTTGAGAAGAAAGGTCTTACGCCTCTAAGCTGCATAATACATTTTCCTCCATCCATGACAGCAATTTCATCCTGACTCATTAACTCCTTTCCTGTTTTTTGATAATTTAGCCCATAAGAACGCTGTGAGCCTCTTGTATCCGATGTATTGTAAAGATCTATGGTTTCCTTGCCTAAGACCTCTGCTAAATCTTTTAGGGTTGTTTTTTCTTTTCCACCGAGGAAAATAGTAGTGTCGCAATTTCCTTCAATGGTATCGGCATTGTCCTTATAGATTGCTTTTAACTGGCTCTTTGATTGTAAAATAATAGAAGCCGATATTTCTCGACTTCTGATGGTGGCAATCAACTTTTCAAATTTTGGTATTTGCCCGATGTTCGCAAACTCGTCTAACAGACACCGCACATGTATCGGCAATCTGCCATCATACACATCATCTGCCCTGTCACACAGCAAGTTAAAAAGCTGCGTATACATGATAGATACCACAAAATTAAAGGTATCATCCGTATCGGAAATGATTACAAAGAGGGCGGTCTTCCTATCCCCTATTAACTCCAACTCCAGCTCATCGTATCTCATTAGTTCTCTTAATTCCTTAATATCAAATGGTGCAAGCCTCGCACCGCAACTAATAAGTATACTCTTCGCTGTCTTTCCTGCAGCAAGTTTATATTTCTTGTACTGCTTGACTGCAAAATGCTCCGGATCTCTTTTTTCCAGTTGCTCAAACATAAGGTCAACTGAATTTTTAAATGTTTCATCATCCTCTCTGGCTTCTGATGCATTAATTAATTCCAACAGCGTAATAAAGTTTTTTTCTTCCTCCTTGCCCTCATACCATATATACCCAATTAATGCACAATAGTACAGCTTCTCCGCTTTCACCCAAAAGTCTTCTCCTGACTGCTGTCCTTCTCCTTTGGTGTTTGCGATGATGGTTGAAACCAATTTCAGAATATCTTTCTCGGAGCGGATATAGACAAATGGATTGTAGTGCATGGATTTCTTGAAGTTAATGGTATTAAGCACCTTAATTACATATGGCTCGTACACAATCTTCCCATCTTTATCCCGTACAATGTTTTCATCTTCATCTGTCACCGGACATCCTCTCTCTAACATTTTTCCAACTTCCACAAGAACCGTCCCTTTCGGGTCAGTAACCACATAGGAACTGTGCATCTGCATAAGGTTGGGTTTCACGTAAAAGCGGGTTTTACCGGAGCCTGAACCACCCACCACCATGACATTTTTATTTCTGGCATACTTTGGTTCTTTCGGTCTGCCTGACATCATCAAACGCTCTGTTTCAGTCAATAGGATGTTGTTTTCAAATATAGGGGCAATATACGGCTTAATATCCTTTTCTGTTCCCCATCTGGCAGAACCATACTCCACACCCTGACGATATTTCTTTGCATT
>JAVWVS010000034.1:0-19255 GCA_036666555.1 Lachnospiraceae bacterium | reverse complement strand
CTGCGACCTCCTGGTCCCAAACCAGGCGCTCTAGCCAAGCTGAGCCACACCCCGAAAACATAAAAATTCGTCACCGCGTTACCCGTGACGCAAGAGTTATTATATAATAACGCCACGGGCTTGTCAACCTGTTTTAACAATTTTTTTACCTGTTTGCCAACTTTTTTACCTTTTAACTTCATTTCTAATCATTCTACGTAATTTAATGTATAATGTGCTTCCCCTTTGTCATCAATTTCCATCAAAATAAAACTCCCTTTCCTTCCCTCCTGTCTTGGGTAGGATAAACTTCCGGGATTAATCAATGTAATTCCATTTCCCCTATCAATCAGTGGTTTGTGCGTATGGCCAAACATGACAATATCTGCATTTCTTTCCATTCCTTCTTGCTTAATTCGCTCCGTGTTCATAGATACATAGTAACAATGCCCGTGAGTAATAAATGTGTGATATGCTCCGATTTCAAATTCTTCTTCTCGGTTGAGATCCGAAAAAAAATCATTATTCCCTGCAACCATATGCACCGGACAATCCACGAGTTCGCTGATATATCCTTCCAGTCCTTCCAAATCTCCCAAATGCACCAACATATCTATCGCACCCACTCGTTCTATTGCTTTTTCTAAATTTCGATTCTGTCCATGGGTATCACTTACAATTAGTATTCGCATATTTTTGTTCTATCATTTCACGCATTGCGCGTAATGCTTTCCCCCTATGACTTATTTTGTTCTTTTCCTCTGGGTCAAGCTGTGCAGAACTGCAGCCATATTCCGGCAAAAAGAAAATGGGATCATAACCAAAACCATTACTTCCAATTATTTCATGTCCAATTCTGCCTTCCATGGTTCCCCGCACTGTTTCTACCGTTCCATTCGGATAAACTGCCGTTATGGCACACACAAACCTTGCTGTGCGCTTCTCATCTGTCACTCCCTCCAAACGATCCAAGAGCAATTGATTTTTAATATCATAAGAGGTGTCCACCCCTGCATAACGTGCGGAATAAATACCCGGTTCTTTGTTCAAATAATCTATTTCCAAACCGGAATCATCTGCAAGAACAATGCAATTTTGAGTGTATTTTGCAATTTCTACGGCCTTTTTAACGGAATTTTCTTCGAAGGTCTCTCCATCTTCCACTACCTCTACTTGAATATTGGCCTCTTTCATAGATTCTACGGGCATTCCTAACTCTTTTAAAATCATCCGTATTTCTATCATTTTATGTTCGTTTCCCGTTGCAAATATAATTTTTTTATCCATATTATCCATACCTTCTTTAATCTGTTAATATTGAAACTCTTTCTTGTTTAGCGTGGTTTTCTCGGTGGTTTGGGACCTAGAAATTGATAAAAATATGTTTTTAGCATTCCATTATAAAGCTTCCGATTCTTATCTGCTTTTCTACCAAAATAGTTTTCTGTTTCTTCATAACTGGTAATCATATATGCCGACCAACTATCCAGTTGTCGAAAACTTTCTCCAAATTCTTTGTATAGTTGTGGCAGATTTTCTTTTTCTTCCATTCTCTCTCCATATGGAGGATTGGTAATGATAAACCCATATTTTTTAGGGTGACGCAAATCTTTCACTGCTCGTTCCTGAAAATGAATCAAACTCTCTACGCCCGCTTCTCTTGCGTTTTCTCTGGCCCATTTGATTACAGAACCATCTATATCATAGCCTTGAATGTCCACCTCAACGTCCATACAGATAGCATCCTCAGCTTCTTTTCTTGCGTCTGCCCACGCTTTTTTTGGGATAATGTTCGTCCACTCTTCTGCCGTGAAAGAACGTTTCAGTCCGGGTGCAATCTTAGCCGCTAACATAGCCGCTTCAATGACGAAAGTCCCACTTCCGCAAAATGGATCTACTAAAATGCGATCTTTGTTCCACGGTGTCAATAAAATCAAAGCTGCCGCAAGGGTTTCCGAAATAGGAGCAATGCCTGCCGATTGTCGATAGCCTCTTTTATGTAACGACATTCCCGAAGCGTCGATTCCAATGGTCACAATATCTTTCATTAAAAAGACACGAACCGGATACGGCTCACCATCCTCTTCGAACCACTCCAAATGATATTTTTCTTTCATCCGATTTACCATCGCTTTTTTCATAATCGATTGGATATCCGAAGGACTAAATAATTTGCTTTTTACAGATCCCGCCTTGGTAACCCAGAACTTTCCATCTTTTGGTACATAAGTTTCCCACGGAAGTTTCTTCGTCTTTTCAAATAACTCGTCAAATGTTTCTGCCTTAAATTCTCCTACCTTCAATAAAATCCGCTCTGCTGTCCTTAAAAATATATTCGCTCTGCAAATCGCTTTCTCATCCCCGTAAAAAGTAACTCGTCCATCTTCTACGCCAGCAATCTCATATCCCAAATCTTGGATTTCACGTTTTAGAACTGCTTCTAATCCAAAATGACAGGGTGCTATCAACTCAAATTTACCCATTCTTTTCCTCCTGTACTGCTCGTTTCATACTAAGTATATATTACGTGTAACATTGACTGCTGTCAATGAATATCGTAAAAGAACCATGCATTCTCATCGAAAAATGCATGGTTCTTTTTTTACTTATCTGAGTTCGTCTTCACATTTTTGTTCTTGGACATTTCACTGTTTTTGTTCTTGCTTTCCTCATCCATATAAGATGCATATCCGTTGTTGACCCCGTTTGTTTTGTCCTTGATGTTTTTGCTTGCAGCATTGTCTGCATTGTTTGATGAATTATAATTCTTTGTCATGTGATTCCCTCCTAAGATTGTTTTGGTACAATCATTAGTATGGCTTTTTCATTCTTTTTTATACATTTATTTCTGTTAACGAAATGTTAAC
Source organism: Lachnospiraceae bacterium (assembly GCA_036666555.1). Taxonomy (GTDB): domain Bacteria; phylum Bacillota; class Clostridia; order Lachnospirales; family Lachnospiraceae; genus UMGS1251. The sequence continues at coordinate 16,409 of JAVWVS010000034.1, read as the reverse complement.
GGGATTTTATATATTTTTAAATTTTCTGCTTGCTTTTTTCTAAACTCTATATTATACTTAATGTTGTAAGAAGGTTACTTCTTACAACCCCTTATTAATTATTTATACTCCCCTCAAAAGACCTTGTGGCTCCCCCACAAGGTCTTTTACTTTACCCTTTTTTTCCTCCATTTAAACGTACGATCAAAACTAAAATGACAATCACCACCAGTACCGGTAAAAAAATTTTAATAATTCTCGCAAGGACAAACAGTATCAAAACAGCACAGATAATAAGGATTGCCTTTTTCCACCAGGTATCCGGTGGAAATAATCCTTTGGAAGTCTGTCTTTTAGTCGCTTTTCCACTTTCTTTTGTTTCATAAGTCTGACCCTTCTCAGAGCCAGATGGAGAGTCCGCAATTCCACGCGCAATCACCCAAGGGTCGCCCAATTCTGCGACGACCGCCTCTTCTTTTCTTCCTTGTTTTATTTCATTTTGAATATAATCTCTATAATAATTTACATGTTCTTGGACAACTTGAGCGCTCAAATCATTTGCTAAGGCTTCCTTCAGTCGCTCTAAGAATTCTGTCTGACTCACCATTCTTCCTCCTGTAATATTACACTTCAAAAATCAAATCTCCATACGATGGCATTGGCCATACTTCTTTATCCACAATCATTTCCAGTGCATCCACTGGTTCTCGCAGCTTCTCCATTGCAGGAACAACCGTTTCATGATAATAATTTGCCCGTATACCGCCTTCTTCTTTTACAGCTGCACAATCTGCCACTTGTACCAATACGTTCAATGCAGATTGTGTCTCCACCAGAAGTTCCGATATCTTTGTCAAATGCTCTCTTTGTACCGTTGCTGCTGTTCCTGCTGCTGTAACTGCATTAATCGTATCTGCAAGAGTTCTCGTATAATTCATAATTGCAGGAATGACTTGTTTACTTGCAATGTCAATCATGGCCCTTGCTTCAATATTAATTGTCTTTGCATAAGATTCATATTGGATTTCTGCCCGGGATTCTAATTCTACCTTGGTAAATACTTTGAATTTTTCAAACATTGCCATTGCTGCTTCCGTAGTCATGGATGGAATTGCTTCTACCATAGAATTCAAATTCGGAAGTCCTCTGCGTTTGGCCTCTTCTACCCATTCCTCTGAATAACCATTCCCATTAAATACAATTCGGGAATGCTCCGTCGCATACTTTTTAATCAAATCATGCACTGCCATGTCAAAATCATCTGCTTTTTCCAAAATATCACAAGCCTCTGCAAACGCCTCTGCTACAATGGTATTGGTCACAATATTAGGTGCTGCAACAGAATCTCTGGAGCCTACCATGCGGAATTCAAATTTGTTACCGGTAAAAGCAAACGGAGATGTACGATTTCGATCCGTAGCGTCTTTTGCAAAATCAGGAAGTGTTTTTACACCTGTTTCCAGCACCCCGCCCTTCAGGCTGTGAGTAGCTTCTCCTGTACTAATCAATTGTTCCAACACATCTTCTAATTGCTCACCTAAAAATACAGAAATAATTGCCGGTGGCGCTTCATTGGCTCCCAGTCTATGATCATTCCCCGGATCTGCTGCGGATTCTCTTAACAAATCTGCATGCACGTCCACTGCCTTTAGGATACAAGTCAATACCAACAGAAATTGAATATTTTCATGTGGTGTTTTCCCTGGCTCTAACAAGTTCTTTCCATCATCCGTGGTCAGTGACCAGTTGTTATGCTTGCCGGACCCATTCACTCCTGCAAAAGGTTTCTCATGAAGCAGACATTTCATTCCATGTTGACTAGCCACTTTTTTCAGCACCTGCATTATCAGATGATTATGGTCTACCGCTATATTACAGGGTGCATAAATTGGTGCCAATTCATGCTGAGCCGGTGCCGCTTCATTATGCTGGGTCTTCGCACTGACACCCATTTTCCACAACTCCATATTGACATCTTTCATGAAAGAAACAATTCTCTGACGAATAATTCCAAAATAATGATCATCCAATTCCTGGCCTTTGGGAGGCATGGCCCCAAATAATGTGCGTCCTGCATAAATCAAGTCTTTTCTCTGGGTAAATTTCCCGGCATCTACCAAAAAATATTCCTGTTCTGCGCCCACAGACGGAGTTACCTTTTTCGATGTTTGGTTTCCAAATAAGCGCAAAAGACGAAGTGCCTGAATGTTAATTGCTTCCATGGAACGAAGAAGAGGCGTTTTTTGATCCAGTGCTTCTCCGGTATAAGAACAAAATGCTGTAGGGATGCAAAGAGTGGCACCACCGGCATCCTGCCTTACAAATGCAGGAGACGTACAATCCCAAGCGGTGTATCCTCTTGCCTCAAATGTGGCACGAAGTCCTCCTGAGGGGAACGAGGATGCATCCGGTTCTCCTTTGATTAATTCTTTCCCGGAAAATGTCATCAATACCTTTCCATTTGCCATGGGTGCGGAAATAAAAGAATCGTGTTTCTCTGCCGTAACTCCTGTCATTGGTTGGAACCAATGCGTATAATGAGTAGCTCCCTTTTCAATCGCCCATTCCTTCATCTCATGCGCAATGACATCTGCTGTTTCCAAATCCAGCTCTTTTCCCTCTTCGATGGTTTTCTTTAAATCTCTGTAAATTCTTTTTGGAAGGCGTTCTTGCATGACCGTATCATTAAATACATTTTCCCCAAAGATTTCCGTTACATTGATTGGTGAATCATTCATAAATTTTGTTCCTTTCTTTCGTAAAGAAAAGGCATCCCATTCTTCTGGAACGCCTTTCGCTTTTGCCATAAATTAAGACGGCTTATGCCTGCCCTGCTGAACCAAATAATTCTATTTTTTCTTTTACTGTTGCTTTAATTGCTTCGGTACCCGGTGCTAATAATTTACGTGGGTCATATCCTTTTCCTTGAAGATCTTTTCCATCTTCGATATATTTGCGTGTTGCTGCTGCAAATGTCAACTGGCATTCTGTATTTACATTGATTTTAGCTACGCCTAAGTTGATTGCTTTTTTAATCATATCATCTGGAATTCCTGTTCCACCGTGAAGTACTAATGGCATGTCTCCTGTCAGTTGCTGTACTTGGTCAAGAGTCTCAAAGCTCAATCCTTCCCAGTTAGCCGGATATTTTCCATGAATATTTCCAATTCCTGCTGCAAGCATATCCACACCTAAATCTGCAATTCTCTTACATTCCTGTGGGTCTGCACATTCGCCTTTTCCGATTACTCCGTCTTCTTCTCCGCCGATTGCGCCGACTTCTGCTTCTAAAGACATTCCCTTTTCTTTGCAAATAGCAACTAATTCTCTTGTTTTTGCTATATTTTCTTCAATTGGATAATGAGAACCATCAAACATAATGGATGGGAAACCTGCTTCAATACATTTCATACAGCCTTCATAACCGCCATGATCCAAATGAACCGATACCGGAACGGTAATGCCAAGTTCTTCTATCATTCCTTTTACCATACCCATAACTGTCTTATAGCCCGTCATATATTTCCCTGCACCTTCGGAAACTCCTAAGATAACAGGTGACTTGCATTCCTCTGCTGTAAGTAACACGGCCTTTGTCCACTCTAGGTTATTGATATTGAACTGTCCTACCGCATAGTGCCCTGCTTTTGCTTTCTGCAACATTTCTTTCGCTGATACCAACATGTCATTTTCCTCCGCTTATTTCATTATCTTGTTACAAACTATCATCATTATACCTCATAACATACAAAAAAGGAACCCTAAATATTTCGGATTCCTTTTAATGACCCCTAGGAGAATCGAACTCCTGATTCGACCGTGAGAGGGTCACGTCTTAACCGCTTGACCAAGGGGCCTTACACTCACAACTGCATAGTTCTTGTAAAAACCGTGCTTGTATATTGTATCTTACTTTCCTACAATATACAAGTACTTTTTTTATTTTCTTTTACTTATCCTATCATTGCAATATAGCCTTGCACAAAAATCACCAAAACAATCAGGGGCAGGATAAAGGTCAGATAAAATTTCATCCCTTTGCCTCCCGGAAACTTTATTCCAGTTCCTGTATTGGCCTCTTTTAAGAAATTTTCAAAGCCCCAACCAGATTTACTCATGCAAAACATCAGATACACCAATGAACCTAATGGAAGTAAGTTGTTACTCACTAGGAAATCTTCCATATCCATAATACTCTTCCCAAATATTTTGATTCCTACCCAGTCCGTCATTCCCAGAATACAAGGAAGACTTAATATCATCAGCAATACTCCATTAATAAGAAGTGACTTTTTCAAAGTCCATCCCCACATATCTCTGGCACACGCAATCAGATTTTGAAATACTGCGATTACCGTAGAAAGTGCTGCAAATGTCATAAATAAGAAAAACAAAGCCCCCCAGATTCTTCCTCCTGGCATTTCATTAAATACATTCGGCAATGTCACAAAAATCAGCCCCGGTCCTTCCCCCGGATTAATATCAAAAGCAAAACATGCTGGGAAAATAATCAAGCCTGCCATAACCGCTACAAACGTATCTAAAATCGTAACACTCACTGCTTCTCCTGTAAGTGCCCGTTCTTTTCCGATATAACTTCCAAAGATAGCTAAGGAACCAATTCCTATACTCAGAGTGAAAAACGCTTGTCCCATTGCAGCAAACACTGCATTCATAATACCTGCCTCTTTCATCTTCGATAAACTGGGCAGCAAATAAAACTTCAGACCTTCCATTGCATGAGGAAGCGTCACTGCACGTCCTACTAAAATGACCATAATCAACAGCAAACTTCCCATCATAATCTTGGTAATTTGCTCTACACCTTTTTGTAAACCCATAGAACAAATAAGTAAAGCAATCACCGAGATTAGTACCATCCAAAATATCATTTCATTTCGATTGGTAGTCAATGCTCCAAACACATCTGCCACTTGTTTCGTCGTGACATTTTCAAAATCCCCTTTTAGCATTTTCACAAAATATGCCAGCATCCAACCAGCTACTGTGGTATAAAACATCATCAGAAGATAGTTTCCCGCCATTCCAAAATATCCATGTATATGCCACTTGGTTCCCTTGGGTTCCAACTCGTTAAAAGACAAAGCAATACTTTTTTTGCTTCCACGTCCTACTGAAAATTCCATTACGACAATGGGAAGACCGAGGATGAGTAAAAAGCATAGGTAAATTAATACAAAAGCTCCTCCTCCATACTTACCAACGATATACGGAAATCTCCATACATTTCCCAATCCAATTGCACATCCAGCCGAAATCAATATGAATCCTAATCTAGATGAAAATTGTTCTCTCTTTTCCATAATTAATTATTTGTCCCTTCTATTTGCATCAGCGATTCTACTTCTTGTGGGTCCACAATAATTTGAAGCTGCTGTTTTTTATTTTCAATCTCTACAAAATCATGTTCTCCTCCAAACTCTCCATCCAAAGTCCACGGAATTTCTTCCAATGATTCAAATGTAATCTTACCCGTCTGAAAGCTATACATATAATCCGTGTTGACCTGTTCAATCAAAAGTGATGCAACAATTTCCTGCAGTGCTAATGGATTCTTAGGTGTTTTAATTAATGTAACCTCAAAGACGCCATCATCAAATACCACTTCTTTTCCTATCATATTACGGAACCCTCCCACAGACCTCGAGTTCGTCACCATACCGAAGACAAATTCATCTTCCATTTCTTCTCCATCATGAGTCACTTTAATACGATAAGAGGGAATATTAAACAATCGTTTTGTTCCTTCTAAGACATAGGCCAAATGACCAAGCACATTTTTCACTTCCTGTTTTGTTTGATACGATACATCTGTAAATAAACCAAACGCTGCGATATACACAAAAAAGCCATCATTATATGCTCCTGCATCACATGAAAATGCAGTTCCGTGGACCGCTGTATAAGCAGCTTTTAGTATATCCTTAGAAATATGAAGGCTATTGGCAAAGTCGTTGGTAGTTCCTGTGGGAATATAACCAAGTGGAATACGATTTTTTCGCTTCATCATACCGGTTACTACCTCATCTAACGTTCCATCACCGCCACTGCATACCAAAAGTTCATAATCCTCGGTAAAGGAAATTACTTTTTGGTAGGCATCTTTATAGCACTGCGTCGGATATACCACCGGTTCATATCCCGCTTTCACAAAAATATCAATGATTTCGGCAAGTCTTGATTTTAGCAACCCTTTTCCTGCATTAGGATTAAACACAAATAACATTTTTTTCATATTCTCACCCCGTGTTAGTAAAAAGAGCATATATTTGCTACATGCTCTTTCTCCGTTTCTATTCTCTTTGGTATGTATGTTTTATTTCACTTCGCTTAAAAATTTTTCAATTCCATTTGCAGCTTCTTCTTCATCTGCACCTTCCGTTACCAGTGTCAATTTATCGCCTCCGGCAATTCGCAGACTCATCATACCCATAATGCTTTTGGCATTGATCTTTTTATTATCAATTTCTATATGTACCTGACTTGTGTACTGGCTTGCCTCTTGTACTAACAAAGCAATCGGTCTGCCATCTAATCCATCATTTGATTGCACGGTTACTGGTTTCTTAATCATAACGTACCTCCTTGTTTTCCCTTAACGTTTCTGCTATTTTGCTTAATTTACGAAGTCTGTGGTTCACTCCTGATTTGCCAACTGTTGGCATTAATAAATCTCCTAATTCCTGCAGTGTTGCATCTGGATGTGCCAGCCTGATATCAGCAGCATCTTTTAATCCATCTGACAACTTTTCAAAACCGATATGATCACGTATATATGTAATATCTTCCACCTGCTTTACAGCAGCGGATACGGTTTTATGAATATTCGCTGTTTCACAGTTTACCTTTCGGTTTACAGTGTTGCGCATCTCTTTTAATATTCTCACATTTTCTAGCTCCATCAAAGAGATATGTGCTTCCATCACGTTTAGAATATCTACAATCTGCGCGCCTTCCTTTAGGTACACCACATAGGATTTCTTCCGCAGTACAATCTTCGCATCCATTTCAAAACAATTTATCATGTCCCGAAGTTGTTCTGCTTTTTTATAAGTTGCGCATACAATCTCAAAATGATACGCTTTTTTAGGATCACTCATGGATCCGCTTGACAAAAAAGCTCCTCTTATAAATGCACGCTTGCAACAAGTTTCCTGTACCACCAGATTTCTTACCACTGATAACTCTTCTGAAATTTGACCTTCTTCATCTAGCAATTTACAAGCTTGTAAAATTCGCTTTGCATCTTCATGTTCCGTAATGATAATAGAATAAGATGCACTGTGCTTTGCTAGATTTCTGCGAACAGAATTTTCAGTTCCTATATTAAATGTTTTTTTGATTAATGTAAAGCTTTTTCTTGCAACTGCTAGATTTTCCGTGTAAATCTTAATTCTATATTGGTTATAGCTGGAAATGGAAATATTGCCGCACATACTGATAATTGCTGCAATTTCCGCAATTCTGCAGTGCCTTGCATGAGCAATATTCCTTGATAATTCTTCCTTTACCTTCCCTGAAAATGACATATGCTCTACTGTCCTTTCCTGACTGCATCCTTTTCAATATCCCTATGTTCTATTTTAATTCCATACTCATTTTCTTTTTCCAAACATTTGTAAAGCTCCTTGGAAAGTGTGACCGAGCGATGTTTCCCACCTGTACATCCAATTGCAATGACCAATTGATGTTTTCCTTCTATAATGTAATTGGGAATCAAAAAGCGAATCATATCCCCTAGTTTTTCCATAAATTCCTTGGCCTTCTCATTATTCATCACATAATCTTGTACTTCTTTATCATTCCCATTCATAGGCCTTAGCTCTTCTATATAGTAAGGATTAGGAAGGAACCGCACATCAAAAACCATGTCCGCATCACTTGGAATTCCATATTTAAATCCAAATGATAAAATGGTTACATAAAGATTCTTATATTCCTCATTCTTTACAAATATCTTATCCAGTTCTGCCTTTAACTCTCTTGTTAAAAGTTGGCTGGTATCAATGATGTAGTCCGCTTTTTTCTTCAAAAATTCCAAGCGGTTTCGTTCTTTTAGGATTCCCTTATCCACTCTGCCTTCTGCTGATAACGGATGCGTACGTCTGGTTTCTTTATAACGTTTAATCAGCACCTCTTCATCCGCATCTAAAAATAGGACTTCATAGAAAAGATGCGATTCATCTAATTCTTTCAGTACTTCCTCCAATTCCTCGAAGTTTTGGCCGCTTCGAATATCCAGACCCAGTGCTACTTTGTTCACTTCTGAATTAGGCACCCGTAATAAATCAGCAAATTTCGTAATCAAAGGAATTGGCAAATTATCTACGCAAAAATACCCCATATCTTCTAACATTTTCAGTGCTGTACTTTTCCCCGCTCCGGACATCCCGGTTACAATAATGAATCTCATTTTAGAATTCTCCTAATTTTTTGACTTCCGGTTCTAATATGACTCCTGAATTGCTTTTGACTTTTTCGGATACCTGCCTCATCAATGAAATCACATCCGCTGCGGTTGCATGATCCTTGTTAATTACGAATCCGCAATGCTTTTGGGATACTTGTGCCCCACCTACTTGAAAGCCTCTCAGCCCCGCTTCTTCAATAAGTTGTCCTGCAAAATATCCTTCCGGCCGTTTAAATGTACTTCCTGCACTTGGATACTCCAGTGGTTGTTTCGTCGTCCTTTTCTCTTTCCAAGTATCCATTGTCTCTTGTATCATTTTTGCATTCCCTTTAGTTAACTGAATCGTTGCTTCCAGTACAATATAATTCTTTTTTGCAACAATGCTGGTGCGATACCCCAATTCCAGTTCTTCCTTATTTAAGGAAATCACTGTCCCTTCCGGTGTTAACGCTGTTACTTTTTCTAATATATCCTTCATTTCGCCGCCATAGGCACCCGCATTCATAACCACAGCTCCCCCCAGTGTCCCAGGGATTCCCGCTGCAAATTCCATACCTGTCAGTTCATGGTTAAGGGCCTCCTTGGCTATCTGGGATAACAACGCCCCTGCTTGTACCTGAAGCCTCGTTCCTTCCACCGAAATGTGACTCCTATTTTTGTAAATTTGTATGATTACACCCCGATATCCTTGGTCGCTCACTAGTAAATTACTACCATTCCCCATTACATAATAGGGCACCTTTTCCCTCTTGCAAAGTGCAATGAGCTCTTGTATCTCCACCTCTTCTACCGGTATCACATAATAATCTGCACACCCACCAATGCGAAAGGTAGTATGTTTACTCATAGGTTCATTAATCAGAACCTCTGCTTTATCTATTGTATGAATTAGTTTGTCATAAAATTTTTCTTCCATAATAATCCTCATTTATTTATATTGTTGATTCTTGTACATCATACAACAATCCTTGTGCAAATTCAACGTGCTCTTGCAAAATCACCTGAAATGCGGTATATTAGTGACATATTGTAAATGGATTGGTAAAATCCAATCTGACACAAAAAAAGAAGGAGTGTATCTTACATTGGACCCTAGTGCCGTCATACAGATTATCGTTTTAATCGTTTTACTAATGTTATCTGCTTTTTTCTCATCTGCGGAAACATCTCTTACCACCGTCAACAAAATGCGAATGCGTTCTCTTGCGGAGGCAGGAGATAAACGTGCGAAAATGGTACTTAAAATTACCGGTGATTCCGGAAAGATGCTGAGCGCCATCTTAATTGGCAACAACATCGTGAATCTTTCCGCCTCTTCCCTGACTACCGCTATTGCCATTGGTTTTGGTGGATATGCAGTGGGAATCGCTACCGGACTGATTACCTTTTTAATCTTGCTTTTTGGTGAAATCACTCCCAAGACTGTGGCTTCTATGCATGCAGAAAAGTTTGCGCTATTCTATGGGAGCATCATTAATATTATTATGAAACTTTCGACTCCCATTATCTTCATTATCAATAATTTATCCAAAGGAATTTTACTTTTATTTCGCATTGATATCAATGCAAGACCTAACACCATTACGGAAAATGAATTGCGTACGATTGTTGACGTCAGCCATGAAGATGGTGTGATTGAATCCGAAGAAAAAGAAATGATATATAATGTGTTTGATCTTGGGGATGCAAAAGCCAAGGATGTTATGGTGCCACGTGTTCATGTATCCTTTGCAGATGTTAGCAGTACCTACGAAGAACTGATTGAAGTATTTCGCGAAGATAAGTTCACTCGGCTTCCTGTATATGAAGAAACTACAGACAACGTTATCGGAACCATTAATATGAAAGATTTGCTCCTCTTTGATAACCGTAAAGAATTTCATGTTCGAGATATTTTAAGAGAAGCTTATTTCACCTATGAGTACAAAAATATTTCTGAGCTTTTAATTGAGATGAGAGATACTTCCTGCAACATTGCCATTGTTTTAGATGAGTATGGCGAAACAGCCGGTCTCATTACTCTGGAAGATATTCTGGAAGAAATTGTAGGGGAAATTCACGATGAGTATGACGAAAACGAAGAGGAATTCATTAAAAAAATAGGCGAACGAGAATATATGGTAGAAGGTTCCATGAGCCTGGATGATTTAAATGATCATCTCAATCTTTTTTTAGAATCGGAAGATTATGATTCCTTAGGCGGTTTTATCATTGAACATCTGGATCGACTTCCCGAAGAAAATGATGAAGTAATTACCGGGGGCGGAATCCGTATGGTGGTGGAAAGCCTTGATAAAAACCGGGCAGAACGTGTACATGTATATCTGCCGGAACCCAAAGAAGGGAACGACTTTTTTTCAGAAGACCAAAACTATGAAGACGATGAGTAAGAACTCCATTTTAGAACAGCGACTGTGCCATCATACACAGTCGCTGCTTTTTATTTTCCCTACTCCGGAGTTTCTGCTAATTTAAAAATATCCATCATTTCTTCTTCCGAAAGATTCATATATGCCGATAGTTCTTCTCCAGTTACTTCCCGTCCCATTTCTTTGGTTAATTCTTCTCTACACGCTACTAGATGATTCACTTTTTCTATCATTCTTTGATCTCGTTGCTTTACATCTGCTTGCTCCTCCATCAGTGCCTGCATTCCCCCACGGATTTCAGAAAGAATAAACCCATGAGATTCTTTCACATCCGTCACCATATCAATGGCAAGAATCAGGCTCATATTGCCTTCTTGTACCATATCTCCCAGAAATATCTGTGGATGATGATGTTCTTTTGCGATTCTTAACACCTCCGGTAAATAAAGTTCAATCAGTCGGCTTTTTGCAGCTGTATCTTGATTCATCACTTGTCCCAGTAACTTTTCTCTTTCTCCTTCTTTTTCTTTCGGAATTCCCTGTAAATCTTGCTCATATATTTGAAGGTATTTTTCTTCCTCTTCGGTATAGGCAATCGTCTCTTCCCGGTTCTTTTCTTTTAGCATACCACCTGATTTTTCATACCCTTTTACGACTACTTTCTGTGACAGAAGGTAGTCGTAAACCAAATCAAACTGGTCTTTGGTTAATTGGTCGGATTCAAAATAGGCATCCACTTCCTGGGTGGTAATTCGTTTTCCCCGGTCCTCGGCCAATGTTAAAATCCCGCTTAATTTTTCTTGAAATTGCAATCTGTTCTTCATATTCTTACTCCTATCGTTTTGGGTTATACAAGCATAATCGTAGGGTATCCCGCTCTTTTTAATCTCCGCTCCATGTCTGCAGCTTCTTCCAGCGTATTGTAACTACCCACTTGTACTCGTTGATAGCCATCTTTTTCTTCTACAAATGCGGGATAATTTTGCTCCAGCAATTCATTCAATAATTTTTGTGCATACTGTTTGTTGCGAAAAGCACCTACCTGTACACGATAATATTTCTTTTCAATGTCACCGGTAGTACTTAATGTATCCAATATTCCATCCGCAATTCCTTCTACGATTGCATCAAAATTTTGGTCAAATAACTGATTGTCCGTATCCGAATTCATGAATCCAACCTCCACCAAAATAGCCGGCATCTTGGTTCGCTTCAGCACTACAAGATTAGGACGTTCCTTTACACCTAAATTCACAAATCCTACCGCTTCCAACTGTTCATTGATGTCCTGTGCCATTTGATATTTTACACCACTTTTATCATAAACCAGTGTTTCCACTCCGGATACTGTATTCGCAGTAGGAAATGCATTGCGATGAAAAGATACAAAGAAATCCGCTCCCGACTGATTCGCTTTGGTCGCTTTTTGAAAAGGGGAATCGTATACATCTGTTGTCCTTGTATATTCTACATCAATTCCTCTGTTTTGTAAATTCTCACCTACTGCCAATGCCAATTTTAGCACATCGTCTTTTTCCTGTCTTCCATTATAAACCGCCCCTGGATCATACCCTCCGTGACCGGCATCAATCATAATCTTATAGGACATAAAAAACTCCCTTCACATATACCTATACCCTAGTAATATATGTAAACGGAGTTTGTCTTGATACTAGACCTATTTTAACCGAATCACTTTTGCATCTAGATTATCTACCATCATTTTTCCAATTGCCTGTGCATGTTTCGCATAATTTTCTTTTGGAATAATCAAAATGCGACTTCTTCCGCAGAAAAATCCAATTGCTTTTTTAGATTCCATGACTTTGGTAATCTGTCCCCATTCAAAAATCGACTTTTCTTTTCCTTGTTGGATACTAATACCTGTATCCTTATGAAAACGGTATGTCATTGGTTTCGTATAGGTAGAATTATTAACTGCCTGTCTTTTCGCATCTACTTTTGTTTGAAATGGAATCGAACCAAGTAGGCCAACTGCCGCTATCAACACTATAAAATAGTAACTCCAATCTAATTTCCCGATATTACACATGACAGCCCCCGCAATTGCCACGACTATCACCAACACCAGTGACGACCACCATGAGATAGATTGAAATGTCTTCTTTAATAGGAAATCAAATAACACATCTTCCTTTAGTTTCTGTACTGTAAATTTTTCTTCCATACCAATATATCCTCTCTTTTCCAAACTCATTTAAATTTCTATTGTATTGTAACATAACCACTGACTTTTTTACACCGTCAACATTTAATTCTCGGTGACTTCATCACGGACTAAAATTCTATTTCAAGTTAAACTATAAAAAATGAAAGAAATATGATAGAATCTTTTCATATGGCAAATCATAAACAAGGAGGTTTTACTATGCAATATGCAATACTTTTTTTAGAAGGAATCATTACATTCATATCCCCCTGTCTTTTGCCAATGCTGCCCATTTATATTTCGTATTTTGCAGCAAATGACCAAGGAAATAAAAAAACAACCCTCAAAAACGCTTTCGGATTTGTTTTAGGTTTTACCTTGATTTTTGTTTCCATGGGAGCCTTTGCCGGAACTATCGGGCAACTCCTCACAGAGTATGCCACCATTGTGAACATCATTACCGGTTTGATTGTAATTGTTTTTGGTCTGAATTTTCTTGGTGTATTCCATATTCCATTTCTCAATCGTACAAAGCAAGGGCAAGCCAACACTCAAAAGCTGGGATTCTTTTCCTCTTTGCTCTTCGGGATGGTATTCTCCATTGGCTGGACTCCTTGTGTCGGCGCATTTTTAGGTTCCGCACTTTTACTTGCTAGCCAGCAAGGCGGCACTCTTCCCGGTATGCTCATGTTACTTACCTTTTCCGCAGGTCTTGGTATTCCTTTTATGATTAGTGCTCTTCTCATTGATGAATTAAAAGGCGCCTTTGATTTTATTAAACGAAACTATAAAATTATCAATCTGATTTCCGGAAGTCTTCTAGTACTCGTGGGTATCTTAATGGCAACCGGACTAATGGGATATTTTTTATCCCTACTGACATTTTAAGGAGGAACATTTATGAACCAAAAGAAGAAAGTGATACTGGGGCTGCTAGCATTTATGCTTTTTATCGCAGTCGCCGTCTTTGTTTATAATAAAGAAGCAAAAAAAATTACCCCCAAGCAGGAAACGCCCTCTTCCGAGAATACGGTTGAAAAGGCTCCTGATTTTGTAATGCAGGATTCTCAAGGAAATAAACTTCAGTTATCCGAAAAATTCGGCAAACCAATCATTATGAATTTTTGGGCGTCTTGGTGCCCACCGTGCAAATCAGAAATGCCGCTTTTTCAAAAAATGTATGATGAAATAGGCTCCGATGTCACATTCTTAATGGTCAACATGGTTGACGGCAAGCGCGAAACCGTAGATACTGGTGCACAGTACATCTTGGAGCAAGGGTACACTTTTCCCGTTTATTTTGACATCCATCAAGAAGCTTCTCTCGCCTACAACCTTCGTGCCTTCCCCACCACCTTATTTCTTGACAGCGAGGGACGCCTCATTACAGGGCACACCGGAGCAATCGATGAAAATACTTTACGAAAAAGCATCCAGATGATTCAAAAATAGAAGGAGTACAGACCTATGATAAAACTCATTGCAAGTGATTTAGATGGCACTTTATTGCGAGATGGTGCCCAATCTCTCAATCCATCCATTTTCACCTTGATTCAAAGGTTAAAAGAAAAGAATATTTTATTCGTTGCCGCAAGTGGCCGTCAATACTATAACATGCAAAATCTTTTTGCTCCTGTAAAAGATGACATTGCCTATATTTGTGAAAATGGATCTCTAGGCATTTTTCATGACCAGCTTTTTAGCGAAAGTTATATTGACCGTCCCATCGGACATGAAATCATTGCCACGATACAAGAGCATCCGGAATGTGAACTTCTCTTATCCTGTAAAAATGCGCACTACATTTCCAATCCCTCTCCTTTTTATGAGAACCACATGCGTAATGTAGTCAAAAACAAGATGATTACTGTACCCGATATTTTCGATATAAAAGAACCTTATTTGAAAATATCTGCCTGCAACTTCTCAGGCATTTCTTATTTGGAACCCGCCTTTCGTGCCAAATTCTCCGTCCAAGTCAACATTGCACTTGCAGGAGATGGTTGGCTTGACACCATACCAAAAGGCACCCATAAAGGATATACCCTCCAAAAACTTCTAAACCAATTGGGGATTCATCCGGATGAGTGCATTGCCTTTGGTGATCAGTATAACGATATGGAGATGTTGCAGCTGGCTGGTACCAGTTACGCCATGTCAGATGCTGTCTTGCCACTGCGCAATATTGCTTCGGACACAACTGACTCCGTGGAAGATACTATAAAAAAATGGTTGAAATTGTAACAGAAGAAGCACCCTATTGCATTTCCGCTTTAAAAGCTTGTATAGATTCCGCTTTCACTGCAAGCTTTAGCCATTTTTTCAAGGTATCTGGATTGTTTTCTTCTTTAATTCGCCTTGTTAAATCACTATTCACATTTCCCATTTCTTGTAATAATTCTAAAATACACTCAGCCCTTACATTTAGTTCCGCTTTGATGGCTGCTTCTTCTGCCGCTTCTTCTCTCTGCACTTGAATATCAAGATCGTAATCATACTCTGCAACTAACATACTATTCACCTGACTTCCTTTCCTATTGAGATACTCTACCAACACACCTTTGGTGATACATTCATGTATTGCTGCCTTAATTGCCTCCGGCTCATTGATTGCTTGATACTTCCGAACCGTATCCACAAAAATGCCATATTCTTTTAAAACAGGACACCTCTCTAAGACTTCATGGGATTCCTCGGGATTAATATTAATAACTTTTACAATCAAATCCAACATCGGTTTCTCTTCTTTTGTTCGATACGCATCAGACAATCTCAATATCATCTCTTTATTAAATTTTTCTTTCCCGTTGTAAAATGTATAGAATTCCGGTGTAGGTATCTTCACCAAGCCCTTCTTGTATCGATCCTTTACATCAACAATCTGCTCATAAGCCCTGCCCACGTACATCACACCGCGAAGTGGCATATTGTAATTAATCGTACTTTGATGCTCGCCGAAAACCATCACTTTATCCTGAATTCCAAAAGAAATGTCATTTTTAAAATTCATATACAAGATATCTTCAATACGCACCAGGGTTACTTGCGTTTCTGGTGGTAATTGTTCTTCATGCAGTGCGTTGTATAACTCAATATCATTTGCTCTTGCTGTGATGTCTTCAAAAAACAAGTCTGCAAATACGCTACTCGTATACCTTTTATTTTCTTTGCCTTGTACCATATTTTTCCTCCTGTGAATGTGTTAATTCATATTCACAGAACATTTGTAAGGCGCCAATACTATACTTATAGTATAATAAACCACGCCAATATTTACAAGCGTTTCCGAAATATGAAAAAATAATTAATGAAAATAGTTGTTTTGATAATTTTGGCTGAAACGCCAGAAATTCTTTGATTTACGCATACCCACACAATGGGTATTTTCTTTAGATGTATATGAGTATAGCACCAACATTCCGTTCGTGCAACCTCAATTTTTCTCAAATTTTAAACAAAA
>JAVWVS010000033.1:0-19728 GCA_036666555.1 Lachnospiraceae bacterium | reverse complement strand
CGCTTATTTAAGCCATTTGCAACCTCTTTTGAGTTTTGTAAGTGATTAAAACGGGATTATAAAACAAGAACAAATGTTTGTCAATGGCGTTTTGGAAAATACGAACATATTTTCTAAACATCTGTTTGCTTTTTTGGTTTTATTGTGTTAAACTTTAAGGAATACAAGGATTGTGTTTACGAGGAGGATGCTTATGTCGTTTGGAAAAATCAGCAAAAAGCAATTAGAAATTTTAGAATATATTAAATCAGAGATATTACATAAAGGTTACCCGCCGGCTGTTCGTGAAATATGCGAAGCCGTACATTTGAAATCCACATCATCTGTACACTCTCACTTGGAAACGTTGGAAAAGAATGGCTATATTCGGCGAGATCCTACAAAACCACGAGCTATTGAGATTATTGATGACACTTTTAATCTTACCAGGAGAGAAACAGTGAATGTTCCTATTCTTGGACGTGTTGCTGCAGGGGAACCCATTTTAGCAGAAGAAAATATTGAGAACTACTTCCCTATTCCCATGGAATTTATGCCTAATAACGAAGTCTTTATGCTATCTGTTCATGGGGAAAGTATGATTAATGCCGGAATTTTAGATGGTGATTATGTGTTAGTCGAAAAAGTTCCGACTGCAAGTAATGGGGAAATGGTTGTTGCTCTCATTGAAGACAGCGCCACAGTGAAAACGTTCTATAAAGAAGAAGGCGTTTATCGTCTCCAACCGGAGAATGACACGATGGACCCGATTATAGTTTCTGAAGTTGATATTTTAGGAAAGGTCATCGGTGTATTCCGCTTTTTCAAATAATATACTGGCAAGTAAAAAGGCTACTCTCAGATTTTAGAGGGTAGCCTTTTTAGTACTTATCATGGAGAGTTACAACATCATTCCCATAATGTACAAATCATAATATTTTCCATTCAGTAAAGTAGAATTTACTTGACGTCCTTCAATTTCAAAACCAAACTTCTGGTAAAGTTTGACTGCGTTTTCATTGTCACAGCGAGTATCTAATTGCACACGGGTAGTAACATGGTTTGTTTTACACCAATCCAATAATTTTTTTATAATTTCACTTCCAACACCTTTTCCTTGGAATGCATTTTCGACTACAATACCCAGTTCTCCACAATGCCTGGATTTGATTTTGCTGCTGGAACTAATGGTTCCAATCCCTATGATTTTGTCATGAGCAAGTGCTAGAAGCATCGTATTGTTATCAGATGCTTTTGTATCCTGAATGTCTTGTTTCTGCGCTTCTACATTCATTGGATATTCATCTTTTTCAAAACTTAAAAAGCTAGTTTCCCCTCCTACTCGATTGTAAAAATCCACAATTTCCTGTGCATCTTCCACTACCGGTTCCCTATAAAGAATATTTTCCATTTGTAATACCTCCTATAATCAGTTTGTAAACTGTTTTATTATAATTGATTGTGGTCAATTATTTTCCCGTCACTCCAAATACGTTCTAAATCATAGAACAAACGATTTTCTTTGTCAAAAACATGTATAATAATATCCTTGAAATCCAAAAGCACCCATCCACCATGACCGTACCCTTCACGTTGTTTAACCGGGTATCCGGCTTTTTGAAGGGTATCCTCAACATTGTCTACCAGTGCACGAACCTGACTGTCATTGGTGCCGTTGGCAATGATAAAATAATCTGCAAGCACCGATACATTTGAGATGTCAATAATACGAATTTCCTCACCCTTTTTTTCTTCTAATGCTTCATAGGCTAAACGCGCCATTTTTTTTGATTGTTCCATTCCTTTTTGCTCCATTTTTTCTCCTTGTCATCATTATTTTAGTTCATGCTTATTTAATTTACATTTATAATATATATACGTCTTTTCTGTCATAGGATCAATGGTTAAATCCATCGTTTCTAAATATGACAGTGAGTTTTTTACAATCCGATAAAGACATTCATTAATATCTTCGAATGCAAGTTTGCGAATCTCTGAAAGTTCCGGTATTTCACTCCTTCCAGGCTCAATATAATCTGCAATATAGATCACTTTATCAAGCATGGTCATTTCCGGTCGACCGGTGGTATGACTTGCAATGGCATTGATGATTTCTTTGTCATAAATATGATATTTTTTTGCAGTTAAAAACGCGCCTAATTTTGCATGTAATAGGCTAGGGTTGTCCGATTCGGCCTCTGAAACATTAAGGTGATATTTATCACACAATACTATCTTTTTTGTATCTGGGATGCATTTCGCACAGTCGTGTAAGAGACCGGCAAGCATTGCCTGCTCCAACTCAACGTTGTAGCACATTGCCATTGCACCTGCCGTATACATAACACCTAACGTATGTTCATATCGTTCCCTGTCCAAATGGTTTTTTACTTTTCTTCTAATTTGGCTTACTCTTAGCTGGCCCATATTCATCATCCTTAAATAAATTTTGTTCTTCTATATACTCTTCCACTTCTTTTGGTACATAATCTGCAATGGAAAGTCCTTTTTTAATACGATGTCTGATTTCATGGGAAGAAATGGATATCCCGGGTGTTCGAAGTAATTTAATCTCCGCTTGATATTTTTGATTCAAATAGAAAATCTGATGCTGCATATCCTCTGTTCCTTTATCATCTCTACATGCCGCTAAAACAGTACAAGTTGATAACAATCTTTGCGGATATTTCCAATGCTCGATTGCAAACAAGGAATCTGCCCCAATAATAAAGTAAAATTCATTCTGAGGAAATTGCTCCTTAAAATATTCCATGGTTTGATAAGAATACGATATCTGTTTATGTCTGGTCTCGTATAAACACAGTTTGAAATAAGAGTATTGGCTGATAGCAGCTTGAATCATTTCTACGCGGTGTTTTGTAAGTGATTCTATGGTTGCTTTTGACTTGTGTGGTGGCATTCCATTCGGAAGAAACCATACTTCATCAAGCGCAAACATTCGATAAGCATATTGAGCCAGCATAACATGACCATTGTGTAGTGGGTCAAATGTGCCTCCCATAATCCCAATTTTCATAAACATTCCCACCGTTTCAAAAAAATTATCTTGTATCTTTATGGTAACATAATTCGTTTTTTATTGTCTTTTCCTTCTTTATACAGAACGATTTTCTTTCCAATTACTTGAACCACTTGGGAGTGGGTTCTTTCTGCAATGATTTCCGCCATTTCTTTTGGGTTATCTACACAGTTTTGAAGCACACTGATTTTAATCAATTCTCTTGCATCTACCGCTTCTGAAATTGCTTTTGTAAGTTCCGGAGTAACACTTGATTTTCCAATTTGAAAAATCGGATCCATGGTCATGGCCAGGCTTTTTAAGTACGCTCTTTGTTTTGATGTCATTATTGGGTTCTCCTTTTTCTATTTGTAATAATCAAATTGTAATCCATACATACGAACCGTGTTGCCTTCTTCTATTCCTGCTTCTTCCAAGGCTTCTAAGATACCTGATTCTTTTAAGAATTTTTGGAAGAAAGCAAATCCTTTTTCCGAATCCAAATTGGTATATCCAAGCATTTTTTCGATTTTAGGACCTTCTACCACGAACATTTCTTCCTCTTTCTCAACTGTAAAAGGAAGATCTAAATAAATCAGTTCTTCTTCCGGAAAATATTCCTGCTCAAATATCACCGGACTTTGATCCATGTTACCTAATTGTTCTCTCACATAGTATAGTAGCTCCTGAATTCCTTTTCCGGACACTCCGGAGATACCGAATACTTTCATCCCTTTTGGTTCAAATTCTGCACGTAACTTTTCTACCGGATCTTCATCTCCGGCATAAATTAAATCCATTTTGTTCGCCGCAATGACTTGAGGACGTTTTGCAATATCTTGATTGTAGGCATTTAATTCTGCATTAATTTTATAAATGTCATCAATGGGATCTCGTCCTTCCGAACCGGCTACATCTACAACATGAATCATCATCTTTGTACGTTCTATATGACGTAAAAACTCATGTCCAAGTCCAACCCCTTCCGAGGCACCCTCGATGAGTCCCGGAATATCCGCCATAACAAATCCACCTTTTCCATCATCGAAATCCACAACTCCCAAATTGGGATTCAACGTAGTAAAATGATAATTGGCAATCTTAGGTTCTGCATTCGTCACACGTGAAAGCAATGTGGATTTCCCTACATTTGGAAAACCAATCAATCCAACATCTGCAATCACTTTTAATTCCAATTTTATCGTTAATTCCTGTGATGGTTTTCCCGGCTGTGCGAACTTAGGAACCTGCATGGTAGCCGTTGCAAAATGTTGGTTGCCCAAACCACCTTTTCCACCTTTTAACAGTACTTGACGCTTATTATCCCCTGACATATCCGCAATTACTTTATCGGATTCTGCTTCTTTAATGATAGTTCCTTCCGGAACTTTTAGGATAATATTCTCTGCATCTTTCCCATGGCAACGTCTCTTTCCGCCCTGTTCTCCATCTTGTGCTGCATATTTTCTTTTGTGACGGAAATCAGCCAGTGTATTCAATCCATTCTCTATTTCAAAGATAACATCTCCACCTTTTCCGCCGTCTCCACCATCAGGACCACCATTGGGCACATACATCTCCCGGCGAAAACTAACATGTCCATCTCCGCCTTTTCCTGATTTTATATAAATTGTTGCTCTGTCTGCAAACATATTCGTCCCCTTTACTTCTTGCTATCTGTGTATTATTATATCACAAGCATTCCCTGTTTTCTAGATAGAATTCTCCTACACAAAAAAGACTTCAAACCAAGAAGATCTGAAGTCTTAATTCATCCTAAATCTTATTCAGCTACTGGATAGATAGAAACTTGTTTCTTATCTCTTCCTTTTCTTTCAAATCTGACAACGCCGTCAACTAATGCAAATAATGTGTCGTCACCGCCACGTCCTACATTTGTTCCCGGGTGGATTTTAGTTCCACGTTGTCTGTAAAGAATGTTACCAGCCTTTACAACTTGTCCGTCTGCTCTTTTTGCACCTAATCTTTTTGATTCTGAGTCTCTACCATTCCTTGTAGATCCAACTCCTTTTTTATGAGCAAAAAATTGAAGATTCAATTTCATCATGGTCTTACACCTCCTTGAATGTTAAATCAATGTATTCTTCGTAGTTCTCATCATTCGCTATCTCTTCCAACCCCAGAACCATGGCCTTTAATAATAAAGTTGCCTCTTTGGTTGGCTTTTCTAAAAGTTTATAATCGATTAAGCCCTTCAAATCATCCGAAACCAAGGATGTTTCATCTGTAGCATACTTTTCAATGGCATTTACTGTGTTAATAATTAGCACAGAAACTGCAGCACATACAATATCCTGCCCTTCTACATCCATACCGGCGTGTCCAAAAGCTTTAAAACCAATACATTCCTTCTTTTCATTTTTATAGACAGCAATTCTTATCATGAGCGCTCCAAACTATGCGTTAATCTTGTCGATCTTAACAGCAGTATACTGTTGTCTGTGACCATTTTTCTTATGGTATCCGGTTTTTCTCTTGTATTTATAAACGATAATCTTTTTTGCTTTACCGTCTCTAACTACAGAAGCTTCTACCGTTGCTCCGTCGACTGTTGGATTTCCAACTTTTAATTCATTGTCATTTACTGCGAGAACCTGGTCAAATGTTACAGTTGCTCCAGCTTCTACACCAAGTTTTTCCACTTTAATGATATCGCCTTCGGCTACTTTGTACTGTTTACCACCTGTTGCTATAATTGCGTACATATGGCACCTCCTATTATCATTACTCGCCAACTACGGTGTTTTGTTTGGAAAAAACAAAACTTTCAAACCTCATTGTGCGGCATACTGTTGTATTTTAGCATATCTCACTTATATAAGTCAACTGTTTTCCTGTTTTATTTGTCGATTTCTTTTAGTTTCTCATAGCAATAAGCAATGATATCTTTTCTGGTAATAATTCCAATAAAATTTCCCTGATCATCTTCCACCGGTATAAAATTTTGTTCTTTTGCTCTCATGATTAAATCTTCCATGTCTGTTTCTGCATGGACACAGGTATAATCTTGATGACGCTTAATATCCATAACCGATGTGGTTTCCGCCTTTTTTAAATTTAAATCGTGAAATCTTTTGATTGTCCATAAAAGATCACCTTCCGTAATCGTTCCTACATATTTTCCATTTCGATTCAACAGCGGAATGGAAGAATAGCGATGGTGTTCCATGGTTTCGAGTGCCTGCCGAATGGTATAATCATCATAAAGATATGCCACTTCTACTTTCGGCTTTAAAAAAAATAAAATATTCATGAGTTCTCCTATAGTTATATTCGTTTTCTCTTAGATTTGTGCTTCTACAAACATATCGTAAATTGCTTTCACTGCAGATTCAAAGTCATGATTTCTGACCCCGATAATAATATTCAGCTCACTGGAACCTTGATCTATCATTTTTACATTCACATGGGCATGAGCAAGTGCAGAGAAAATACGTCCGGCGGTTCCTCTTGTAGAACGCATACCACGACCAACTACTGCAATTAAGGCTAGATCCGATTCTAATTCAATGGCATCTGGCTGAACCGACCGGTGAATTGCTGATAATACTTTTTGTTCTTTTTCCTCGAATTCATCTTGATGAATAAAAATAGTCATAGTATCAATGCCGGAAGGAGTATGTTCAAAGGAAATATCGTTTTCTTCTAATACTTGTAGTACTTTTCTTCCAAATCCTATTTCTGCATTCATCATATCTTTTTCAATGGTAAGAGATGCAAATCCTTTTTTCCCAGCAATTCCGGTAATGGTATATTTAGGATGTCTGCAGGTACTTTCCACAATCAAAGTCCCCTTGTCTTCCGGTGCATTGGTATTCAAAATATGAATAGGAATTCCTTCTTTTCGTACAGGAAAAATAGCTTCTTCATGTAAAACAGTTGCTCCCATATAGGACAATTCCCGTAGTTCTCGATATGTGATAGCCTCAATTGTTTTGGGATGATTGACAATTCTTGGATCTGCCACCAGGAATCCAGACACATCTGTCCAGTTTTCATAGATGTCTGCATGAATTGCTTTTGCAACTAGAGAACCGGTAATATCCGATCCGCCTCTTGAAAAAGTCCGTATGATTCCATCCGGATCACTCCCATAGAATCCGGGAATAACTGCTTCTCCGGTAACCGCTAATCGTTTTGCCAATGTTACATCTGTTTTATCCGAATCAAACTTTCCGTTTTTATCAAAACAAATTACTTCTGATGCATCTATAAATGCATATTCCAAATAATTTGCAAGTACAATTCCATTTAAGTATTCTCCTCGAGAAGCAGCATACTCTTTTCCGATTTTCTTCAGAAAATTCTTATGCATCTCTGCAAATTCCTTTTCCAGAGATAACTCCATACCAAGACCTTCTATAATCTCCGTATAGCGTTCTTGAATCGAGGTTAACAAATCCTCAAACTTTCTCCCTTTTACTGCCATGTCATAACATTTATACAACATATCTGTTACCTTGGAATCTTTTGCATCACGTTTTCCAGGGGCAGATGGAATGACATACCTTCTAGATTTATCTCCACGGATAATTGCTTTTACCTTTTTAAATTGTTCTGCACTTGCCAGTGAACTACCACCAAATTTTACTACTTTTTTCATAATCAGTCTCCTTCGTAAATAAAACGCCATGGATACCCAGCTTTTTAGATGCGGCAATATTCTCTTCTCTGTCATCAAAAAACAAGGCATTCTCTGGTACAATATCATACCTCTTTATCAGCTTTCTGTAAATCTCTAAATCTGGTTTGATGCATTTTTCCCGATAAGAAAAAATACCACCGTCAAAAGAATCTGTAAAGGAAAGTACTTCTTTGGTTTTTTCGTATAAACCTTCAGAATAATTTGACAGATAGAAAATACGGTATCCTTTTTCTCGATAATGATGAATCCATTCTAATGTATAGGGGAAACGATAGATACATTTGCCTAAAGTATCATACACTTGACGAATTTGCTTTTCATACTGGGGCGCATTTTCAATGAAATGAGAAAGCCATTGGCTCTTTGTAATGAGTCCGGTATCACCAAGCTCCCAGTCTTCATTTAAAAACATAGCATTCGCTACTATATCGCTTACTTCTTTGGAGTAATGAAAAGTCTGAAGATATCCCTCCCAATCAAAAGCAACCAATACTTTTCCTATATCAAATATTACAGTATCTATCATATAATCTTCCTTCCTGTGTTTTTATAATAAATGCAAAAGTTCATTCAGTTGATGGATTTCATAGTCTACGTGTGCCTCGTGTTGATTGCGTTCCATTTTGGGGTTGAACCAACAAGTGTAAATACCGGCATTGTTTCCACCTTTCATATCTGAGCTAAGTGAATCGCCGACAATCATAGTCTGAGTCTTCTGAAAATCTTCTATTTTCTGAAAACATTTTTCGAAATATTCTTTTCTTGGTTTTTGGTATCCAATTTCTTCCGAAATAAAAATATCTTGTACGTAAGTATCAAGCTTTGCTGTATGAATTTTTTTCACCTGTGTACGATAGATTCCATTTGTAACAAAATAAAGTGAATATCTATTCTTTAAGTATGCTAAAACTTCTACCGCACCATCTATATAATGGCATCCTTTGGCAAGTTCTTCTTGATACACCTCTTCAAAAGAATATACATCACAGATTAATTTATTTTCATGAAACAACTGTCTGAATCGCATATAGATCAACTCTTCTCTTGTCACTTCTCCACGCTCATGTCTTTTCCATAAATTTTTATTAATCGCATGATAACATTCATATAATGCATCTGAAAAGAGAATATCATGAGTATTACAAGCATGCTGAAATGCCGCTATCTCATACATATCAAAATCCAGCAATGTTCCATCTACATCAAATAGAATCGTTTTGATAGCTTTCATAAAATGGCTTCCTCACTTTTTTTCTTGTCACTTCCACCAATTGCAACTTGGTTACATCTACAAAATTAGTTTGAATTGGATCTTCTCTTAGCATCTGTCGAAACTCTTTTACAAGACGCTTTGTATGTTCTTCCTGCTCTAAATTAATAAAATCGATCATAATAATTCCGGACAAATTTCGAAGACGCATTTGCTTGGCAGCTTCTTTTGCTGCTTCTAAGTTAATCTTTAAATAAGTCTCCTCATTATTTTTTTTGGAGGTGCATTTCCCGGTGTTGACATCCATAACGGTCATTGCTTCCGTATATTGTATGACCAAATATCCGCCAGAGTTTAACCACACACGTTCCTTCATTGAAGACTGAATGGCGGTTTCCACACTATACAATTTATGTAAGGGAAGCAGTGAATCCTCATAATGGAATAACTTTTCTAATTCTTCTGGCTGTTCTTTGGCAAGGAACTCTTGTACTTCTTGGAAAATCAAATCGTCTTCAATCAAAATGCATTCTAAATCCTGTTGATAAATATTCTTCAAATCTGTCAGATAAGACTTTGGTGCTTTCAAAAGACAAGAATAGCAAATGCGGGTCTGTGCCGTGGAAACCATGTCTCGATAAAGATTTTGCAGTGTCAATATTTCTTGTAGTAAAATTTCATTTGGACAGTCTTTCGCATTGGTTCGAATAATAAATCCATACTCTTTGGACTCATACGGTTTCACCAATTCCTGCAGTTCTTTTTTTCGCTTCCCGCCAATTTTTCCGGATACTCCAATACGAGTATCTCCGTAAGTTAAAACTGCGTATTTCCCAGTAATATCAAAATTACTTGTAACGGTTGGCTGCTTTGTTTTCACTGCTTCTTTTTGTATCTGAACCAGAAGTTCATCACCGATACACAATGGCTTTTTCCCTATCTTATGCGTAAATATAGGTGTTTTATTGGTATCCAGTGTAAAATAGCATTCTACTCCAGGTGCAATCTCAATAAAGGCTGCTCCAATATTGGGTACTATGTTTTTCACCCGCCCCACATAAATATCACCCAGTGCACCGATGTTATGTTTCTCTTTAACAGGACTGCAATGAAGTTCTATAATTGCTCCATTTTCAATGATGGAAGAGATGATTCGTCCTTCGATTTGTGTAATCACCAATTTTCGTTCCATTTTGGCTCCTTTACTACAAGATTTCATTTCCCATGGATTCCAGGGTGACAAATTCCTTTTCCCCATTATCTGCATACAGCTCCAAGCGGTGATGAGCGAAGGATACCGTTTCTTTTTCCATTCCCAAATATTGTAAAAATGCATCCATAACCAATCCGGGTTTAAGGTTTTCCGAACTTCCTGTGGCTACAAAGGTGTTGATTCCTTGCTCTTTCACTTCAAATTGGTAAATCATGGGCTTAATATCCACTTCTTTTTCACTTTTTTTTGTCTTTTTTACAATTGTAATCTGTTCCTGTGATAAAAATGTGTCTGCCATTTTTTCCCAGCCCTCCACCCATGTTCCGACAACTGGAACGGAACGGTATTTGGCCGCAGCAACAATAGACATTCCGGTCTTTTGTGTGTCCGCTAATTCTCGAAAGCTGACAATTTCCACGCCTTCCACCATTACTTGATTCAACTGTTTTACTGCTTCTCTGGAAGAAATCCTTTCTTCCAGTTCAATGTCAAAATATTCACTGTCGCTGGTCAGTCCTACTCCCAGTGGATTGGCAAAAGACATGACCATATGGGGACTATACCCTCCGGTAAAAGCAATTGGAATATCCCCACGGCGCATCGCCTTTTGAAAATAACGCATCATATCCAGATGTCCGATGAATTTCATAACACCATATTTTCGAAATTTAATTCTTACTTTCAATACAGACACCTCCTTTATATTGTCCGGCACCACATCCGGAACAAGACATCCGGCAATTCGGTGTCACTGTTTCTTGAACGGCTTGTGTCCATTCTTGCTTTAAGAATTCTTTCGTAACGCCAATATCAATAAAATCCCAAGGGAGTATTTCGTCCATCTCCCGCTGTCTTGTCGTATAAAAGTTAATATCCACTCCGGTCTGTTCAAATGCCTGTAACCATAAATCATTATGAAAATAATCGCTCCAGGCATCATAAAGACACCCTAGTTGGTATGCTTTCGCAATTACTTTTCCGGTTCGACGGTCACCTCTTGCAAAAACGCCTTCTAAGACAGTTACATCTGCTTCATGCCAGTTGTATTTCATGCTTTTTTGATTGAGCTGTTCTCGCACTTCAAGACTCACCACATGAGCCTTGCTTATATATTCTTGGGAAGTATACATAGGCACCCATTGAAAGGGGGTAAATGGTTTTGGTACAAAGAAAGACGTACTGATGGTAATCTGACATTTTCCATTTCGTTCCTCTTTGGGAATTTCATAATAACGTCTGGCAATTTTGTCTGCCAAATGAGCAATGTCTTTCCTATCTTCTTCGGTTTCCGTAGGGAGACCTAACATGAAATAGAGCTTGACCCGATTCCAGCCTCCCTCAAAAGCTTGTCCGGCACCCTCTAAAATATCCTCTTCCGTTAACCCTTTATTAATAACATCACGAAGTCTTTGCGAACCGGCTTCCGGCGCAAAAGTCAAGCTGCTCTTTCGAATGTCCTGAATTTTGCTCATAACGTCCAGGGAAAATGCATCAATTCTAAGAGATGGCAATGCAATATTAATTCCATTTCCCTTATATTCTTCTATTAAAAAAGAGACCAGTTCTTGTAATTTGGAATAGTCACTGGAGCTTAATGAACTTAGAGAAATCTCTTCATGACCGGTGCTTTTTATCATTTTTTTCGCATATTCTTTTAACACTTCCAGATCTCGCTCTCTTGTAGGTCGATATAACATACCTGCTTGGCAAAAACGGCACCCTCTGATACAGCCTCTTTGAATTTCCAATACCACTCGGTCCTGTGTTGCCTTAATAAACGGAACTACCGGATTCATTGGATAGTAAGTATCCGTAAGATCCATGCAAATTTGTTTTTGAATCTTGCCAGGTGCCTGTATGATATTGGGTTCAAAGCTGGAAATGGTTCCATCTTCATGATATGTAACATCATAAAAAGCAGGAACGTAGATACCACTAATTCCCGCAGCCAGTAGCAAGAAATCATTTCTGCTTCCTCCGTTTATTTTATTTTGTTTATAAACATCCATCAACTCAAAATAAACGGTTTCTCCTTCTCCGATATAAAACAAATCAAAAAAATCTGCAAGAGGCTCCGGGTTGTAAGTACAAGGACCTCCTCCGATTACAATGGGATCATTTTCGTCTCTTTCCTTTGAAAGAAGTGGGATTTCACTTAAATCTAATATTTGCAAAATATTCGTATAACACATTTCATATTGAATGGTGATTCCCAGAAAATCAAATTCTTTTATCGGATCCTGAGATTCCAACGCAAATAAAGGGATTTTTCTTTCCCTCATAATTTTATCCAAATCCGGCCACGGTGAATACACTCGTTCACACCAGATATCTTCTCTTTGATTAAACATATCATACAAAATCTGAATTCCCAAATGGGACATGCCTATTTCATACACATCCGGAAAACACATGGCGATTCTAACTGCCATCTTATTTTTTTCTTTCATCACTGAATTCACTTCATTGCCAATATATCTTGCACATTTTTCTACAGACAACAATATTTCGTCTGACAATGCTAATTTTCTCATGTAAGAACCTCTCATTTCTCTTCTTTACCGTGTTTTAGTATATCAAATATGTCTATCTGGTGTCAAGGCAACCTGCGTATCATGTCTTCTATGGGAACCTGATATTTGATTTCCTGTACCAGTGTTTGACAATCCATTTTTTCAAAAGATAATCCCCTGGCATCGGCCACTGCAAAAAGACCAAGTAATAGGATACTAATTAGAACACGCATCCCAAAGGTACCGTGTGAATACCCTTGTTTTCGTGGTTCGTTTGGATAGAGTTTGGTATAGACCCCTTGATATCTTGGATGGACAACCGGTAAAACTGCATCTTCCCGGTACAAGTGTCTCGCATCTTTTAATAATTGTTCTCTACGTTTCTGGGCTTCATTTTTTTCCTCTTTCACCTGATTTCCTTTCTGCTTTATTCTTTCCTAAAAAGAGCATATACTGTTATTAACAATATATGCTCTTGACGTTTTTCTAGAATTTCATTCTTATCGTTCGGATAATTCTCTGGTAATATCTGCCCATGTAACACCACGTTCCACCATCAACACCATGGCATGATAAAGAAAATCAGAAAGCTCATATTTAATTTCTTCTGAATTGGGATTCTTGGCAGCAATAATTAATTCCGTTGCTTCTTCTCCTACTTTTTTCAAAATTTTATCAATTCCTTTTTCAAAGAGGTAATTGGTGTAAGAACCATCTTTAGGATTCTTTTTGCGGTCTGCAATAGTATCATATACGGATTCAAATACTTGCAGCGGATTGGTTTCATCGAAATCATTCCCCGCAATGGGCTGAAAGAAGCAGGTTGGATTGCCGGTATGGCATGCCACCCCAATCTGATCCACCTTTGCTAAAAGAGTATCTTTATCACAGTCAATGGTAAGTGATTTTACAAACTGATAATGACCGGAGGTCTCTCCTTTTACCCAAAGTTCCTGGCGACTTCGACTAAAATAAGTCATACGTCCGGTTTTTATAGTGTGATCAAAGGCCTCTTCGTTCATATAAGCCAGCATCAACACTTCCCCCGTTTTATAGTTTTGTGTGATTACAGGAAGCAGACCTTCGGCATTTAATGTGAATTCCGAAAATTCTACGATGCTTTCAAACGAAGTCATTTTAATATCTTCCTGCGTACAACATTTCTTGAATTCCACAAAATTCATATCGGTTTGACTGACATAACGTCCAGATAAACCTTTTACTCCGGAATTTTTCAATATTTTCAAAAGTTCCTCTTCTTCCATGGTATCCGTTACCACCACACAGGGAATATTCGTAATATTCGTAACTGAATTCAAATCCAATCGATGCATAAATACAATCTCGCTACTATATTCGTCAATCAAATGCTGTTGTTTAAATAAAGCATCAAAATCATTTAAGGATACTGCTATTTTCTCTTTCCCAAATCGTTTAGACACTTCTTCAATCATATCAATTCCGGATGATTTGGATATATTTAGCAGTGCCCTTTTTGCTCCTGCATAGAGGACTTTTTTTACATCTTCCTGTCGTCTGATATTCCCGCCTGCCACCATTGGAATTCGGATAATCCGATTGATTTTCTTTAATAAATCAATGGTTTCGTCATGATCTTCATCCGTGGTGGATAAATCAAATACCAATAACTCATCCGCACCATGGTCGCTGTAATATTTGGCAAGTGTAATCACATCTTCGGATAAAACTTCCCTATCATCAAACCATTTTACTGCTTTCCCCTTATCAATTAAAATGCAAGGGATTAATCTTTTATAGCTCATTTTCATACACTCCTTTATAAACTGCCTTTTGTAGACCATACTTCCTGTATTCTTGTCTCTTCCATCGTTGCCATATCCAATGCTTTCCCAAATGCTTTAAACAACGCTTCCGCCATGTGGTGATTATTGCTTCCATCTAGTACTTTCAGATGTAAGTTCATCATTGCTGCATAAGAAACCGCATAGAAGAATTCATGAATCATTTCTGTATCCAAGCTCCCCAGCTTTTCCGTTGTAAAGTCTGCCTTAAAATTTAGATAAGGACGCCCGGATAGATCAATGGCACAAAGAACAAGTGTCTCATCCATGGGAAGCAAAAAACTTCCAAACCGTTTGATTCCTTTCTTGTCGCCCAAAGCTTCAGCAATTGCTTTTCCCAGAACGATTCCGGTATCTTCTATCGTATGATGACAATCCACTTCCAGATCTCCAGTTACGTTCACCGACAAGTCAAATAATCCATGTCTGGCAAGCCCATCTAACATATGGTCTAAAAATCCAATTCCCGTGTTAATATCGGTCTTCCCCTGCCCGTCCAGACAGATGGAAAGTGTGATTTGTGTTTCTTTTGTATTTCTTTCACAAGTTGCTATTCGTTTCATTTTTTTGCCTCCGAATCCCCCAGCTCATCTTCAAACCGTACACGGATAGAATTGGCATGGGCCGTTAACTGCTCCGCATTTGCAAATTGTTCAATATCTTTATGAATCGGTTTTAATGCTTCTTTAGAATAAGCAATAATACTGGATTTTTTTACAAAATCATCTACCGAAAGTGGTGAAAAGAATTTGGCAGTTCCATTGGTTGGTAAAATATGATTAGGACCTGCAAAATAATCCCCTAGTGGCTCGCTGGAATATTCTCCAATAAAAATGGCCCCTGCATTGCGTATTTTTGTCATCACTTCATAGGGATTACGCGTCTGAATCTCCAAATGTTCCGAAGCAATTTCGTTAGCTGTCTCTATGGCCTGTTCCATGGTCTCTGCCACAAAAATGTAACCATACTGATCCAACGATTTCTGAATGATTTCTTTTCTGGATAATACCTTTACAAATGCATCGACTTCTTTGGATACACTCTGAGCCAATTCCATACTGGTGGTTACTAAAATAGCGGAAGCCAGTTCGTCATGTTCTGCCTGTGATAATAAATCTGCAGCTACAAATCTTGGATTGGCCGTTTCATCTGCAAGAACCAGAATTTCACTGGGACCTGCAATGGAATCAATACTTACATTTCCATAGACTGCTTTTTTCGCAAGTGCCACATAAATATTACCCGGGCCTACGATTTTATCCACTTTCGGAATGCTTTGTGTCCCATAGGCAAGCGCCGCTATGGCTTGTGCTCCTCCTACTTTATAGATGGCATCTGCACCTGCTTCTCTTGCAGCCACCAGGGTGTTTGGATGAATACTTCCATCTTTTCCCGGGGGCGTTACCATAATGATTTCCTCTACTCCCGCTACTTTTGCCGGAACAATGTTCATGAGCACAGAAGAAGGATAAACTGCTTTTCCTCCCGGAACATAGACTCCTACTTTTTGAAGCGCAGTTAATTTCTGGCCCAGAATACTTCCATCCGGTCGGCTGTCAAACCAACTGTTTCGTCGTTGTCTTTTATGATATTCTTCAATATTGAAAAGTGCTTTTCTTATAATTTCCAAAAGAGAAACATCTACTTTTTGGTAAGCATCTTGTATTTCCTCTTCCGTTACTTTCATGTCACATGGCAAAATATGTGCCCCATCAAATTGTGTTGTGTATGCCACCAGTGCTGCATCTTTTTCTTCTTTTACTGTATGTAAAATCTGAGCTACACTTTCTTCATACTGTGTATATTGGCTGGGACTTCGTTTCAACAAATCCTGTAATAAATTTTCTTTGGTTTCTTTGGTTAATTTCTGTATTCTCATAAGGATTCCTCCCGAATCAGTGAACGAAGCTTGACTAAAATAGTTTGAATCCGTTCATTTTCCATACGCATACTCACCGGATTTACAATCATTCTGGCCGACAGAGGGCACACGGTTTCCAATACTTCCAATCCATTTTCTCTTAAGGTCGAGCCGGTTTCTACAATATCTACAATCACTTCTGACAATCCTACAATGGGGGCTAGTTCTATGGACCCATTTAATTTTATAATTTCTACCGTTTGATGTTTCTTGTTATAGAAATAGTCTTTTGCAATCTGTGGATATTTGGTTGCTACCCGTATCAATTCATGTCTTTGCAACAACGGTTTCGCTTCTTTCGGTCCGCATACACACATCTTGCACGTCCCAAAATGGAGGTCTAATACTTCGTGTACTTTTTTTCCTTCCTCCAAAATGGTATCTTTTCCTACTACGCCAATATCTGCAGCTCCATATTCTACATAAGTAGGAACATCCGGACCTTTGGCAAGAAAAAACCGCAATTTTAATTCTTCATTCACAAAGATTAATTTTCTAGAATCTTTGTCTTTCATTTCTTCACAGGTAATCCCCATTTTTTCAAATAATGCTAATGTCTGATGAGCCAGACGTCCTTTACATAAGGCAAATGTCAAATATCTCATAGGCTTTTTTCCTCATTCTCTTTTTCTTGACCAACTGCATTTTTACATTCCCCGGTCAATAAGTTCATCATTCTGATTTCCTGATTGTCATTTAAGTATATCATATTTCCAGCAAAATTTTCTTTTCCGTAGACTGCATATTCTTCCAATGTTTTGTCTGTTTCTTTTTTTAGAAGTTCGGCCTTGTTTTCCTGTTCCCGAAACTCTCTGGCAAGGGAAATTGCCTCCTCTTGTCTCATAGGTTCATACACAATTAAAGTATTCTCATATCCACAAGGGATTTCTATTTTTTGTCTGGAAAGAGCACTCATAACTTCATCAATGACTATGGCAAAACCAATAGAGGGTGCGGCTTTCCCGAATTTTTCCAGTAAGCCATCATAGCGTCCGCCTTTGACAATCGCATCCCCTGTTCCGTAGGTATATCCTCGGAAAATAATGCCAGTATAGTATAAATAATTACCACTCATACTTAAATCAAACGTAATATATTTTTCAATTTGATAATACTGTAAAATCTTATAAATTTCTTCCAGTCGTCGAATAGCTTCCCGTGCTTTAGCATTGGGAGATATTTTATCAGCATCCTTTAGGATTTCAGCGCCTCCATTTAATCCGAATAAACAAGTAAAAGCCTCTCTGGTACTTGCCTTAACTGCAGCCTCTTCTAAAAGTTCATCCGCTCCAAAATAATTACGATTGGTAATCAATTCTCTTAAATGCCATTCCACTTCTTCATTAAGACCAGCATCCTGCATAAGGCTTTCATAAAACCCTACGTGTCCGATATTAATTTGAAATTCCTTCAGCCCTGCCTTTTTAAGGCAGTCTACAGCCAGTGCAATCATCTCTGCATCTGCTTCTACCGATCCCAATCCTATTAATTCAGCGCCCATTTGTGTGTTCTCTTTTAGATGTCCTTGATAACTGAAATGATTGATAAAAGTATTCCCAATATAGCACAAACGTGCAGGCATAACATCCACTGCCAAAACAGTTGCCGCAACTCTTGCAATGGAAGGAGTGATATCCGGACGAAGTGCCATGGTATTTCCATCCCGGTCAAAAAATTTATACAATTCTTTAGAGGGGATGGTTCCGATTTCTTTTCGAAATACATCGTAAAATTCAAAAGTAGGTGTTTGCATGTCTTGATATCCATAAGCATGCAAGACTTTGTGTAATTTATTCTGTAGGAATAATTTCTTTTTGCATTCCCCATTATAAATATCTCGAACCCCTTCCGGTGTATGTATGATTTCTCGTTTCATTATTTTCACCTCTCATTCACTTTAGTATGCTAATACACTAAACTAAAAAGATTATACGCATTTTTTCTTTTCTTGTCAATCCCTCATACTCAAATCCAACTGCAGCGCATCCAGATATGGCACCATACAGCCATTGGCTAAGGTTAGAAAAAATTCGGGAGAAAGCTCGTTGTAGCAAAAACTTTTCCGCCCACCATTTTGTCCTCGTTCCCAAAAAGAATTCATCTCCTCAAAACGCATATAATAAATGGTATCCCGATGACTGAAATACAGAATTAAAAAAGCAATTCCATTCTGTTTTTCAAAACGACTCATAAAGTCCACTTGATGCTGGTGAATATTTTGAAGTGGGAAAGTATCAGTATTACATTCCTTGGCATCAAAACACACCGGAATTCCCTGTACTGCTCCGATGTAATCCACTGTGCTTTTTTGGTCAAAATAGGCCAGCGTAATTTGACGATGTTCCTTGTCAATTTTAATTGGCGTAATGGGTGTTGGTATTTTCTGAATTAAAGCAAGTCCTTTTTCCAAGTAACGCTCATTGGTACGGTTAATTAAATCTTCCAGGGTCGAACCCCGAAGTCCTCTGGAATTCCAAGTTCCCATAAGTATCCTCTCCTATAATTTCCCGAAAAATTGCAGGGAGTTCTGCGGAAAATTCCTGCCCGGATAAATTCTTTAAAACTCCTTGGCACTCCGGCATTTTCAATTGCCAAGAATGTAATAATTGTGATGTCAATCCATACTTTTTCTTATATGCTTCATTGACTTTTCGATTGCCATATTTGTAATCTCCAATAATGGGATGTCCTTGAAACGATAAATGTGCACGAATCTGATGTGTCCTTCCGGTAATCAAATGCACTCGCAGTAAGGTGGCGTCTTCGCCTATCACCAGCGGTTCATATTCTGTTTCGATGGGAAGGCTCTCCTTACTTTCTTCATTGGTGATTTTCACAGTATTATGGGCTTCGTCTTTTTTTAGATAACCTTTGATATGTTGTTTTTCAGTCATCTTTCCGGCTACTAGGCAGCAATAATATTTTGCAATGGTTCGGTTCTTAAACAATGCGCCCATTTCCTGTAAACCCGCCAAACTTTTCCCCGCTACTACAATTCCACTGGTATTGCGGTCCAGACGATTGCACACCGAAGGTTTGAATTTTCGTAAATCTTCGGTGGTTAACTGCCCACTGTCCAACATATAAGAAATCACATGTTCTACCAAGGAGATATCCTCCTTGTCCGCCTTTTGCGATAACATGCCAACCGGTTTATTTACCAATAGGATATGAGTATCTTCGTAGATGATATTCAACTTGATATCTGTATGTAGCGTATCCGATTTCGGTATCTCCGAAAATTTCGCAATGGTGTCGTCTGCAAGAAATAGTTTTACTTCATCCCCAATCACCAACTTTTCATTTCCGGAAGCTTTTTTCCCATTCAATGTAATATTCTTTTTTCGAAGCATCTTATAGAGGAAGCTCTTAGGTGCACTATTT
>JAVWVS010000032.1:0-20070 GCA_036666555.1 Lachnospiraceae bacterium | reverse complement strand
TTTCCGTCCCAAAAATGATTCCGAAATTTTCTCATCAATTCTGGGTCGAAAATTCTATAAAATTTGCTACTCTTTATATGAAACAACACATCGGCCTCATCAATTCCTTTTAAATATAAAAAGTTCCTTTCCATCGGTACAACCCCCATCTTCTTTCCTCCTTTGAATATGTCTGTTTGTTGATGAACTTAGAATACTACTATTCTGGAAATTTACAATGCGTTTTGCAGAATGTAAGGTTTTCACTACAATTTTGCAGGGTTGTCAATAAAAAAGACCAACACAACGTGTCAGTCCTTAATCTTAAATATTATTTTAGAACACCAGCAAAAGTTACTTGCACCACAAACTTTTGATCTTTTGTGTGTAGTCGTAAACTTCCTCCATACTTTTCAACAATAGATTTTACATTTGATAACCCAATCCCCATGTGTCCCTCTTTTGTAGATCTGTATTTTCCATTTTGGTGCTGTAATAAAGTTGTGCAGTTATTTGTCACATTAAGAATTACAAAATTGTTAATACTGCATATACATAATTCTATTTCCTTGTTTTTTTCTACTTCACACGCGTCAAAAGCATTATCTAATAAATTTGATACAATAGTTGCTAAATCTATATCCAGCATAAAACTCCAGTCAATATCCTCACAATTATATATAAAATGGATTCCATTTAACTCAGACAACACTAATTTATCATTGACTAATATGTTAAGTACTTGGCTATTCGTATGAAATTTAAAGCTTGCCGCCTCTATTTTTTCCATCAAAGAATCCGTATATTCTGTCGCCTTATCTGATTTACCCTCACTTTTATACAATTGCTCAATAAGATAGATATGTCTTTTCAAATCATGAAAAAGCCTTTTTGAATTTACATATTTTTTTTCAAGATCATTATAGTATTTGTACTGCATCTGTGCTTGTTGCTCTTTCATTAAATACTGCTCTTCTTTATGGCACAGTTCTGAAATGCGGTCAAACAGGCGATACACAAATATATTCATTGCAAATATCAAAATGCATCCCCAAATTGCCATAAAAAGTATTATTCTATTTTCATTTTTGGAAATCAAAAAAGTGATTGTTGTTATAATATATAAACTAATGATCGGAACAATGATAACGGTTGCCTCTTGCTTGCTACGTGCGAACGGCTTAATTTTCTTCTCCAACAAAAACATAATACACCGATAAATAAGAAAAATTATCATATCCTCAATAATATGCCCGGGAGCAATAGAAAAATCGTCAGAAAAAATTAACATTTTTACCATTTCAGATATAATTTCACTTAACGGCAAGAAAATAATAAATAAAACTATAATAAATATATCTGTTTTAGTCTTTTCTTCGTAAAAGAAATACCACACTATAAACGGAATGAATACCGTTAAACCTATACTTACTATTGGTATAGAGAACAAATTTGAAATTATAAATAAGATCCAAATTCCAATAAAAGATAAATAGTAGATGGTAGTTTTTTTGCTTTTTTTATCAAATACTCTGCCCATAAAATCATAGACTAAATAAATAGAAACAAAACTAGATAATGCTACCAACATGAATTTTGTAAATAAATCAAACATGATACACTCCTTTACACGAGTCAATAGTCTGCTCTAAAAAAGCATCCAATTCTTGTCTAAACTCCGTAGACTTTCTTTGAGATAACGGAATCTCAATATTATTTATCATATAAATGAAATAGTTTTTTACATCAATCACATAATCCAAATTGATTAAAAAACTTGAATGCGGACTTCTAAAATTATACCGCTCCATCGCTTTTGTCAATACTGGTATCCTTTGAGCCATGACATAATGAGTTGTAAATGTAACAATTTCTACTTTTCTATTTTTGCTTTCAAAATATATAATATCTTTTGGTGCTATATTGATCAGACCATCTTTTGTATCAAATTTT
Organism: Lachnospiraceae bacterium; assembly: GCA_036666555.1. GTDB lineage: Bacteria > Bacillota > Clostridia > Lachnospirales > Lachnospiraceae > UMGS1251. The sequence continues at coordinate 18,138 of JAVWVS010000032.1, read as the reverse complement.
AAAGTTATCTCTTTTTTTTCTTCTAAAGAATAATTTTGTATATCAATTATTTGTGCATATATTTCCTTCTTTGTAAAAGGCTTTTCCACATAGCCAAAAGCCCGTACAGTAAATGCAGCTCCTTTATAATTTTTATAGTTAGTCAAAAAAACAATCTTTACCTTTTTATCTACTCTTCTGATAGCTCTTGCAATCTCTATTCCGTTGCTATCCGTCAATTCAATATCCAAAAAAATAACATCTGCTTTTTTATTTTTCAATACATTACCTAGTAATTCCTTACCACTATTGAAAATTTCCAAATAACATTCTTCTGGATAAGAAATGAAATACTCTTTTATGAGTTTTGCAGCCTTGGTTGTTATCTCTTTTTCATCGTCACATAAATAAATGGTTATCATCTTAATCCTCCTATAGTAATCAGGATTTTCCAAACACATAGACTGCGATTTGTGCTATTAAATTTCGTCTGCAACTCAAGCCTCTGTGAAACTCCTGCTTGTCTTCTATTGTTCATCTTGGCAGCATATCAACCTATAACATTTGAGTTTCCTTACCAATCAGATGATTGTAATATATCAGCTTAAATATATCATAAATATTTGAACTTGTGACTTCAAGTGTCATAAACTACAAATATTGGAGTGTGAAACGCAACTTTTGATGTCGTCATCCAATAGAAAGAGAAATAGCATCTTCATATCATCAAGAACGTAAGATGCTATTTCTTTTATAGATATTTATTTTGACTAATGATATCAGATTTTATATCAGATATCTAAGCCTCCTCTTCGACGATTTCCTGTACTCTGCCAACGATTCCACCCACAAGCATCACTTTAATTCCCCTTGGATGAGTTTGTGAATTTGTCAATATCCGCTGTACAACACCCTTTGTAAGATTTCCGGCTCTCTGATTCTGCTTCTGTACAACCATGACAGTTGCACCAATTTTTATATTCTTTCTTGTTGTCCCATCCATTTATATTTCCGCCTTTCAACATTTCCGATAAATAATTTTATAATTCCTGCCACCCATTATACGACATTCACCCGTACTATGCAATTTTTCATTTTTGAGTTTGCTTCTCATAACCCAAGCTGTGCTATAGCTTATCTAAACAATCAGAACATGCCCCTCTGCTCCGCAGAGTGTAAATCAAATGATAGCAAGCACTGCCTGTGTCATGACACACGCCCAAATTTATATACTCCCCCCTTCTGGTAAGCGTACAAATTTGTAACAGGGAAGTATCCCTGACCCTCTTTAATTTTATAATATCTTTATTTGACCTTTCCCGGACAGTTTGCTATAATTAGCAATGGATAGGTCTGTCCAAACAACCAAATAGCAAACGCACAAGCTGTTGTAAACCGAACAAGTTACAGCAGTTTTTTTGTACCCTTTTTACCAAATATATAAAGAAACGAGGAATGAAAATGCCAAAGCGAACACGCAAAAACCCAGTACAATTTTACCTAGACGATGATGAACAATACATCTTAGACCAGAAGTTCCTACACTCCCACATGAAAAGTAAATCCGCATTCTTACGCAAGCTGGTCTTATATGGATTTGTATATGATGTGGACTACTCACCCATCCGAGAAATGAACTTTCAGTTAGGAAAATTTGGAGGGAATCTGAACCAAATAGCGAAGCGGATTAACACAACTAACACTATTTATAAAAGGGATATGGAAGATATAAAGGAGTTGATGAATCAGATATGGCGATTACAAAAATCCATGCTATCAAAGCAACCGTCAATAAGGCAATAGAATATATTTGCAATCCGGATAAGACCGATGAAAGTATTTATATTTCTGCTTTCGCTTGTGCTGCCGAAACAGCGTCTTATGATTTTAAATACGCCCTCGATCACGCCAATGACTTTAACAGTATTGAAAAAGCGCAAAAGGAAAATCAGGCATTTCATTTGATCCAAGCATTTGAACCGGGAGAAGTATCTTTTGAAGAGGCTCACACCATTGGAAAGAAACTAGCTGACAAACTACTTGAAGGGAAATATTCGTATGTATTAACCACCCATATTGATAAGGGTCATGTCCATAACCATATCGTCTTTTGTGCGGTGGATAACATTGAACATAACCATTACCATGACTGCAAACAGACTTATTGGAATATCCGTAATCTAAGTGATAAACTCTGCCGGAAGCATAATCTCTCTGTCATTGAAAACAGCAATAAACGGGGTATAAAATACAAAGAGTGGTATGAGAATAAAAATCAGAATAGTTGGAAGGTAAAGCTAAAGAAAGATATCAATCAATCCATCAAAGGCTCTTCCTGTTATGACGACTTTCTTGCCCTTATGAAAGCCAAAGGCTATGAAATTAAGAACGATTCGTTTGAAGAAGGTAGTGGCAAATACATTGCATTTCGTCCTCTGGGTGAAAAGAACTTTATCCGGGGACGTGCAAATTCTTTAGGTGCTAATTTTACAAAGGAGCGAATCAAAGAACGGATTGATAACAAACGTGTACGCTCTACTTCTTTTTTGAAAAAGGATAAAAGAGTACGTAACTTGATTAATATGGTCAACGCTCCAACGTTCACCGAAAATATTGGCCTGCAAAAATGGGCTACAAAAGAGAATCTAAAGATTGCTGCTAAAACCTATCTGCTAATGACGGAAAAGAATATTCACAGTTTAACTGAATTAGATACAAAAGTTGCCCTTCTGCAAGAGCAGGCAAAGTCCGCAAATAACAGCATCGTATCCTTGGAGTATCAGATACTTGAGATGGCTGAAACTATTAAATATGCGGAGCAATATCGTGAAAACAAGCCTTTCAATGACCGCTATGAAAATGCAAAAGACCAAGATAAATTTCTAAGAAAATACGAATCGAAAATCATTTTGTATGGTGGTGCGGAGCGTATGCTACAACGAAAAGGATTCACTCCTACCACTTCCAATATTTCAACCCTAAAATCTGCCTATCAGAATTTACTCGCACAGAAAAGGAGCCTCTCTTCTATGCAGAAGTCATCGCAGAATGAAATTAAAGAGCTGGAGCAAATCAAAAAAAATATGGAGCAGTACTTGCGTATTATGCCTACAGACTCTTTACCAACTTTAGAACCAGACAGACCACATGAACGATAAAAGAAGGGTTTTATGTCAACACTTGACATAGAACCCTTTTTCTTTAGAAACTCAATTCTTTTACATAGCTATCAATATCTCCAATCACAGTTGTCAAAATAGCACCGTACTCAGTGTGTCGTTTCATGAACACAATATTGCCCAAATAATATTTATTATCATAAATATCATTGCAAAATAGAAGCCCTTATTTTTATACCACTTGTTGTAAGGTGACTTTTTGATATCTTTATATAATACTGTAAAAGAGCGAAGCATTCCAGCAGTTACCCATACAGCACTTATAAGAAAAAAAACAATCTCACCAAATTCATCTTTTGTTCCTTCATATAATGCTATTCCTATTGAACATGCTAAAATAGATACTATCAATACTAAATAGAACGAAAGGTTCAAAATTTTTATGCGGAAAAGTTTCTGAATCATTTTTTCCGTTAGCAGCAATAGAATAAAACAAATAATACCCACAAGAAAAGGAATAAAAACAGTATAAAATCCTGTATAATAAGATGAAAACCATGTTCCATTGAGTAATTTCCCAAGCCAAAAATATAAAGTACTGGATATTAAGCATAGGAAAACGCCTGCAATTGCGCCCAAAATACTTAATCCTGTTTTCTTATTCAAATTCAATCCTCCTGATGATATTTTTTTTGCTCTTCATAAGTTACACCGTCACTATCTTTAAAGTCACCTTCATAGAAATCTGCCCAATTACTTTCTCCTACACCCGCATCAGATTTAATTGCACTACTTTGCTTTAGAGACCATGGTAAATGTTCTAGATCCAAAGCTTCTGTATGCCACAGATTTTCCGCCGCATAAGAATATTGGTCTGGATTACCAGTAGTAATTGATAAAATGGCATCTTTTTCATCTTGGCTTAAATTATTTTTATCTTTTAATGTTATCGTATTATCTTTTTTATTGTACACTCCCGACTTTTCTAATTCGTCAAGTCTTGCTTTACATTGCTTTACATTTTCGTCATATGAAGTTGGTATCTGATAAGTGTATGTACCATTTTTGTTAGCTTTTGCATCTTGTGCCACTTTGTCAACAATAATATCTGCTAAAAGGTAACTACCTTTGCTTTCTGGGTTTTTAAAATAATTTTTTAAATCTTCATTTTCCGTTCCTGTCCCATTTACAATATCATCTATAGCAGTGTTTAATGCGGTCATTTCTTCTTTAGGAATTTTTTCACCCTTTGCTTTTTTTTCAAGTACTAAGGTTAATTTTTGTATATCAACCGAAATGAAAGGTACAGAAGAACCTGTATTGCCTTTGCTATCAGTAGGTTCCCTTAATTTAATTATAGTGTAAACATTATCTTTTTCTCCTACAAGACTAGAAAGATACCAATCATCGTAATCAGCTACGGTGGAATTTCCAAATGTATCGGTTAATTTGAAGCCAGCTGATAGTAGAATGTCTTTCATAGACTTTTTGCATATAACAAAACCATCGTCCGTTACTGCCAAATCATCTATACTGATATACGGCTTTAACTCATCTGGCAAAGTATCATGATACTTTTTTAATTCCTCTAATCGTTCACTCTCCTTCCTTTCAAGGTTCTTTCCCCACTGCTCATTTAATACAGTCATCCATGGCAAATGATGTAGGATAGAAGCAGTAAACCCACTACCATCCCAAGTAGATTTTAAATATTCCATCCCTTGTGAGACTGCGGTATATAATCTTTCTACCTCTGATGTTAAGTCACTCGTTGCATCATCTATATCAACAATGGTATCTAACTTTTTCTTGGCCACCTGAATTTGTTCATCCGCATCATGAATTAAATTTTCATAATCTCTTATTCTTTCACGGGCATACCAACCCAAACAAAATTCATATACTTCATTTTTCAGCCGATTGTTGTACATTTCAATGGATTCCTTATGGTCGTCTTTAGTTTCACCCAATTGCTTAATCTGTTCCAGCAAAAGGTCTTCATCTAAATCTTCCTCTCCACTTAAGGAAATCAACTCCTCACTAGCCTCCACCATAGCATCTGTCATGCAGATTAAGCCACGTATTACAGCGCCATGAGCTGCTATCTGTGCCTTAACTCCATTCCATGCATTTCCTTGTAATCCATTTTCTTCGGCAAAAAGCTGTATCTCATTCAACGCATCCTGTAACTTTTCTTCGTCTTTCTCTAGTGCGCTTGTCACACTATTTGCCTGTCCCTGTATCTCAGAAGGATTAATGATACGTCCCATCCTAATGCTCCTCCTTTTGGTCTTCGTATTCTCGTTTCAGTTTTGATAATTTTTCCTGATACTCTTCCTCTTGTTGGGATAATTTTTTCATATATTGATTCAAATCATCAAAATCATCCCGTAAAATACTGTTTCGCTCTGAACGGACTTTATTTAGTCTTTCTTCAGTTTCCTGAAAGAGATAGTCCTTATTCCCGATCATATTCCGTCTACGCCAATCTTTCTCCAATTCTTCATTTCGCACATATATGATATTTAAAGCTCTTTCTCTATCCTCTTCCTCTGCTTCAATTGCTCTCTTTAAGGAGCGGCAATCTTGTTGTTCCTCTTCTAGCTTTCTTAACTCTGATTTTATCTCATCATATTTGTCTTCATACTCTCGTTGGTTCATTATTTGATCTCCTTTACATTTTACTTGCCATATCATGGTCAAAGTCAAAGAAAGACACACCTAAATCCCGTATGCGGGTCGCATCTGTATCCAGCAATTCCTTATAAGATTTCAATAAACTTGCACAATCTTCATAAACAGAAGCATTATCTGTGACGCCATCAATATTCGATTCTTCCGCAGTTTCAATGCTTTCTGTCCCTAATCCTACACATTTAGATTTTAGACCTTTCTCTTTGTCGATTGCTAATGACAAATCACTTTTAATATCACTCATTTATCTTTCTCCTCCTGTAAAATCCATATTAGTACCATTAACTATATGTGAAAGTATAGCAGAAAAGAGAGATGCGTTCAATGTGCTTACATTGAAAAATTAAAATTAAAAGCAGATAAACAAGTAATGTGCCGCATATGAATGTGGGGACTGCCGCCTTGCTAAATATGGGCAGAGTTCCCTGATTGAAATCTCTGCCCATATGGTAATGAGCCCTCTAACCATTTCATTATTAATTGACTCGCAACATCTTTACAACAATTGTATTTTATAATTAAACAAAACTACTTTAGAAACAATAAAAACATCACGGCCCATATTATCCTATCCCTCTCTCAAACTTACCTTGTAGATCTTTTTCAGACTTTCCTTTTAGATTCTCGCTTGCAATTTTATCCCGATTTCTCTCAAGCCTTTCCATAATTGACAGACTTTTATCTATATGTTCCTCTTTCTTTGTTTTCATATTATTTATCATCCCATCAATCTGATTATAATTGGCTTCTTCCAGTTCTTCCACTTTCGTTAGAGGATTTTGCTCTCTCCGTTCTACAAGGTCATTCACTTTCTGTAATAGTGCTTTCGCCCTAGCTACATCCTCCGCAGGCTCTTCTTCCTCAATAACGGATTGTAACCATTCCGTTACCAAATCGTCATCTCCGGCATACAAAGAAGTGTAAATATGCTCAATATTTCCTTCCTTACTATCTATAGCGTCCCTATACTCATAGGTATCATAATCCTCACAAAACTGATCGATTTCAACGGACAAATTCATACACTCACGCTGCATCTTCTTCTCCACCTCTTGACGTTCTATGACTCTTGTCTCCTTATCCCGAACCTCTGCATCTGGAAACCTTTGGATTACTTCCTTAACGGCTTCTTGTATAATTTGATTGTTCCGAAATTCATCCACATGATTAATGGTGTCTACATCAATCGTATGCCTATTTAAAATTGCCATGGTACTATCCTTATACACTTTATTTTCTGCTTCATGCAGAGTGAAACCAATGCCCTTAATACCCTTTATACGCTCTGCAGGTATGGATTCATATAAACGTATTGCCTCTTCCAAGGTTAGGTTATCATGGTATTCACCAAGGTCGGTGAACTCCATACACTCTGCAACATAAAAGGTCAATATTGGCTTTGATTCTTGAGTAAAGACTTCTACCTTTTCCTTGTCCGATGTGATTTCTCTTGCCCCCTTTATCTTTTCATCTAAATATTCATTTGCTCTTGCCAGGTACTCTTCTATCGTACCTGACTTATCTGCTGTAACCGGGTTAATCTCCAATGACATCCCCCCTATTGAAAGACCGTCCTCGTGGAGCATGAAAAAGAAATTATCTTCCCGGATATCCCCTTGATATTCAATCACCACATCCAAATCAGAGTCTGGACGTTCTATTTCCCCGATACGGCTCCCGAATACCCTTGCAGCAAGTATTTGAACCTCATAGCCATATTCCTCGGCTTTGGTTTGTGCATAAGCCAGAACGGTTTCCTCGACCTCTGCCGGACTCATTCCATTCAACTCCTGCATAGCTTCAATTCGGTCAGAAAGAGAGGCTACTTTTTCTTGCTTTGCTTGTGGTTTTAAAATCTGGTTAGCTACTTCCACTTTTTCATCCAGTTCCTCATAATCAACTGGTGTTCGCTCCATATTGGGAAATGGATCATCTGTAAGAATGATATATACCGCCTCCTCCAGTGTGATATCCGAATTGTCATAAACTCCACCATCCATTTCCTTATAATCCTTATTATAAAAAGTGTAATCATACCCATCGTCACACTCGTGAATCATAAGGTAACGGTCTGCAAACGCATATGCCGCTTCCGTCACTTGCCCCACCTCATGTTCTGCCTGCAGTTCTAAAAAATTAGGCATTTCTTGAAAACCATCGCTGTCTACATAGTGTGCCGTATTGATACCATCCTTGTGAATCAGAACAATATCGCTCACTGACAATGAATGTCCGGTAAAATCTTCTGGACGAAACATATTAAACTGCTCAAAGATATCATCCAAAGTCTGTTCTGCTTGTAACGGTGCAGAATAAATCAACTTATAATTCTCCTTTTCTACAGACAGACTATGACGGCTTAAACTTCCCAAACTTTCAAACCGATGGAAATGTAGTTCTTCTCCCTTTTTAAGCTGATAGATACCGAAGCTATCCTCTTCTCCTAACAGTAACTTTTCTTCCTCTTTATGCTCTTTTTGACTATCTGATAACTCTGGTTTGATAATAGCACCCTCTTCATAATCAATAGATTCCACCCCTTCAATCCCCACTTTCTGTTCCGGCAAAGCTTCCATCTCGACTCTTATGAGCTGTAGGTCTGCTATTCTATCATCTATGGCTTGGATTAATGTTGCAGATGTCTTTCGTATCATTTCCAGAGAACTCTTCAATTCTTTTAATTCTTTGTCCGAGCTCCAACCTGCCACATAGCCAAAGGCGTAATCAGAGGTATCTATCCCATAATGCTGGGACACCGCATATGCAATACTCTCAGCCTCCACTTCTTTCGTCTTACGGTCTTTTCCCTCCCCATGTTCTGGGCTGTTCAAGTCAATATTATGTAGCATAGCATGGGCAATCTCATGTATTGCAGTTTTGGTATTCTGAATCTGGTTCATCCCCTCCTGCAACGCAATCCGTTTTTCCTCTAAATGATAATACCCCTTTACTCCATCGGAAATCTTTTCATATCCAATAGGCACCGGGGCAACTTCTGCCAGTGCTTGCATAAAGACCTCATAATTTCCCACTTCTCCGGTCAATTCATCTACCATCAAATCTGGTAACTCTTTTCCTTCTGTCTGGGAAATATCAAACACGGAAATCACTTTAAATGTTGGAATCCGGATTTCTATCTCTTCCATGATAGGTTTCCCATGACCATCTAACAGTGGCTCTTGTGTTACAGGGTCGAGTTTTTCTAATTCCTCTTTTTGGATAACAGGAGCCGGGGCAATAATACGAATCCCCTTCTCCTCTTGTTTTACATGCCGTTCAAACTTCTTCTGCCACGCCTGATATTCAGCAACCAATGTGGCATCTGGTTTCTGCATAGAAATGAGCATGGTATTATTAAAACTGTAATTATAAAACTTGCTCATTGTGGTCAGATATTCTTTATACTTTTCACTTTCAAATACTTCTTGTATTCCTTGTTCTAGCTTTTCTGTAATCTCCCTTACCTGTTCATTAACTCTATGATTGTCAGCCATAAACACTCCTCTCCGTACTATTTTACAATGTATTTTCCTGCTTCTTTTCCTGATTCATTGTTAGGGTTGCTTTCTTCTGTACTGCCTGCTGTTCTTTCAGTATCTGTAACGTTTCCTTAATGGATGGTTTATGTACTGGCTTGTTGGCATACTGTTCCAGACTTTCCATTGTTGCTATTCCCTTTTCCAATTTAACTGCCTGGTTCTCACAAAAGTGTTTCATGCTCTGATAGGGACGTTTCATTTGATAGAAAAATCCTTTTTCTTTTTGTTCTGGAACCGCCATTGTTTCCTTCCCTGCCATTGCCCTTCCTACATTTTTTACATGAGTGGATACTCCTCGCAGCTCCTTAGCTACATTGTCAATTTTCTCCATAGATTCCTGCATATTCTGGGCATTGTCCAAAAGTGATTCTTTTAATTGTGTCATAGTCTCCTTAATTCCTAAAAAACCACATACGTGATTTAATACCTTTATTCCCTGTTTTTTGTAGTCCTGAACTAGCTGTGCTGCCTTTTCGTTTAACGATACCTGTATCTCTTTGAGCTGATTCTGCAATTGAGCAACCTTGTTTTCCATGTTTTCTAACAATCCGGATAGTGTATTGCGGACAGTTCTTGTTTGCGTCGTACTATGAACATTGGAAAGCTGTTCTTTCACAATATCCAACTCCTGAAGAACAGAGAAAAAATTCTCCTCCATATCATTCATATAGTTCATGAGTAGCGAAATTGTTTGCTGGCTTTGCGACATATTCACATCAATCAGTATGTTTAACAATTCCTTCATGTTAGGCATCTCTGTAGTTTCCGCTTCTGGTATCTCGATTTTCATAGTTTCCGCTGTCATTATTTAATCCCTCCGCTATAATACTTCCTCTTTATTTTTCTGTTTCATTGGTTCTATATTGGTTTTACTGCTCTGCTCTTTAAACATGGCCAGTTTCTCCATTATGGATGGACGGGCATCACTAACTTTTCGTTCTGCTACTTCTAGTCCTTCCTCTGCTTCGTCCAAGCACTCTTCACTTCCTTTTTCATCCATATTAAGCAATGTATTTAATTCAACCAAACGTTCCATCTTATCCTCTAGTTCTGACTCCTGTGGAAATGGCTTTGTCACCTCTTCTTTTGCGTTTAAAAGCTGTTTTTCTGTATTTCTTAATGTCACCTGCTCCTCTGTCATCTTTCCTTCCATTGCGTCCAGCGCATTGTTAATGCGAGTTAAATTACCAAGTACATCACCACCCACTTCCAACGAATGTGTCAAGGCACCCTTTAAATGGAGCGTGAACTTATGATAAAAGGTGTCGAACTCCACATTCATTTTATAGCCCAGATATTCTCCGATAGGTACTTTTACACTGGGTGTTTTCACTTGCCTGCAGTATGCAATCAAAGCTGTCCCCGCCTCTTTTTTATCGGTATATAGACGCTCTCCTAATTTCATTGCAAATACTTCCTTGTTTGGTTTCACCTCTTTGTAATGCTCCACATCAATCTCGTAAGCCTCTATTCGCTCCTTTAACAAGCCAATCTTTTTGGGGTAATGTTTGGCAATGTTATCCTCCAACCGATATACCTGACTGGTATGATTCGCTTTTAATAGCTTTAGCTTTGCCACCTGAATATCCAAATCCATCTTTTCCTTAATATAAGGATTCCCTGTGGCAAGTGCCTTTACTTCTGCATAGGTCAGACTGGCTTCATCAATATCCTCACAGCTTCGTACCGGGGATTTGCTTGTCATAATCTGGGAGATGAATTTTTGCTTATTTTCAATGAGCTGCCAACTGTAAGAATCGAAAGTTCCCTCTGTTACATAGCGAAAAATATGTACCTTCTCATTTTGGTTGCCTTGCCGGATAATACGTCCTTCCCGCTGCTCGATATCTGAAGGTCTCCACGGTACGTCGAGATGATGCTCTGCAATCAGTTTGTCCTGCACATTCGTTCCTGCCCCCATTTTGGCAGTAGAACCAAGCAAAAAACGAACCTGTCCGCTTCTTACTTTTGCGAACAGCTCCGCTTTTCTAATTTCCGTATTAGCATTATGGATAAAGGCGATTTCCTCTGGTGGCACTCCTTTACCAATGAGTTTCTCACGAATATTGTGATACACATTAAATGTTCCGTCATTTTTGGGTGTGGACAAATCACAAAAAATTAACTGTGCTGATTTCTTATCTTCTGTCTCTCCCCATATTTTTACCGCACGTTCCACACAGGCCCCTACTTTCGATTGTTCTTCATCCGGTAACATAGAATCAATGAGCCGCTGATCCAATGCCAGTTTTCTACCATCGCTGGTTATCTTCAACATGTTATCCACTGAGGGGTCTACCACACGATTTCGCACATCTTCTGCACGTTCTGCAAGACTACTTACCATTTGTTGTTGATGTTCACTTGGCTTTAAGACTACATTTTCATGGATAGCTTCTGGTACTGGCAGCTTTAACATATCTGGTGTCTGTATATCGGCTGACTCTTTAAAGATAGAAAGCAACTCCGGAAGATTAAAAAATTTTGCAAATCTGGTCTTTGCTCGATATCCTGTTCCTTCTGGTGCCAACTCAATCGCAGTAATGGTTTCTCCAAAGGATGCCGCCCAACTGTCAAAATGACCTAGCCCCAATCGCTGTAATGTTCCATACTGAAGATATCGCATATTTGTGTATAACTCTGTCATACTGTTACTAATTGGAGTACCTGTTGCAAATGTAATACCCTTTCCCCCAGTCAATTCATCCATATATCGACACTTTGCAAACATATCCGATGATTTTTGTGCTTCCGTCTGTGCGATTCCCGCTACATTGCGCATCTTCGTATAAAGAAACAAATTTTTATAGTTGTGACTTTCATCCACAAACAACCGATCTACACCTAATTGCTCAAAGGTTACTACATCGTCTTTTCTGGAATCAGCACTTAACCGCTCCAACCTCACCAACAAAGATTTCTTTGTTTTTTCCATTTGTTTAATGGTATAACGTTCCCCTTGGCTTGCCTTTAGACTTTCAATTTCCATGGTTATTTCTTCAACCTGACGGTCAATCATATCCATCTGACGTTCTTTTGATAGTGGGATTTTCTCGAATTGACTATGACCGATGATAACCGCATCATAATCTCCGGTAGCAATTCTGGAACAAAACTTTTTTCTATTTGCAGGTTCAAAGTCCTTTTTTGTTGCTGCCAGAATATTAGCACCGGGATACAAACGCAAGAAGTCACTTGACCACTGCTCTGTTAAATGATTGGGAACTACAAATAACGATTTTTGTGCCAGTCCCAACCGCTTATTCTCCATAGCTGCCGCTACCATCTCATATGTTTTGCCTGCTCCTACACAATGGGCAAGCAACGTATTATTGCCATAAAGCTGGTGAGCAACCGCATTTTTTTGATGGGTACGCAACGCAATATCCGGTGTCATACCGGGAAAGGTTAAATGACTGCCATCATATTCCCTTGGTCTGTTGGAATTAAATATTTCATTATATTTTGCACACAGCACTTCCCGACGGTCTACATCCCTGAATATCCAATCCTTAAAGGCTTCTCTGATTGCTTCTTGCTTCTGACTTGCCAACATGGTTTCCTTTTTGTTCAGAACACGTTTTTCTTTTCCGTCCTCTATTATGGTGTCAAATATCCGGCTATCACGCAGATTTAAAGAATCCTCTAAGATTTTGTATGCATTGTCTCTCCCCGTTCCATACGTCATGTCCGTTAATGGGTTTCCAAAGTCAGCACTTTTTCCTTTAATGTTCCATTGTCCGTTTATGTTGGAATACTGTGTTCCAATGATATTGTTGTTTAGCTTATATTCTGGTGTTTCAAATACATCACGCATGAAATCATTAATATACGGAGTATCTACCCATGTTGCACCTAAACGTACTTCAATTTCTGATGCATCTAATAATTTTGGCTGTATCTGCTCCAATGCGACCACGTTGGCTGCATATTCCATATGCTTCTCCGCACACAACTTGGCAATTTCTAACTTTTCACGTACATTGCCAGATAGATATTCATCTCCCGTTTCCCATCCGTCATAAGGGTCTTCTATATCACTCATTGGATTTTTAAAGATAATACCACTAAGCTCCGTTACAATCCGGTCATAGTTTTCGGAGCCGCCCAATAAAGAACCCATGTATCCAATATCTACACATGCCTTCTCGCTCATGGATACCGCCAGTGCTTCCATAGGGGTATCTACAGACGTGATAACCTCCTGCTTTTTTATGGTGCGCTTGGTAAACATATCTGCCTTACGGTCTAAGGTGCCATCTTCACTAAGGATTTCCAATGAACAAAGTAGGCAGTAACTGGAATCCTGACTAAATGCCCGCTTATTTGTTTTACTGTTTATCAGTCCATATTGCTTTGTAAACTGGTCATACAAACTGGATAACTCCTCTTGCTTTTCTCGGATGGCAGACTCTCCATATTCTTCTAACTGATACTTAATCACTGCATTGGTGGCATCTCGGATGCCAACCATACCTTTAATTCTTTCCAACATGGAATCCTGCATTTCTATTGGTCGCATGACAGAATTTTCCCGATAATATACTTCTCCTTCTACAATCGTATAGCTGTAATTCTTTACAGTTGGATCTGCAGGGATTGTTGTTTTTTCTGTATCATCCTCTAATTCATCCAAACCCACACTTTCAACCGTTCCATGGATTCTTTCCACTGCTTCCGAAAGTTGTTCTGCAAAGGGTCTGTCTAAAATAGGATTGCAAGTAGGCTCTATGCCATATGGTCCAGATACCAGTTCCATCTTTCCCACCACCATTTCTGGGTGGCGGGTGAAATACTGATTTATGGCAATTCCTTCTTCATTTTCTCCTAGATGTATCCAATCCGGCTCCAAATCTACTACCCTGTCACGCTTTTGAAAGAACAAAATATCTGATGTCACTTCCGTTCCGGCGTTTTCCTTAAACGCTGTGTTGGGCAGGCGAATAGCTCCCACAAGTTCTGCACGTTGTGCCAGATATCGCCTTACAGCCGGACTTTTTTTATCCATGGTTCCCTTGGATGTGACCACTGCTACCACGCCGCCGGCACGAACCTTATCAAGTGATTTTGCTAAGAAGTAATCATGGATGAGAAAATTATGTTTATCATAGGGTTTATCTGATACTTTGTACTGTCCAAATGGCACATTTCCTATTACTACATCAAAAAAATCATTGGGATAATCCGTTTTTTCAAATCCCGTGACTTGTATTTTTGCTTTGGGGTAAAGTTGTTTGGCAATCCGCCCCGTTAGGCTATCCAGTTCAACCCCATACAGTCGGCTTTCCTTCATATTCTCCGGCAGCATTCCAAAGAAATTACCCGTTCCCATGGACGGTTCTAACATATTACCCTTCTCAAATCCCATATGGTTCAATGCTTCATAGATGGAGCGAATAATGGTTGGAGAAGTATAATGGGCATTTAAGGTAGATTCTCTGGCTGATTGATACTCTTCCTCACTCAGCAATCCTTTTAAAGTCAGATATCGGTCATGCCATGCACTATTCCTTTCATCAAAGGCTTCTGAAAGTCCACCCCACCCTACATATCCTGCTAACAACTCTTGTTCCTCTGGTGTGGCTAATCGCTTTTCACTCTCAATTAGCTGCAACGTCATGATAGCCGCAATATTCCGGTCAAACTTCTCTTTTGTACTTCCACTTCCTAACGTTTCGTCTGTAATATGATAGTTTGCAGCATGAGTAACATCTATTTCCGGTTCCCGATCTATGACAGGCTTTTGTATCTCTATGTGGGGTTCCAAAGAATCCGATTTATCAGCAGACTCCTCTTCCTCTGGTACTTCCTCCAACTCATGGAGAGATTCTAGTTGCGTCTCCATTGCCTCTTTTCCTTGATTAACCATTTCATCATAAGGAATCACTTTAATATCTTCTGTGTGGGCATCTATATACTGATTGATTGCCTCGAAATTGATAAAGAATTTATTATGTTCCGGATAGACTTCTAATTCCCCATCTTCACCTCTTGTAACCAAACGATACCGAATGCCTTCTCGCCCATCTTGATAGTGATATGTGAAAAATCCCACACTTAGTTCAGAATCCTCTTCCGTACTTTCCACTGCCACCACGAGACGGGAATCTGTTTTTTCTTCCTGCAAGGCTTCTTGTTTACGCTCTAACTCCCGTTGCTCTCGCTCTAATTTCCATTGGTTATACTGTTCCCTTGCCTTTGGTGTCAGAAATCGGTCTGTTTCCATCAATTTCCGTATCCGTTCCACTACCTTTGGCCATGTCAAAAGTATCTTGGCTGTCGGTTCAAAAATACTCCCTTTACTTAGCTTTATTCCTTTTGAATCATGGTCTTCATAGCTATTGGATGCACCAACCAATGCATGGGAGGAACCGCCTGTTCCATATTCTTGTTTGAGGAATTTCACTTGTTCTTTCTTATCCTCTTCCTTTAGAAAGAAATCATAAATCCGAAATAGTCCCTCGGAAAATCCACTCCCTCTGCTCAACTTATAATCAATTTCATCTTGCGTAATAAAAGTCTCTGGTGACACCTCTAATTCCTGTGCCGCCGGAAAAGAAAGAGGTTCTCTTTTTAGTTCCGCTATCTCCTCGCGAATATCTTCCGGCTTATATATCAATCGAAAACGAGGAACTACCGCACCACTTTTAATGGCTCCTATGGCTTTATCCATCTGCTTTAAAATTTCATCGAGACTTTCTGGTTGGGATAGTTTTTCTATGATATCACCTTCTGCTTCTGGATAACCATATAACTTGGGTGTAACTTCTGGTGGCATTGTCCCGTACTCATCACGAAAAAAGAAATATATTTTTGAGGCCAATTCTTTTTTCTCCTGCATAGGGACATGCCACATTTCCGCCTCATCCATATAATTTCCATTATGAATCAATTTATAGGTTCGTTCTTCCACCTCTTCCCATGATAGGGTTCGCAATGATCCATGTCTTGCTACAGTCCCTTTAGAAAATCTCATCCCTTCTTCGTCATACCAGATACAAAGCGGTTCTCCCTCAAACGTAAAGCCTTTTCCGCCCATCTGATATTCCTGCTTTAGAAATTCTGTCATAATTTCATGCTCTAATCCCTTTTGATACTTTGCAAAAATGCGGGAGCGACTGTTGCTTTTTCCACCACCTGTTAGCAGAGCATAGTCAATCATGTTATCTAAAATCAAGTTTTCCGTGGGCAGAGAAAAGGCATCATCTGCATGATTGATGACAATATTTCCAATCTGCTCATCCACACTTGGGAAAAGGTTCATTTGCTGATAGGGTTCTAATTCACTTTGTTCTTCCTGATGAGCAAAAAAATCGGGCAGCTTTTGACTGTCCGATTCTTCTGTTTCTTCTTTCTTTAATTGTAAATCAATTCCGCTAACACTGTCTCCTCTGCGGTCTGTCTGAAGTTGTTCATTTGCTGAATCCATAGTATCTGATCCTGCGCTTTCAATTCCTCGTTCACGCCCTCGACTTTGGCTATCTGGCTCGTTAACAGCTCCACTCTCTCCTCTGCCGTCTGCTGAATCTCCAGCAAGTGGCTCATCAGTTTGCCCGATAGAAGCATTCCCGAATACATTCCCTTCTTGTGTTCTTTGAGGTACTCCTTCCTCATCTGTCCGTATTTTGTTAAAGTCATCTGTGTCTGCTCGTCCATCTGAATGTTCGGGATGTAATAATCTCCGTTCTTTTGATATGTCAATTCTTTGCTCATCCTTTACTTCCTCCTGTCTTTCTATTTCCGGTTCTTTTGTTGTTTCCTTTTTTCCATCTCGCTCTTCGCTTTCACGCTTTAAAGCATTATAGCGTTGTTTGGTATTATTTGCAAGTTCTTTTTGTGAAATTTCTCGTTCAAAGACACGAATCGCCTTTCCAATCTCCATGAGTATTGGTTTGCATAGTTCTGTGGTTTGAGTGCCAAGTTGGGCGAGTGTTGCAAGCGTACTGAATTCATGGATATGCTCAAAATTCCACTCCCCTTTATAGTTATCCATATCCATTCCACCTCGGCTTAATAAGGTATAGGAAATACTTGCTTGCAAGGTATCCCTTACCCTGATTTTGAGGGAATACTCATCCAAGCCTTCCAAGAAACTTCCCTCTACCAAATACGTCAAATCTTCCGCAATTTCTTCATAAGTATCAAAGGTAACCTTCCTTGCAATTTCTAACAACCGATTCCCAAAAGATTCCTCTGTATCTGTACTCCCATAGATGTTTTCTAATCGCTTTATGATTACTTCTTCATGCTCCGTCCTCATTTCCCATAGATACGGGTCACGCCCAATCCGTCGTGCCTTATGAACATCTGCCACATCAAACACATATTTTAGCCGTGGAGAAGATGCTTCTTCATCAATAAGCGCAATTCCCTTTGCTCCTTTATTTACCCAGCAGTTCATCTTCTCATTCCAGATGTCAATGCTTGCACAGGCTGTTGCATCGGGACGCTGTGCATAGATGAGCATTTGTTCTTGAAACGGATACTTGTAAAGTCTTGCAGCCGTGTCCAGATATCGCTCCCATGCCCCTTCATTTTTCACAATATCCTTTGCTGTTTCTTCTGCCAACATGGATATATACTCTATTTTTCTTGCCAATTGTTCTCCTCCTTTGCATAAAAAAACAGTCCTTCCGCTATTTTCATCGGCTTGACTGTATCGTTTTTCGCTTTACAATTAGGAGAATACATGATATATTTTATTCATAGAAAGAGCAACCGCCCACAAGGTGGATGCTTCCGGATATAGGCTAATTAGCTCTCAATGAGAGCCGCCTACTCTGTTTGCCGACAGGGTAGGCATTATT
>JAVWVS010000031.1:0-23169 GCA_036666555.1 Lachnospiraceae bacterium | reverse complement strand
TATCACCATTAACAAAGCTATTGATGCCAGTCCGGAGCTTCGCAGTAAGAAGCAGCTGATTGAAAGCTTTATTGTCGGAATTAATGATGTCGATGATGTCATGAGTGAATGGTACAACTATGTTGTAAAACAACGCGAGGAAGATTTGGAAACTATCATCGCAGCGGAAAAGCTGAAACCAGAGGATACTCGTAAATTCCTTGAAAATGCGTTCCGTGATGGGGAAATCAAAACTGCAGGAACTGATATCGATAAACTAATGCCACCTGTATCCCGTTTCGGTGGCGGTGGCAGAGCCAAGAAAAAACAAGGTGTTATTGATAAACTAAAGAACTTCTTTGAGAAATATTTTGGTGTAGATGGTTCGGCATCATTCGTTGAGGAAGAACACAAGGGTGTTGTATATGAAATAAACCCACAGGATAATTTGTCCATGGTGGCAGAACCTAAGACTCATTATGGTGCAGACAAGGAAAATAATAAATAATCAGTATAGGCAAGAATTGCCTACACTGTAATTAAAAAATGACCATGCTTGAGCATTTCTACTCTTCATGGTCATTTTTTTGTTGCACCCGCTTGAAGGTGTCACTCAAAATTTACTTGTTTTCATAAATCCCTAAGTGAACGCTCCAAATACGGCACTCTTACAATGGACCTGGCGGGAATCGAACCCGCGTCCGAAAGCCCATCCACCAAAGCATCTCCCATCACAGTCATTTATTTGACATTCCCTCTACTGACCGCCAAATGACAGGCTGTCAGTTTTAGTAGCTTCATAAATCTTTTATCTCCTCAAAGCTTTGGAAATAAAGTGCCTTACCTGTTTTGAAGCCGGTGTCTTAAGCGATAAGAGACTTAAGGCCGACTGCTGCCACTAGGCAGCGTACGCTAAATTTTCGTCTGCGTTTAAATTTAAGTTACGGATTGTTATGCGGTCCCGCCCCGCAGATGGCTTCTTCAACTTCAAGACCCCCGTCGAAACCAGTACAAGCCCGAATATTCGGATTGTGGTGGTTGCAAACGTAAGGTAATTATATGACGAGGGTCCCCAATTGTCAAGTCGTTCATGGCTTATTCTGTAGCCTGCATCTCTTTTTTATTTTTGTCTCTTTTAATTTTTAGGAATTTTCAGTGCTCTAGTCGCATTGAGAATCGCAATCACAGACACTCCCACATCTGCAAATACGGCCCACCACATATTGGCAATACCCAAAGCACCCAGAACTAAAACCAGTGCTTTCACACCTAAGGCAAACACAATATTTTGTCTTGCGATTTTTAGTGTATTTTTGGAAATTGCTATTGCCAGGGGGATTTTCCCGGGATTATCATCCATCAGCACAATATCGGCTGCTTCAATAGCCGCATCCGATCCCAATGCTCCCATGGCAATTCCGATATCCGCTCTGGACAGCACCGGTGCGTCATTGATTCCATCCCCTACAAACACCAGCTTCCCCTTGCCTGTTTTTTCTTTGAGAAGCGCTTCTACGCAGACAACTTTATCCACCGGAAGCAGTTCGGTATGCACTTCATCCATGTGAAGCTGTGCGGCCACTGCCTCTCCCACTGATTTTTGATCACCGGTCAGCATAACTGTTTTTCGCACCCCTCTTTTTTTCAGCTGAGCAATTGCCGTTGCTGCATCTGGCTTGATTTCATCAGAAATAACAATATGTCCTTCATATTCTTTTTCCACTGCAACATGTACGATGGTTCCCGGGTGGTCACAAGGATGCCACAAAGCACCTACACTTTCCATCAATTTTTCATTTCCGATAAAAACATTTTTTCCATCAATGGTGGCACACACGCCTCTTCCCGCCAATTCTTCAATCTTTCCAATTCGTTCCCGCTGAATGGTCTGATTATAAGCTGCCTTTAACGATAGCGAAATGGGATGATCCGAATATGCTTCTGCCATAGCCGCCAGCTCTAACAGTTCTTTTTCTTTGATTTTTTCAGGATGGATAGCTGTCACCTCAAAACTGCCTTGGGTAAGGGTTCCCGTTTTATCAAATACAATCAGTTCCGTATGGGATAACATTTCCAAATAATTGGACCCCTTTACCAAAATTCCGCACCGAGATGCGCCTCCGATTCCTCCAAAAAAGGATAGTGGAACCGAGATCACCAATGCACAAGGGCACGAAATTACAAGAAAGATTAATGCTCGTTCCAGCCAAACACTCCACATGCCATGTAGGACAAGCGGTGGAATCACTGCCAGACATACTGCTGCAATCACCACTGCCGGTGTGTACACACGGGCAAAACGAGTAATGAAATTTTCCGTTCTTGCTTTATTAGAACTGGAATTCTCCACCAAATCCAGTATTTTAGAAACCGTGGATTCTCCAAATACACGAGTCACTCGCACCTTTAAAAGTCCATTTATATTCACACAACCACTAATCACATCATCCCCTACCAATACTTCTCGAGGAATGGATTCTCCTGTTAATGCCGTAGTATTTAAACTGGAACTTCCTTCCACAACACTGCCATCCAGCGGAATCTTTTCACCCGGCTTAATGAGGATGATATCTCCTATTTGTATCTCTTCCGGATCCACCTGAACCAAACTGCCCTCTCGTTCCACATTGGCGTAATCCGGACGAATATCCATCAAAGATGCAATGGATTTTCTGCTTTTTCCCACTGCATAACTTTGGAACAATTCGCCTATCTGATAGAACAGCATCACAAACACGGCTTCCGGATATTCCCCAATACCAAGTGCCCCTATCGTTGCAATGGACATCAAAAAGTTTTCATCAAATACCTGGCCATGGGCAATATTGCGTACTGCCTTCCATAAAACATCCCATCCAATCACCAAATAGGGAATCAGATATAATAGGAATTTCCATTGACTATGAAACGAGAGAACCGAAATCGTAATGAGTAATATACCGCAAAGAAGAATTCTTCCAAGCATCTTTTTTTGTTTTCTGCTCATTGGTTTCTCCTTTTTTATAATAAGACCCTGCAGTCCGGTTCCACTTTTCTACAAACCTTAATCACCTGTTCCATAATCTCTTTAAAATGATCTTCCTCCGCTTCTATCGTCAGTTTTTGTGTCATGAAACTGACCGTCGCAGAAGTTACACCCTGAATTTTTTGAATTCCATTTTCCATTTTAGCTGCACAATTTGCGCAGTCCAAATCTTCTAGTTGAAAGACTTTTCTCATAATCAAACACTCCTTTTCCACAATTCATTCCTAATGCTATTCTCCGATATGCTCCAGCCCTTGATCAATAATCGTTCTCACATGATCATCTGACAAGGAATAAAAAACAGTCTTCCCATCCCGGCGAAACTTCACCAATCGTCCTTGCTTTAAAACACGAAGCTGATGGGAAATAGCAGACATACTCATATTTAACAATTGAGCGATATCGCATACACACATTTCTGATTCAAACAGTACGTATAGAATCTTAATCCGAGTAGGGTCACCAAATATCTTGTATAGTTCTGCCAGGTTGTATAACGTCTCCTCTTCCGGCATGTTCTGATTAACCTTTTGTACCAGCTCCTCATGCACATGCATAAATTCACAGCAGGGAATCTCATGTTCCATAATTGCACATCCTTTCATTTGAACTGTTGTTCAATTGTAATATTATTCTTTTTTTATGTAATTGTCAATATCTTTCCAAAAAAAAAGACGAACTCTTCTTTGCAGAATCATTCGTCCCTTCTCTTTATCCGAGATTTCGTACCTTAAAGTCTCTCTGGGCTTCTCTTTGCTGGTCTTTTTTCGCAATGTCATTTCGTTTATCGTATAGTTTTTTCCCTTTTGCAAGTCCAATTTCTACTTTGATCAAACTGTTTTTGAAGTATACCTTCAAAGGCACAATTGCCATGCCTTTTTCTTTCATTTTCCCCAGCATTTTGTTGATTTCCATCTTGTGAAGCAGCAATTTTCGTACACGGAGTGGATCCTTATTAAAAATATTCCCTTTTTCATAAGGACTGATATGCATACCATAAATAAACATTTCTCCGTTTTCAATACGGATAAACGCTTCTTTAATACTACATTTTCCGGTACGCAGAGACTTCACTTCCGTTCCCGCAAGTGAAATTCCCGCCTCATAGGTTTCTAAAATAAAATACTCATGGTAAGCTTTTTTATTATTGGCTATTAATTTTCCCTCGGTTTTCGCCATCTTACTCCTCCCCTTCCTCTGCAAATGCAAAATCAATGGTTCGATTCATTTCATCCGTATCCCGTACACGTACCTGAATCTTTTCCCCTAATTTATAGCTTTTCTGTGTATGATTTCCCACCATTTCATGGCGTTCCTCATAATACTCATAATGATCGTCTGTCATATTGGTCACATGAATCAATCCCTCGATGGTATTGTCTAATTCTGCATAAATTCCCCATTTGGTAATGCCGGAAATGACGCCTGAAAAGGTTTCTCCAATATGTTCTTTCATATATTCTACTTTCTTTAATTTCAATGTTTCCCGTTCTGCTTCGTCTGCACGACGTTCTGTCTCACAACAATGTTTGGCTGCCTCCGGAAGAAGTTTTTCATAGTGCTCTACTCGGTTTTTCTTCATCTTTCCACGTAAATTTTCTTTGATAATACGATGAATCTGAAGATCCGGATACCGTCTAATGGGCGATGTAAAGTGACAGTAATATTTTGCTGCCAGACCAAAATGTCCCAGATTCTCTGGTGTATATTTCGCTTGTTTCATAGAACGAAGTGCCAGTCTGCTAATGAGTGCTTCTTCCGGAGTTCCTTCTACTTTGCTCAGTAGTTTTTGGATCTCCTTGGGACGAATTTCGTTAGAACCCACATGCATGGTATACCCAAAATTATTAATAAACGTCGCCAGTGTTCTAATTTTTTCTTCATCCGGTGCTTCATGGGTACGATAAAGGAACGGAAGTTCCTGCCAAAAATAATCTTCTGCCACAGTTTCATTGGCCAGCAACATAAAATCTTCAATAATTTTCGTTGCAATATTTCTATCATAGGGTCTGATTTCTATCGGTTTCCCCCGGTCATCCAAAATCATCTTGGTCTCCGGAAAATCAAAGTCAATAGAACCACGGCGGCTTCGGTTGTCTCTAATAATCTTAGATAAACTCTTCATCCGTTCAAACATGGGTACCAGCTCTTGATAGGTCTCAATTTCTTCTTCCTGTTGTTCCAGTATCTTGGTGACGCTGGTATAGGTCATACGGCGGTCTACACGAATCACGCTTTCCGTAATACGGTGATCCACCACTTCTCCTTTTTCATTCACCGTCATAATACAGCTCAGTGCTAGACGATCTACCCCTGCATTTAAAGAGCAGATGCCATTGGACAGCAGGTGGGGCAGCATGGGAATCACCCGGTCTACCAGATATACGCTGGTCCCCCGTTCATAGGCCTCATGATCTAAAGCACTGTTTTCTTGGACATAATTAGTCACATCAGCAATGTGCACTCCCAGAATATAACGATTTCCTTCTTTGGTCAGAGACACTGCATCATCCAAATCTTTTGCATCTTCTCCATCAATGGTAACCATCTGCCAATCTCTTAAATCACTTCGGCCGGCCATATCTCCCACTTCGATTTCCTTGGATACACGCTCCGCTTGATTCAGCACCTTTTCCGGAAATTCCATAGGCAGATCATAATTTTTGACAATAGACAAAATATCCGTTCCCGGATCACTGATATGTCCAATAATCTCTACTACTTTTCCTTCCGGTTTCTTATCTTGATTCCCATAAGAAGTCAATTTCACAACTACCTTATGTCCGGTGACCGCACCTTTGGAACGTTCCAATGGCACAAAAATATCTTTCAGAATCCTTTGATTATCCGGAACTACAAAACCAAATGCTTTATTTCTCTGAAATCTTCCCACCAGTCTGGTCGTTCCATGGGATATCACCTTCTTAATTACTCCCTCTCTTCTTCTATCTTCCGGAGATTTTGTAATATACACTTCTACCACATCGCCATGAAAAGCTCCATTGGTATCTTCTTCTGAAACAAATACGTCATCTTGTCCTTCTTCTTGTGGTACAACAAATCCAAATCCCCTTTGATGGGCTTGAAATGTCCCTGTCACAGTTTTTTCCTCTCCCTTGACATATTTCCCTTCTGAGGTAAGATACACTTTCCCTTCCTCTTCCAATTCCTTCATTACTTTTTTCAATTCATTCTTTTCTTCTTTGGGAACCTGCAGAAAAACTGCCAATTCCTTTCGTTTCATAGGTACATAGATTTCATCGCAGATCAAATCATAGATTACCTTTTTTCTTTTTTCTAATTTCTCGTTCATTTTTTCTCCTTATTACGAAAAGAAACACCCTTATTCTTCATCATAAGAGTGTTTCGTCATGTGCTCATCAATTCTTTTCTTACGCAAATACTTTCAAGTTCAATACTGCTGCTAAAACCACAAACAGAATTGCCAAAAACTTCGTGGACTTTACTAATGCACCTTCCATGGAACGGCCTTTATTCTGCCCCCAATAAGAATCTGCTGCACCACTAATAGTTCCAAGCCCTTGAGTCTTTCCTTCTTGTAATAGTATAATTGCAGACAATGCGATACAGTCTATTGCAAATAAAATCATTAAAATCATCTTTAAAATATCCATTGATTACACCTCCTACTGTTAAAACCATGTTCATTCTATCACAATTAGGAAAATTTTGCAAATGGATTTTCATATATTCCGTTTTCACCCAGTTTTTCCTCAATACGCAGCAATTGATTATACTTTTCTACCCGTTCTGCGCGACAAGGTGCACCTGATTTTATCTGTCCTGCATTCACTGCCACAGCTAAATCTGCAATGGTACTGTCTATCGTTTCTCCTGAGCGATGGGAAATAATGGTATGATACCCTGCATTCTTAGCCATTTCCACCGCTTCCATAGTCTCTGTTAAGGTGCCAATTTGATTGACTTTAATTAAGATTGCATTGGCGGCACCTTTGGAAATTCCCATCTGCAGTCGTTCGGAATTGGTTACAAACAAATCATCCCCCACAATCTGCATATCTTGTCCCAGTCTGGTGGTAAGCAGCTCCCAACCTTCCCAGTCATTTTCATCTAAGGGATCTTCTATTGAAATAATTGGAAATTCCAGAGCCAGTTCTTCATAATAATCAATCATCTCTTCCGTAGAGCGAACTACTTGATGGCCTTGCATCTTTCCTTCTCCTTCAAATACATACTTTCCAAGCTTTTTATCATAAAGTTCAGAAGCTGCAATATCAAGTGCAATGACCACCTCTTCTTTGGGGCGATATCCCGCCGTCACAATCGCTTCTACCATATATTTCAAGGCTTCTTTTGCATCTGCCAGGTTGGGAGCAAATCCACCTTCATCCCCGACTGCAGTAGGATATCCTTGTTTTTGCAGTAACTTCTTTAGTCCCTGATAGATTTCCGCACACATGCGCAGTCCCTCATGAAAGTTAGCTGCACCTACCGGCATAATCATAAATTCTTGAATATCAATGGCGTTATTCGCATGTCTGCCACCATTTAAGATATTCATCATGGGAACCGGCAGTTTCTTGCTATTCACCCCTCCCAAATATGCATAAAGGGGAAGTTCCAACGCATTCGCACCGGCTCTTGCTGCCGCAAGAGACACCCCTAATATGGCATTTGCTCCTAAATTGCTTTTATCTTTGGTGCCATCTTTTTTCATCAATAATCTGTCCAATGCTGTCTGATCCAATACATTGGTTCCGATAATTTCCTGTGCAATCTGATCATTTACATGATTGACTGCCTGCTGCACTCCATTTCCACCATATCTTTTTTCCTTATCCCGCAGTTCCAATGCTTCATATTGTCCTGTGGATGCTCCCGACGGTACCGAAGCACGTCCGGTGATTTTGTCTCCTGCCAGTATTTCTACTTCTATTGTAGGATTCCCTCTGGAATCTAATATTTCTCTTGCGTATACATCTGTAATCGGTAAATAACGATACATAGTTCGCACCTCCTTTAAAAATTATTATTACCCCAAATATCTATTATAATTCGTTGACATTTGCTAGGGACGGCGTTACAATGCAAAGGGCAACAAAAAATACAATTAAATACAATCTAGGGGAACCGTCACATGAAATTAAAAATGAAATCTTTCTTTTTAATGACCGTCAGCATAATAGCCATGGCGATCGGAACTTACTTTTTCAAATTTGCTAACAACTTTACCTTCGGAGGTATTACCGGTATGGCCGTATTAGTGGCCAAACTTGGGATTATGACCGCCGGTGATTTTAACTTCATCACGAATATGATCCTTTTGGTCATTGGATTTCTTTTCTTTGGAAAAGGATTCGGATTTAAAACTGCTTACTGCAGCATCCTGCTCTCCGTGTCATTATCTGCACTGGAGCGACTCTGTCCCATGGCACATCCGCTGACCAACCAGCCCATGCTGGAACTTTGCTTTGCCATTGCACTTCCTGCATTTGGTTCTGCCATTTTATTTAATATGGGTGCTTCCAGTGGTGGTACGGATATTATCGCAATGATTCTGAAAAAATATACTTGTATCAATATCGGAAGAGCATTAATGGTAACGGACTTAATCATCACCATTGCCGGCTGTTTCGTCTTTGATATTCAAACCGGTCTTTATTCCTTCCTTGGACTTGCCGTTCGTTCCCTGATGATTGACAATGTCATTGAAAGTTTTAATCTCTGTAAATATTTTAATGTGGTCTGTACCAAACCAGATCCCATCTGTGACTTCATTGTTAACACCTTGAACCGCAGTGCTACTACTTGTATCGCGAAGGGTGCTTTTTCCGGCGAAGACAAAGTGATTATCTTTACGGTTCTGAATCGAACACAAGCCATTAAACTACGAAATTATATTAAAGCCGAGGATCCTAAAGCATTCATTCTAATTTCCAATACCAGTGAAATTATTGGAAAAGGCTTTCATACGGTATAAAAAAATTTGTGGGTAACTACCCACAAATTTTTTTATATTCACTTACTGAATCACGCCAAAACAATTTAAAATAACAACGATCATTAAAATCGGTACTACCACCATTCCCAATATCTTTTGTAGTTTTGATAACTTCCCATCTCTTCCATCTACGGTTAATTCTTTTTCATAATTATCAAATCCCCATACCTTTACAACATAGAAGCAAATCAGAAGACATCCCAATGGCAGTAGGATATATGCACTAAAAGTATCCAGCCAGTCATACATGTTGAAATAAGAAATCCCGTGAACATCTAGCCAAGGAATCTTAATCCATTTCAGTACTCCGAATCCCAGAGAAACAATAATATCTCCGGCATAGATGATTAATCCGGTTACAATAACTGCTTTCTTATGACTCATCTTAAATCGTTCCTCAATCCATTTTGCGGGAATTTCCAGAACGGTAAACAAAGTTGATAGTACTGCAAAAATCAATGCCATAAAGAAGAAGAAACCAATCAGTCTGCCTCCGGGAAGCTTATCGAAGATCTGTGTCATAACCACAAAGACCAAAGATGGTCCTTTTGCTACGTCCACTCCTGCTCCAAATGCGGAAGGAATGACTACGAATCCTGCTAACAGTGCTACTGTGGTATCACATACGCAAACCCACATAGCGTCTTTACTGATGTTATTCGTACGGGGAAGACTTGCTCCCAATGTAACAAAGATGCCCCACCCGATTCCGATGGAGAACAATACCTGTGTCGCAGCATCTGCAAATACTTTTACCGACAGTTTACTCAAATCCGGGATTAAATAGTATTTCAACCCTTCCATTGCACCTTCGGTAGAAAATATTGCCCAAATACCACAGATCAGTAATAAGATAAATAAGGTAGGCATCATAATCTTCGTTACTTTCTCCACCAAATTGGTAATTCCAAAATAAAGTAGAAAGATAACAATCAGCAATAGAATACCGGAATAAATAATGGGCTCAATGCTGGAGGAAATGAACTTATCAAAGTACACCTGTGTGTCCTTGCCAAAGCTGGTTCCTACTACATAATCCACTGTATACTTTCCAACCCATCCGCTTACCACCAGATAATACATATCAATTAATGTGGTACAAAGAATGGCAATCAGTCCAATGATACTGGCCGGTTTCTTCACAATCCCAAACGCGTCTGCTACATTCGCCCTTCCATAACGTCCAATGGCACTTTCCATTTTTACCATGGGGTGAGCCATAAATACAATTAGCAACAAGTAAATCAGTATGAAAATACCGCCTCCACCACGGTATGCCAAATATGGAAACCGCCAAATATTGCCAAGTCCTATGGCTGCTCCTGCTGCAACCATAATGTAACCAAACCGTGAACCCCATTGAGGGTGTTCTCCCTCGCTACTGCTTTTTCCCTTTTTCATAAAAAACACTCCAATCTTTTATGTAAGTAGTTAACCGTGCGCCTCTGTTTTTCCTATTATAACCTACAGATGTATGTGCGTCAAGGAAAATAGATTCATTTACTACATTATTGTTATGATTAGAGTGTTTTGATGCAACAATTCAGTTGTTTATTTTGAATTTAGTCTACAATTAGCCCTTGATTTTGCATTGTAGAAATTACCTGATTCACATATTGAGTACAAAGGTCATCGCTGATGGCTTCTACCATAACACGAATCAACGGCTCGGTACCGCTTTCTCTCACGAGAATACGGCCCTCATCGCCTAGTGCTTTGGCCACATCATCCACTGCCTGCATCACGGCTACATTCTCTCTGGCTGTTTTTTTATCAGATACCCGCACATTTTGAAGCAACTGTGGATATATCTTCACTTCTTCTGCTAATTTTCCAAGGGTCTGTTTCTTCTCCATAACCGCTTCCATTAACATCAGCGATGTTAATATTCCGTCTCCGGTAGCTGCATGTTTGCTAAAGATAATATGACCAGATTGTTCCCCACCCAGTGAGTAATGGTTCTGAACCATATTCTCATATACATACTTATCGCCTACTGCTGTTTTTTCATACTTCAGCCCTACTTTATCGCAAGCCTTATAAAGACCAAGATTAGACATAATCGTAGTCACAATGGTATCGTCGTTCAGACGTCCTTGTTCCTTGAGATATTTCCCACAGATGTATAAAATAAGGTCCCCATCAATGACTTCCCCATTTTCATCTACTGCAATACAACGATCTGCATCTCCATCAAAAGCAAATCCAATATCTAATTTTTTTTCTTTTACAAATGCCTGTAACACCTCAATGTGGGTGGAGCCACAGCCTTTATTAATATTGGTTCCGTCCGGTTCATTGTGAATGACATACGTTTTCGCTCCCAATGCATCATATACACTTTTTGCAATGGCGAAAGCACTTCCGTTGGAACAATCCAATCCAATCCGCATATCATCAAAAGAACGGGTCGCCAAAGAAATCAAATGTCCAATGTACCGGTTTCTTCCTGCGGCATAGTCTACGGTTCGCCCAATCTCAGCGCCTTTGGCAAAGGGTACTTCCCCACTTTTTCCATCGATATATGCTTCAATTTTTGCCTCGACTTCTGCTTCTAATTTATGCCCTTTTCCATTAATAACCTTAATTCCATTATCGTAAAATGCATTATGGCTGGCAGAAATCATAATTCCACAATCAAAATCCTCTGTCCTTGTCACATAAGACACACTTGGCGTGGTAGTCACATGAAGCAAATATGCCTCTGCTCCGGATGCCGTCAGTCCTGCTACTAATGCATATTCAAACATATAGCTACTTCTTCTGGTATCTTTTCCAATGACAATTCGTGCTTTGTGCTTTTGTCCATAATACCATCCCAAAAATCTACCTACTTTAAATGCGTGTTCCACGGTCAAATCTACATTTGCTTCTCCGCGAAAACCATCTGTTCCAAAATATTTTCCCATATCTTATTTTCCCTGTCCTTCTAGTGATGGAATAAACGAATTCCGGTAAATGCCATCGCCATATCATACTTATTACAAGTATCTATTACATTGTCATCACGAACCGATCCTCCCGGCTGTGCTACATAGGTTACGCCACTTTTGTGGGCACGCTCAATATTATCTCCAAATGGGAAAAATGCATCTGAGCCAAGGGCTACACCCGTCATATGGTCAAGCCACTCTCTTTTTTCTTCTCTTGTAAATACTTCCGGTTTTACCTGGAAGATATTCTGCCATGCACCTTCTGCAAGTACATCCATATAGTCTTCCCCGATATATAAATCAATGGAATTATCTCTATCTGCACGTTTAATGCCCTCTACAAACTGTAACTCCATTACTTTCGGACATTGACGCAAGAACCAGTTATCCGCTTTGGTTCCTGCTAAGCGGGTGCAGTGAATACGGGATTGCTGACCTGCACCAATTCCTATTGCCTGACCACCCTTTGCATAACACACCGAATTGGACTGGGTATATTTTAATGTAATCAAAGCAATCTTCAAATCAATCAATGCTTCTGCGGGAATCGTTTTCTCATCCGTAACCACATTGGCAAGCAATTGATCATCAATCTTTAATTCGTTTCTTCCCTGTTCAAAGGTAACACCAAAGACTTGTTTGTGTTCAATCGGCTCCGGAAGGTAGTTCGAATCGATCTGAATTACATTATAATTCCCGTTTTTCTTTTGCTTTAATATTTCCAGCGCTTCCGGCTCATATCCGGGAGCAATCACACCATCTGACACTTCTCTTTTAATCATTCGTGCTGTAGTAACATCACACACATCCGATAAGGAAATGAAATCCCCGAAAGAAGACATGCGGTCTGCACCTCTGGCCCTTGCATAAGCACATGCGAGAGGAGACAAATCTCCCATATCCTCCACCCAGTAGATTTTTGCCATAGTAGCATCCAACGGAAGTCCTACTGCCGCGCCTGCCGGCGAAACATGCTTAAAGGACGTTGCAGCCGGAAGTCCAGTTGCTTCTTTCAACTCTTTTACCAATTGCCAACCATTAAATGCGTCCATAAAATTAATATATCCCGGTCTTCCACACAATACTTGAATCGGCAGTTCCTGTCCATTCTCCATAAAGATGCGAGACGGTTTCTGATTGGGATTACAACCATATTTCAGTTCTAATTCTTTCATGCTGTTCACTCCTTTTCTAATGTTTATTTACAATTTTAGATGTGTATTCGCCTGTTGCAATGTCAATATAGCGAACAAACAAAGAAACTTTATTGTCCTCATGCAAGCTGTTCCATAATAGCTGTGTAAATTCTTCTATCTGATTCGGAATAGAGATTCGTTTTGGCTCTCCTTCAAAACTTGGAAGTGGATTGCCATCACACTCATACGTATGAATAAAATGTCCTTCTCCAGATATGCAGTTCTCATATGCAAAGGTATAACGATTGCAGGCGTCCGGATTCCCATTATGACTTTTCAAAATAGAAAGTGCATAATTATATGCTCCATTTTCCACATGAAGAATCCCCGAGATTCTAGGTGTATAATTGGGACCATCCGGTTCGAATTCTCTGGTCCGTAGCGATTGTTCGAACGTCATCTGTTTGTCCATGCCCTCGTAGATAGTGTCTGTCTGGTCTCCATTGGTCACAATGGTTTTATTGCCCAGTACGCGAACGGGTGCATATATAATTAAACTTGGATCGGTCAATTTGGATTCATCAAAGGCTTGCGTGCGTATGCCTTCTCCATCTTCTACAAAGATACGGTTTCGGCTGTTTTCACTTCTTCCCATAATAAAATACGCAGTGACTGCTTTCGTTCCATCTGCGCTTCTGCCAATTACAATTCCTCTACCCGGGTAAGAATTATTTTGCAGCTCCTGTTCCATGGATAACATTTTCATAAAATTTTCTCCTCTTATTATCATTGGTTTCTTCGTACGTTCCTATTATAGAACAAACTGGGGGGTATTTTCCAGTAGAATTTTATTTTTCCATCCCATTTAGCATTACGGAGGCATGAAATAGGTTTCCATCATAATCGAATTTGGCTATCCCATGGTACTTTTCTGCCAGACTACAAATGGATGCAATCCCGATTCCATTTCCTGCTCGTTTGGAGGAAGCGTACACTCCTTTTTCCTGAATAATTTCTCCTGCGTAGGTATTATCCACCAGAATAATCATCAGCTTTGGAGTTGTCATTCGAATCTTTACTTTGATGTTCTTTATTTTCAATTGACTTCGAGTACAAGCCTCCACTGCATTTTCCATAAGATTTCCAAGAATAATACAAACGTCTTTTTCTATGAACGAAATCTTAGTGGGAACGTCCACCGATAATTCCATTTCCACCTGATTTTCTGTGGCATATCCTTTATAAGATTGAATAATTGCATTGATTGCACAATTTTCGCAAACCGGCTGACCTTTATAATCTTCCAGTTCTTCTATGTAGCCTTGTAAGTAATCATTAATTGCCTGCCCATTGTTCTCTTTGGCATAATTTTGAATGACCCGTAAGGAATGGCGAAAATCATGACGGGTTCTT
This sequence comes from Lachnospiraceae bacterium, assembly GCA_036666555.1. Lineage (GTDB taxonomy): Bacteria > Bacillota > Clostridia > Lachnospirales > Lachnospiraceae > UMGS1251. Next base: position 8,700 of record JAVWVS010000031.1, on the reverse strand, counting down.
CTGGCTCTCTCCACATTTCCTTCTAATGCTTCAAACTGCTTTTCCTGAGCTGCCATTTGTACGTCGGAAATGTGTATTTTCTCCTCTAACTGATGGTTACAAGAAGTGGTATAGAGCATTCGTAGAATGATAAAGTAAGATAAAAATGTACACAATGTCCAAGCAATTGGAAGCAAATATATCTGCATTTTTCCCGGATAGGTAATTTCCAAATAACCCGGACCCAGATTGTATATCACAAAAAAGCAGGCAGGAACCAGCCAGATGGATTTCCAAAAGACCAGCTGTTTGGTGTTCTCAAGCACCGGTTTTAACACCTTTTTCATAAACAGCCACATCAAGGGTGCCGTAGCCAAAATGATACCTAGCTTCATGATATAATTCGCATAGTAACCGGAAACATTTACAAATTCCCCATAATAGAGGTACTCTGCTTCTGAGGAAAATAGTTCTACCGAATCCATATAATTGCGAAGCAGCAAGACAATGAATAATGTCTGCGCAAGGGAATAGGTAATGACCATTTTGCAGCAAAACAAACAAATTCCTACCATAAATAAAGTTAAAATCGCACGCCAAAATATAACCTCCGGCATCTTATCCATCAATTGATGTCCCAACACTACAGCGAATCCGGTCAATACGAATATTAAAATGACTATGAGCCAAGCCGGGCAGTGCAATTTATCATAAAACACTAGTAAAAATAAAATAAAACAAGGCGCCAAGGACAACAGTGCTGAAATCGAGCTACAATACATGGACACAATCCACCTCTTTTCCTTCTTACGTACCTTTGATTTTTAATGGAATTCTTTAATCATCTGATTGTAATCTAATTTTTCATAACCCAAACGTTCATACAGTGCCACTGCTTTTGTATTATACTCTTCCACTTCCAGACGAAGCCTTGTGACCCGCTCCCCTTTGTTTTCTTCCAGATAAGAAAAGAATTCTCTGCCAAGTCCTTTGGAACGATATTCTTCCAACACATAAAGTTCTTCTATCCAAACGACTATTCCTCCCGCTTCTTGTGAAAATGACTTGGAAAGTAATGCGTATCCAGCTGTCTTTGCATCATACTCTAATAGATAGCACTCCACATAAACATCGGACTGCAGTGCTTCCTCAAATGTAGCCTCTAAGTACCCATCCGGTACCGGGTATAATACCGCATCTGAATGATAAAAATCCCGTGCCATTTCTACATAAATTGCTTTGTCTTCTGCTCTAATTCTGCGTATCATAATTTCAAATCCTCCTAGATTTACTTTTCTATTTTTATGTTTCTTGTAGTGCTTCCACAATATCTGAAAAGGGCTCTACACTTCTCTTTAAAATTCCTTGGATATAGGCAATGAGTATTCCGTAATTGGTAATGGGAATCCCTTGGTCTTCTGCACATTGTATACGATATTTCATTTCTCGTTCATTTAGCATACAGCCCCCACAATGAACAATGAGCCCATATTTTGACAAATCTTCCGGGAATTCAGTTCCTGCCGTAAATTCCAGTGCAATCTGTTTTCCTGTATATTTCTGAATCCATCCCGGAATTTTAACGGTTCCAATATCATTGCACTGGCGGTGATGGGTACATCCTTCCGAAATAAGTATGGTGTCCCCATCCTTTAAATGATCCAAAGCTTTCGCCCCCTGTGCCACCGTTAATAAGTCCCCCTTGTATCTGGCAAACAAAATGGAAAAGGAAGTCAGCCAAATATCTTTCGGTGTCTCTGCCGCTACTTTTTGAAATACTTGACTGTCTGTAATGACCATTTTGGGTTTTGTTCCCAGTTTTCTCAGTGTTTCTGACAATTCATTTTCCTTCACTGCTATGGCCACTGCATTGCTTTCCAAAATATCTCGGATGGTCTGTTGCTGTGGTAAAATCAATCGTCCCTTGGGCGCTGATTCGTCAATGGGAATCACCAGTATAACGAAATCCGAAGGGATGAGCAAATCTCCTACAATCCTCTGTTTGGATTCTTCCTGCACTTGTAGTTTTGCAATTGCTTCCTTCAATTCATAGATGTGAGCGCCTGTTTTCGCGCTAACCCATATATCATGACTCCCTGTTTTTTCTTCTTGATTTCCCAAATCCATTTTATTATGAACAATTAAATAGGGGATTTTCTTTTTTTGAAAACGTTCTAATAACTGTTGGTCTTCTTTTGTTTTTCCAACCCGATCATCGATAATCAGCAATGCCACATCTGTTTTATTTAATACTTGATAACTTTTTTTAACCCGTTGGTCCCCCAGTTCCCCTTCATCATCGATTCCGGGGGTATCAATGAGTACCACTGGCCCCAGGGGCAATAGCTCCATAGCCTTATACACCGGATCTGTAGTCGTTCCCTTTACCTCAGAGACCACTGAAAGATTTTGCCCTGTCACTGCATTCATAACACTTGATTTTCCGGCATTGCGTCGTCCGAAGAAGCCAATATGTATGCGCTCCGATGCCGGGGTTTGATTCATTCCCATATCTTTATCCTCCTACTTTCTCCGCTAAAAGCTACGAAGCTCATCTCCGTCATCTCGTGTGTTTTCAATTTTTTGAATCACCGCATGATAGCCATAATGATCATTTACCCGAACCAATACCCTGTCTCCTACCATATGTCCCAATAGTGCTTTTCCCAGTGGGGATTCCGTACTGATATAGCCTTTCATGGAATTGCCACGCACCGTAGTCACTAATTTATAGATTTCTGTTTCTTCGTCTTCTTCGATATACAACGTCACCGTATTATTCACTCCGACTTCTTCTTCACCGGATTCATCCGATATGACCTTTGCCGTTCGAATCATTCGCTCCAAATAACGGATTCTGCTTTCGTTTTGGTTCTTGTCCTTTTTTGCCGCCTTATATTCAAAGTTTTCACTTAAATCTCCCTGCGCTCTGGCTTCTTTCACCGCTTCTAACTCTTTTTTTCGAACTACGATTCTACGATATTCTATTTCTTCTTTCATTTTCTGAATATCATTTTCCGTTAATTGATTATACATAGTTTCTCCTTTTCCAGACCCCTTTTTTATAAAAGATACCGGCAAGCAGTGTCCACTCCGTCAAATCCTTAATCACAAACGTTTACTTCCTCTCCACATTACAATTTTGTAGTCCATTTTGAACAGTCCCACACATCCGTTGCCAGCCCTTGATAAAATTCCGGTTCATGACAAACCATGAGTACCGTTCCTTTATATTCTGTCAATGCCCGCTTCAATTCCGCCTTGGCATCCACGTCCAAATGGTTCGTAGGCTCATCTAACAACAATAAGTTCGTCTCTCGGTTGAGTAACTTGCAAAGTCTCACCTTTGCCTGCTCCCCACCACTTAGCACACGCACCATGCTCTCGATATGTTTGGTAGTAAGTCCACATTTTGCCAATGCTGAACGTACTTCATATTGTGTGTAAGAGGGGAACTCATCCCAAATCTCTTGAATACAGCTGTTGGGATTATTCTTGGGCATCTCTTGTTCAAAATAGCCAATTTGTAAATGCTCTCCCAGCTGTACTTTCCCTGCCAGTGCCGGAATCAATCCTAGGATGCTCTTTAATAATGTAGTCTTTCCAATTCCATTGGCTCCGGTCATGGCGATTTTGCTTCCACGCTCGACCGATAGATCAAGGGCAGAAGATAAGGCCTCTTCGTATCCAATCACCAAATCCTTAGTAGCAATTACATACTTACTGGGTGTCCTGGCTGTTTTAAAATAGAACTCCGGTTTCGGTTTCTCTCTGGCCAATTCAATCATATCCATCTTATCTAATTTCTTTTGTCTGGACATTGCCATATTTCTAGTGGCAACCCGGGCTTTATTCCGTGCCACAAAGTCTTTCAGCTCACCAATTTCTTGTTGCTGTCGGTGATATGCCGCTTCTTTTTGGGCTTTTTTCACTTCATATACTTCTAAAAATTTATCATAATCTCCTACATAACGGTTTAGCTCCTGATTATCCATGTGGTAAATTAAGTTCACCACGCTGTTTAAAAACAAAATATCATGGGAAATCAGAATAAATGCATTTTCATATTCCTGCAAATAGCGGGTGAGCCACACGATGTGCTCTGCATCCAGATAGTTCGTAGGCTCATCTAGTAATAGGATGTCCGGTTTTTCCAACAGCAGTTTCCCCAGTAAAATCTTAGTTCGCTGTCCACCGCTTAACTCCGTTACATCTTTGTCCAGACCAATTTCTTCCAGACCGAGTGCACGTCCGATTTCTTCTACCTTGGAATCAATCACGTAAAAATCATGAGCAGTCAAAAGTTCCTGAATCGTACCTAATTCTTCCATCATGACATCTAGTTCTTCCGGCGTGGCTTCTCCCATATGATCACAGATTCCATTCATCTGGGTTTCCATATCATACAAGTAAGCAAATGCTGTTTTCAGCACATCTCTAACGGTCATCCCTTTTTCCAGCGAGGTATGCTGATCCAAATACCCGACTCGAACGCGCTTCGCCCATTCGATTTTTCCCTCATCCGGTAAAAGTTTTCCGGTAATGATATTCATAAATGTGGACTTACCTTCTCCGTTAGCCCCCACTAATCCAATATGTTCCCCCTTCAATAACCGAAAGGAAACATTTTCAAATATTGCTCTATCCCCAAAACCATGGGTCAGATTCTGTACATTTAATATACTCATTTCACAACTCCTAAATTTATTTTCACAAACACCAGCATCTCTGTCATTCCATACCTAAGTTCGATTATATCGTAAGATTGCCAAACTTTCCAGAAGTAATTGCAAATAAGAGGGTATCCTTCTTCACGGTGCCATTGATTATACGACTCCACATCCTCCGTTTAACCAGTCCACAACACTTTGCACCTGTATTCCCTCGTAATTTCCAAGTGAAAAGCGGTCAAGCGTTAGGACTATCTTTTCATAATTGTCACGGATACTCTGCAGAGGCTTCATTTCTCGTGCAAAAGTTTCCTCTGCTGTCATATCGGCAGTAACCTGATAATAAACAAGAGCTCCTTGCTTTTGCGCAACGAAATCCACTTCAGCTGTTCCATGTTTTCCGACATTCACCTTGTAGCCTCGGCGCAGAAGTTCAAAATACACTACATTTTCGATAGAAAATCCCAAGTTGTAATTCCTTCGTGGCAGAATATGATTGCGCAATCCCAAATCAACTATATACCATTTTTTATTTGCTTTCAAAAGCTGTTTTCCAACAATATCAAATCGCTCCACAGGATAGAAAATAAAGGATTCTGCAAGAGCTTCCATATAATCGTCAACTGTATTGGGCGATACCTTTCGTCCGTTTGAGGTAAGATAATCCGTAACATTGCGAACAGAAACCGGACTGCCTACCACACTTGCCAAATGCCGTGCAATCGTTTTGAGTAAGGCTATGTCTGTAATTTTGCGTTTGTTAGGATTGCTTTCCCTTCGACTTTGGCGATCCTCAATATCTCTTACAATTACGGTGTTGTAAATTCCTTCTAAATAGGCATCGGTTTTTTCTTGCGTTCTGTCCAGAAGTGCAATATACGGCATTCCACCATTTTGCATATATTCCGCTAAAGCGGTATCAGAGGTACTATCCGTTATTTCGCAGTATTCTTTATAAGAAAGCGGAAGCATCGAAACTTCAATATATCTTCCCGTGAGAAGTGTTGCCAAATCTCCCGAAAGCATATAGGCATTGGAGCCTGTGATATAGACATCCGTATTGCCTTTTACATAGAGGCTGTCAACAACCTTCTCAAAAAAGGGCACCTTTTGTATCTCGTCAAGAAAAATATAGGTGATTTTGTCCGTGCAGAGTCGCTCTTTAATATAAGCATACAGCTTTTTATAGTCGAGTAAATCCTCGTATTCGAGTTCTTCAAAATTAACGGCAACAATCTGTTCTTCCGCAACACCGTTTTCTTTAAGATAAGTTTGATACTGTTTTAGCAAGGTGGACTTTCCGCAACGCCGAATACCGGTGACAACTTTAATAACCTGTTCATCCTTCCATGCAATCAGCTGTTGCATATATTCTTTTCTTTCAACCATAGCACTCACCTCCACTTTTAGTATTCCCATTGTAGCACAACGCATTCAATATATCAATTATAAATTCCGATTTCGGAATTTATTTAACTTTTTGCGTGTTTTATTCCAATCTGTGCAATTCACGCTATATTGGACGGCGCCCATGCTAGGCACAGAAAAAAGCGGTATAGCAAAGCATACCGCAATTCTAAAAATATATAGTCCCTATCAACGCCCTTATTTGCAGTGGCTTTTTAATCACTTTTTGCCTTATCTCATCTTTGTAGCTTCTACTATCTTCTCCCATGCTTTTTGCGTTTCCAAAAACTGAATATGGTGTTTCTTCACATTTCTACAGTACTTCTCAAGTTCCGGACCGATTTTCAAAAATTCTTCTCTTCCAAAATATGCGCTGATTTTTGGCATCACTTCTTCCAAAATTTCTTTCATTTCCTGAATGCTTTTTTCATACTCTTCCGGTTTGGTAATATAAAGCAGCAACGGTTTATATCGCACCCAGCCGATACACGCATTTAAAAATCGTGTCACTGCCACAGGGTCTCGAACCGATATCGGCTCTAAATGCAGTGGCAGCACCCCATCCAGGAGATGTTTATAAGCAGAAAATCCATCATGAAAAGCATAACACGGAATACGAAGTACTGTTCGGTCTGAAAGCAAGGTGCTTAAAAAGGTATCTTCCCCTCGGGCTCCCGGAGGATTAAAAAATGGAAAAGTCCGTTCCGGGTGTTTTAAATTAATGCATAAATTAGCGCCTGAAATAAATTTACACCCATTACTTTCTTTTACCAATGTAGCTTCTTTATCCACTAACACTTTGATATCTGCGTAGGTAACTCCGCCATTTCCCATGTTTTTCTTCACGGTGTCCCAATTGACAATATCATTGCTGATTGCTTTGATAAACAGTTTAAAATCATTTTCCGTTAATGTTTCATCAAATTTCACTTGGGGAATCGGCGAAATGTATCCACAGTGATACCCATTGGTAATATCTACGTCCTGAATATTTTGCAAATGCATAGGTAATACGTACTGACCGCCCCACAGGCAGTCGCCTTTGTTCTTCGTTACCGCCACGGGATATTCATCATCATCCAAATACAAAATATAATCCATGTTTTTTTCTAATGCCGCATACATAATGGCGTTACGCTTCCCCGCATACCCAGATCCAAACAGTAATTTCGCATCCTTTTCTGTCATGGCTTCATCTGCAATCATCTGGGCTACATTTCTCTTCGCGTTTTTTTCTCCCCAGAACACAATTTCATCAAATACATCATTGATATCCTGGCTCAAATTGGTGAAATCCGTAGACTGCAAATGTGAATAATCTAAATCGTATGCTACAAAAAGATTCAAACTGACCTTTTCTTGAAGTTTTTCTCGTATACCCGATTCATTCCAACTATAAACATAAGAATTCAGCACTTTTCGAAAGTTTTTACGTCCCGTTGCAAATCCAATTCCCAATTTAATCTTTTCCATATGGTCCTCCTTCCGTTCATTGTCCATTCCTTCCCTTATTATTATAGCATGCCCGTCAATGACCCTTGGTGATTCTTCGCAGTCATTATCGTTTGTGAACTTCGGACGTTATCTTCGAAAATTGTGGTGCTCTACGAGCTGCTTTGAGTCCGTATTCGAATTATCTCTGCGCTGTTTTTCCTTGATATTACAGGGTTTTTGGCACTCCTTGTTCTCGGTTGTCCTACCCCTTAACCAAGAAAATTGGTGCTATTTAATTGAATAAATCCTTGTGAAAAAGCATTGTTCACAACTTCAAACAGCTCTTCTGGTTTATTGTACTTCACCTTTGCATAGATGTCCATAGTTGTTTTGCTGTTTTCGTGTCCTGCCAAGTACTGAACCGTCTTGGGGTCAACCCCTGCATACAGCAAGTTAGTGATGTAAGTGTGCCGTAATTGATGTGGCGTTACATCAAAATCCATTGTGTATTGAATCTTCGGATTGTTCTTCTGTGTCATGCCCAATGTTGGCTGCACCTTATATTTAATGCTCTGCCCATTCACATATTTATAATAGGTTCTCTCTTTCGTGGAACGGACAGTCACATACTTCCAGACACTCTGGAACTGCGAATAAGAAAGCGCCTCACCTTTGCTGCCGCAGTTTTTAGTACTGTAGAAACCACCGGTCTATTATGTTCTGAACGCCACGCTCTCTGCACGGAAATATATGGGGTAACTGCATCCAAGAACACGCTGTCCCATTGCAAAGCAAGAATTTCTTCTCGTCGAAGTCCGGAATACAAGCCAATCATAACAAACAGATCGGGAGAAAGTCCCTTGACTGTATCCACAAGTACCTCTTTAATTCGTTGTCCAATCATCTTATAATTAACCATATTTGTGTCCATCGTTACATCACCACCTTGTTTGCTATTGATTTTATTGTATGGGCAAATCGCCTTGATGTCGATTTGCTATAAAAGCATTATGCCCTTACAGAATGATTTCAATTAAATTGTTTTTACTATACGGTCATATTAGCCTCAATAAATCAAAAAAGCTCAGAATACTAATTCCACATTAGTATCTGAGCTTCTATTCTTTTATGTTATTCAGTTAATCTTTGACTTTCCATTGACCGGAACGATTAGAACCGATTCTTTTATTTATTAGTCGCACTTTTTATT
>JAVWVS010000030.1:1669-27163 GCA_036666555.1 Lachnospiraceae bacterium | reverse complement strand
TCATGTGCAAAATGCACATAAAAGAACGAAGTAAGAGAATAAAACAAAGTATAATCACCGAATAATTAATAAACGGTGATTGACAAATGAAAAAAATGTGTTAAACTATTATCATACATACCATTTATCTATAACAATATAGATAAAAACAATGATGACAAAAGGTAATGAGAAAGGAGCAAGTATGAAATTAGAGATAGGGAATTTTTATGTAAAGGATATTATCTTTGGTGAAAGACTAGAATTTCATGAAGGTATTCTTACAATTAACAAGCAGGAGGCAGTGGATTTTGTAAAGGAAGATAAGCACATTACGGAGGCGGATTTGGTTATTGTAAAACCAGGAGAAATGGTTCGTCTTTGTCCGGTAAAAGAGGCGGTAGAAGCCCGTGTAAAAGTGGATAATAGAGCATTGTTTCCGGGATATACAGGAGAACTGGCACAAGCGGGTGAGGGCAGGACCCATGCACTTAAGAACTGTAGTATTATGGTTGTTGGAAAGCATTGGGGCGGATTTCAGGACGGTCTAGTAGACATGGGTGGAGAAGGCGCAAAGTATACCCACTATTCCCAACTTCAGAATATTGTGTTAATTGCGGATACCGATGAAGAATTTGAAAAAAGAGAACAGCAAAAGAAAAATAAAGCACTGAGAGAAGCAGTACATAAATTAGCGGAATATATTGGAAATTGTGTAAAAGAACTGGAACCAGAAGAATTGGAAGAGTATGAATTGGAGCCGGTTACGAAGCGTAAAACTGAGGTTGAACAACTGCCCTCTGTAGTATATGTAATGCAGCCACAATCACAAATGGAAGAAGCGGGTTACAATACGTTACTATATGGATGGGATATGAATCATATGCTACCTACATTTATGAATCCGAATGAAGTATTAGATGGTGCAATTGTATCGGGAAGCTTTATGCCTTGTTCGTCTAAATGGGCAACGTATGATTTTCAGAATAGTCCGACGATCAAAAGACTTTATGCAGAACATGGGAAGACCTTAAACTTTTTAGGCGTTATCATGTCGAATCTAAATGTAGCATTAGAGCAGAAAGAAAGAGCGGCTATTTATGTGGCTCAAATTGCAAAATCAATAGGAGCCGACGGAGCAATTGTTGCGGAAGAAGGATATGGAAATCCAGATGCAGATTTTGTGGCATGCATTGTTGCGTTAGAAGACGCAGGAGTCAAGACGGTAGGAATTACCAATGAATGTACCGGTCGCGATGGACAGTCACAGCCACTGGTTTCATTGGATGAAAAATTGACGGCAGTAGTGTCTTGCGGAAATGTATCAGAACTAATCGAGCTTCCGGCAATGGAAACAGTATATGGGGAATTAGAAGCTTTGGGCAGAGATGGACTTTCGGGAGGCTGGGCAGATGATGAGCTGCTGGGGGCATCGGTAAGACCAGATGGTTCTATTATTATGGAAAATAATGCGATGTTCTGTGGAGATCAAGTGAGTGGATGGTCACCAAAAACTATGTGTGAATTTTAGGAGGATAATATGAAAAAAATAGTAATGTATGTGAATCAGTTTTTTGGACAGATAGGTGGCGAGGACAAGGCGGATTACGCACCGGAGATTCAAAATAGGCTTGTAGGTCCTGCAACGCAGATGAATGAACTATTGGACGGAGAAGTAACGCATACGATTATCTGTGGAGATAATTTTATGGGATCCAACACAGACCAGGCAATAGAAACCATATTAAAAGGATTGCAAGGGATTGAAATGGATTTATTTGTTGCAGGACCGGCATTTCAAGCCGGAAGGTATGGAGTTGCCTGTGGACAAATATGTAAAGCAGTAAAAAAAGAGTTTAAAGTACCGGTAGTTACCTCCATGCATGTGGAGAATCCAGGGGTGGAGATGTTTAAAAAAGATATATATATATTAGAAGGTGGAAATAGTGCGGCAAAAATGCGCAAAGACCTAAAAGCACTTGCAAATTTGGCAAATAAAATATTGCAAGGAAGTGTAATGAAAGGAGCGGCTCAAGAAGGTTATTTCCCAAGAGGAATTCGACATCAAGTTTGGCCGGAAGGAATCAAACCGGCAGCAGATAGAGTTGTGGATATGTTTTTGAAGAAGATAGAAGGAAAGGAATATACTACGGAACTTCCAATTCCAAGGATGGATCGTGTTCCGATTGCAGCACCAATTTCAAATTTACAATCAGCTAAAATTGCATTGATAACCACAGGCGGAATTGTGCCGGTGGATAATCCGGATAAAATACAGTCGGCATCTGCAACGCGATGGGGTCGATATGATATTTCACATACAGATGATTTAAAAGCAGGGGTATATAAAACCATTCATGCCGGTTTTGATCCAAGTGCGGCAGATGCAGATCCAGATGTCATTACCCCTATTGATGCGCTGAGAGAATATGAAAGTCAAGGAAAATTTGCAAAACTTCATGATTATTTCTATTCTACCGTTGGAACAGGTACGACACAAGCGGAAGCAGAAAGAATGGCAAGTGAAATGGTTCCTTATCTAAAAGAGGATCAGGTAGATGGCGTAATTCTTGTATCTACATGAGGTACTTGCACTCGTTGCGGCGCAACGATGGTAAAAGAAATTGAGAGAGCAGGATTTCCAATTGTACAGATGTGTAATTTGATTCCAGTAGCGACAACAGTAGGTGCAAATAGAATTGTCCCAACTATATCCATTCCCTATCCATTAGGAGATCCGGGAACTACAAAAGAGGAACAATATGAGTTGAGATATAGTAGAGTTGGTACAGCACTGGATGCATTGACAGTAGAAATTGAAGACCAGACCGTATTCAAAGTGAAACTATAAATCAATCAGAGAGGTACAGAATAGAAAGGATCGTATATGAAAAAAGAAAAAAATCTTGTGTATCGCATTTCTCTGATATTAACAATGGCAATTGCAATTTGGGCAGTTCTATTTAATGAAAATTTCATAAAGGTATCCAATGGCTTATATCAATTTTTAACGAAGGATTTTGGGTGGCTGTATTTAATTGCAATGCTGGTATTTGTCGTATTTGTGATTGTTCTCGCTTGTAGCAAATATGGAAAAATAAAGCTAGGGGAAAATGATTCAAAGCCGGAATATAAGACGACCTCATGGTTCGCAATGCTTTTTGGAGCCGGAATGGGGGTTGGATTGGTGTTTTGGGGAATTTCAGAACCTATTTCACATTATGTTGCTCCAATGGCGATGAAAGGTGGAACAGCAGAAGCGGCAGAATTTGCTATGCGCTCATCTTTTATGCACTGGGGAGTTCATCCTTGGGCAAACTATTGCATTATCGGGTTGGCACTTGCGTATTTTCAATTTCGAAAACATAAACCTGCTTTGATTAGCAGTATTTTCATTCCACTTATTGGAGAAAAAAGAGTCAACGGACCAATTGGAAAAGGAATTGATATTCTTGCAATTTTTGCAACGGTTGCAGGTGTAACAACCTCTCTGGGTCTGGGCGTATTGCAAATTAACAGTGGACTGAATTATTTGTTTGGAATTCCTACTACACTCATTATCCAGATTATTATTATTGTAGTGATTACAGTGATCTATATTTGGTCAGCCGTTGCAGGAATTGAAAAAGGAATCAAGGTAGTGTCGGATGCGAACTTATATATTGCATTTGCGCTGATGATAGCAGTTGTTATTGTAGGACCCAAAGTAGAGATGGTTAATAATTTTACAAATGCACTAGGGCAGTATATTGGAAACTTCATACCAGATAGTATGAGAATTAATAGTTATGGTGATAATGCATGGATTCAAAACTGGCGTATTTTCTATTGGGCATGGTGGATTGCGTGGGCACCATTCGTAGGTACCTTCATTGCTAGGATTTCAAAAGGAAGAACTATTAGGGAATTTGTAGCAGGTGTCGTTGTTGCTCCTGCACTGGGATCTCTCGCCTGGTTTTCCATTTTTGGAACCTTAGGAATTCATCTGGGGGAAACAGGAGCATTATCAACAAAGGCATTAGCAAAAATAGCCTTAAAACCAGAAACGGGATTATTTATTATTTTGGACAAATATCCGTTGGGAACTATGCTGAGTATTATTGCATTGGTATTGCTGTGCACCTTCTTTATTACGTCCGCAAATTCCGGAACATTCGTTCTGTCTATGCTATCATCGGATGGTGATTTAAATCCACCAAATTCAAAAAAGGTGGTTTGGGGTGTAGTACAGTCCGTATTGGCTGTTGGCTTATTAATTGCAGGAGGATTAAAACCATTACAAATTATTTCTATTGCAGCAGCATTTCCATTTATTTTCATTATGTTGTTTGCATGTGTTGCATTGGTAAAGGCCTTACGGGAAGAAAAAATTTAAAAAAGGGGCTGTCGCACTAGCTGCGACAGCCCCTTTTTAGAAGAGCAGTTTAAAATACGATTTTCCCATTTTGGTAAACATTTTCTACATCCGAAATACATGCAATATCTTGGCTGACATCTCCGTTTACTACTAAAACATCTGCAAGGTATCCTTTTTTTAGAACACCAACTTCATCTTCGATGCCCAGTACTTTTGCTGAATTCGAAGTGGCAGTTTGGATGGCCTGTAATGGTGTGATTCCGTATTGTACCATTAACCCTAGTTCCGTAGAAAGAGGTAGTACCGGAGCTTGGTAAAGCACCATGTCCGTTCCAGCACAAATGGTCACACCGGTATCATAAAGGTCTTTGAAGTGATCACGGTAGGCAAGATAGGCTGGTTCAAAGAATTGAAAATCTCTCATTTCCTTTGCCATCACGGGGTCATTAAAGGCAGTTTCTTTATGGGCATCCATATTCTTGACACATACTTCATACAAATAAGTATAGGCAAAGATAGTGGGAACCCAAGCCTGTCCGTTGTCTTTCATTTGAAGTGCTTGTTCTTGGGTTAACAAGGTGCCATGCTCGATTGTATCGAATCCGGCATTAATACACATTTGGATGGATGGCTGACAACCGGCATGAACCGCACATTTAATATTGCGTCGGTGGCATTCATGGACGGCGGCATTTAATTCCTCTTGGGTGAACTCCGGAATGTTAGAACGATGACTGGTAAGAATTTTAATCCATTCTGCACCATCTCGAATTTGGCGCCGAATGGCAGAACGAATCTCCCAAGGTCCGTCAGCTTGTTCGATATCATCATCCCAACCATGACCGCCACTCATGCAAATTCCACGGTCAGAGTGAATAATACGAGGAATGGTTGCGTACCCCTTTCGTTCTGCAATCTTTAAATTCTTGCACAGATTGGCAGGGGAGGATAAGTCACGAACAGTAGTGATGCCCTTGGAAAATGCATCTTGAGCATTTTTTAATGCCAGAAGTGTAATTAACTGGTCATTGTAAAGAAAGCTGTCAGGCTGACTAAGCCAATAGCCTAGGTGAACATGCATATCAAAAAGACCAGGTAGAATAGTGGCATTCCCATAATCTTTCACAATATCTTTTGGATATTGTTTTTTTAATTCTAAGGCAGAATCAAGGTTTTCAATAAGACCCATCTCATTAATTCGAATCCCATAGTTTTGTAGGAGTGTGGTTCCATCTCCGGTTATCATGTGATTTGCACAAAGTATCATTATGGCAGATCCTCCTTTGGTTGATTATTTTAGTATACACTAAGAAGAATAGAAAAGCTAGATTGTGAAAAAAATATCAATTACGTATTGACAAATATTTAACGAAGTAATATACTGAGTTTTGTAGGAAGATAAGAAAAAACTTCAGGAGGAAAATTACTATGGCAAAGAAACAAGAACTAGCACCGGAAATCGTGGATAGTGGCGAAGCACTTACCGCAAAGATGAAGGCAATGAGAGCGGCTCAGAAGGAATTTGCTGCATTTTCTCAGGAACAGGTAGATAAGATTTTTTATGAAGCAGCATTGGCAGCAAATAAGCAACGAATTCCCCTTGCAAAAATGGCAGTAGAAGAAACCGGGAGAGGAATCGTAGAAGATAAAGTCATTAAAAATCATTATGCAGCAGAATATATTTATAATGCATATAAAGATACAAAGACATGTGGGGTTATAGAAGAGGATTCCGCATTTGGAATTAAAAAAATTGCAGAACCCATTGGGCTGGTGGCAGCAGTGATTCCAACAACTAACCCAACATCTACAGCTATCTTTAAGACACTCATTTGTTTAAAGACAAGAAATGCAATTATCATTAGTCCTCATCCAAGCGCAAAGGCATGTACGATTGCAGCGGCGAAAGTAGTTCTGGATGCAGCAGTGAAAGCAGGAGCACCAGAGGGAATCATCGGCTGGATAGATGTTCCTTCTTTGGAATTAACGAACCAAGTAATGAAAGAAGCAGACATTATTTTGGCAACCGGTGGCCCGGGCATGGTGAAAGCTGCGTATTCTTCGGGAAAACCGGCATTGGGTGTAGGACCTGGAAACACACCGGTAGTCATTGATGATACGGCAGATATTAAGATGGCAGTGAACTCCATTATCCATTCCAAAACATTTGATAATGGTATGATATGCGCTTCGGAACAATCGGTCACTGTTTTGGAAAGTGTATACGAAGAAGTGAAAAAAGAATTTGCCTATCGGGGATGTTACTTCTTGAAAAAAGGTGAGGAACTGGATAAAGTACGTAAGACCATTATTATTAATGGGGCACTGAATAACAAAATCCCGGGAAAATCAGCATATGAAATTGCACAATTAGCCGGAGTAAAGGTTCCAAAATCAACTAAAATTTTAATTGGAGAAGTGGAATCCGTAGACATTTCCGAAGAATTTGCTCATGAAAAACTATCTCCGGTATTGGGAATGTACAAAGCAAAAACATTTGACGAAGCACTTGCAAAAGCAACACAATTAGTTGCAGACGGTGGATACGGACATACCGCATCTCTTTATGTACATCCGGCACAGGCGGACAAAATCGAACAGCATGCTCATGCCATGAAAACATGTAGAATTCTCATTAACACTCCATCTTCACAAGGTGGTATCGGAGATCT
Organism: Lachnospiraceae bacterium; assembly: GCA_036666555.1. Lineage (GTDB taxonomy): Bacteria > Bacillota > Clostridia > Lachnospirales > Lachnospiraceae > UMGS1251. Next base: position 20,155 of record JAVWVS010000030.1, on the reverse strand, counting down.
TTATAACTTCAAAATGACACCATCTTTAACTTTGGGATGTGGTTCTTGGGGCGGCAATTCGGTTTCTGAAAATGTAGGTGTGAAACATTTGTTAAATATTAAGACCGTTGCCGAGAGGAGAGAAAATATGCTGTGGTTTCGAACACCAGAAAAGGTATACTTTAAAAAAGGCTGTATGCCGGTTGCGCTAGATGAATTGGGCACCATCATGAAAAAGAAAAAAGCGTTTATCGTAACCGATACATTCTTATACAAAAATGGTTATGTGAAAGCCATTGAAGATAAATTAGATGAAATGGGAATTCAGCATACTTGTTTCTACGAAGTGGCACCGGATCCGACCTTACAGTGTGCGACTCAGGGGGCGGAACAGATGAGGTCATTTGAACCGGATACCATCATTGCTTTAGGTGGTGGTTCAGCTATGGATGCGGCAAAGATTATGTGGGTGATGTATGAACATCCGGAAGCTAATTTTGAAGACATGGCAACCGATTTTATGGATATTCGTAAAAGGGTCTATACGTTCCCTAAAATGGGAGAAAAAGCTTATTTTGTAGCGATTCCTACCTCTTCTGGAACAGGATCGGAAGTAACCCCATTTGCCATTATTACAGATGCGGAAACCGGTGTGAAATGGCCATTGGCAGATTATGAACTCCTTCCGAATATGGCAATTGTGGATGTAGACAACATGATGAGCCAACCAAAGGGATTGACCAGTGCTTCCGGTATTGATGTTATGACCCACGCGATTGAAGCATATGTATCCATTATGGCGACTGATTATACGGATGGGCTTGCATTAAAAGCGGTAAAAAGCGTATTTGATTATTTGCCATCTGCATACGAAAATGGAGCAAAGGACCCCATTGCCAGAGAAAAAATGGCCAACGCTTCCTGTATGGCAGGAATGGCATTTGCCAATGCTTTTCTAGGATTAAACCACTCTATGGCACATAAATTAGGTGCTTTCCATCACCTACCACATGGTGTGGCAAATGCGGTGATTTTGACTGAAGTGATGAAATATAATGCAGTGGAAGTACCAACAAAGATGGGAACTTTCTCCCAGTATGAATATCCACATGCATTAGCAAGATATGCAGAATTAGGACGATTTGCAGGATGTATGGGAAAAAATGATCAAGAAGTATTTGACGATTTTGTAAAGAAATTAGAAGAATTAAAAGCGACCATCGGCATTAAAAAGACCATCAAAGAATACGGAATTGATGAAAAATATTTCTTAGACACACTGGATGACATGGTAGAACAAGCGTTTAATGACCAGTGTACAGGAGCCAATCCTAGATACCCATTGATGAGAGAGATGAAAGAACTTTATCTGAAATGCTACTACGGTAAATAATCATACAGATGTATAAGGAGGAAATCACTATGAAGTTAGAAGAAAAGAACGTGATTGTCACACGTTCCTATAAAAAAGTGTATCAATGCAACGAAGGGATCGTAAAAGTATTTGAACCGGAGCATCCCAAGGCAAATGTGTTCAATGAAGCATTAAATCAAGCTAGAATCGAAGAAACCGGATTACCTGTTCCGAAGGTGAAAGAAGTGACTCAGGTAGAAGGAAAATGGGCGTTGGTGATGACTTGTATAGAAGGAAATACCCTTGCAGAAGTGATGGACAAGGATTCCAAACATATGGATGACTATATGAATCAGTTTGTAACGCTCCAGTTAGAAATGCATGAAAAGCAAGCACCTTTGCTTACCAAGCTAAAAGACAAATTGACCCGTGAAATCAATAGCTTAAAAGAGCTGGATGCAACGGCAAGATATGAACTTCTTACCCGGCTAGACGCCATGCCAAAGCATAGTAAAGTGTGTCATGGTGATTTCAATCCCAGCAATGTCATCGTGGGCACGGATGGAAAGTTAGCGATTATCGACTGGGCACATGCTACACAAGGAAATGCAAGCGCAGATGCAGCAATGACCTATCTACTGTTTGCCCTAAAAAATCAAAAAATGGCAGATCACTATATGGAAGTGTTTTGTAAGAAAAGTGATACAGCAAAGCAATATGTGCAACAGTGGCTTCCCATTGTGGCAGCATCACAGTTGACCAAAGATAATGAACTGGAAAAAGAATTTCTGATGAAATGGATTGATGTATTTGACTATCAATAAAAAATAACTTAAAAATGAGAACCCTTGAAGCTATCGTGATTCAAGGGTTCTCATTTTGCAAATAAGGACACTTTTTTATACAAATCAAGTTATTATCAGGACCATACAAATATGTTAAATTGATAGCATAGGAGGATTTAACATATGAGTGCGTATTATCTTGCAGTAGATATTGGCGCGTCCAGTGGCCGCCATATATTAGGAAGTGTAGAAAATGGGAAGATTATCTTGGAAGAAGTCTACCGGTTTGAAAATGGAATGAAGAAAAAGGATGGGATGCTCTGCTGGGATCATCACCAATTATTTGAAGATATTAAAATCGGAATTAAAAAATGTAAAGAAATAGGGAAGATACCGGTTAGTATGGGAATCGATACCTGGGGTGTTGATTTTGTATTGTTGGATGAAAAAGACCAAGTGTTAGGGAATATGGTAGGTTATCGTGACAAACGTACGGAAGGAATGGAAAAGGAAGTATTTTCCTTGATTCCGGAAGAACAGCTATATGAGAGAACCGGAATTCAAAAACAAGCATTTAATACCATTTATCAATTGATGGCAGTGAAAAAACAACACCCGGAACAGATGGAACAGGCGAAAACATTGCTTTTTGTACCGGATTATTTTCACTTTTTATTAACCGGTGTGAAGCGGAATGAATATACAGAGGCAACCACAAGCCAATTAGTGGATCCCATTACAAAAGACTGGAATTACGATTTAATCAAACAATTGGGATTTCATACGGAAATATTTCAACCAATGATAACTCCGGGTACCAGTTTGGGAGAATTGAAACCGGAAATCAGAGAAGAACTGGGGGTCAATATGGAGGTGGTGCTGCCATGCACACATGATACAGGCTCGGCAGTGTTGGCAGTGCCAGCTAACGATGATGATTTTGTATACATTAGTTCAGGAACATGGTCTCTTATGGGAATCGAAAGAGAAAAAGCAGACTGTACGGAGATTGGCAGAAACAACAACTTTACCAACGAAGGGGGATATGATTACCAATTTCGTTATATCAAAAACATTATGGGGCTTTGGATGATTCAATCCATTCGCCATAATTTAGATGACCGATACCATTTTGCACAGATATGTGAAGAAGCAGAGAAAGCAAAAGACTTTCCTTCTCGGGTAGATGTGAATGCAGATTGCTTTTTGGCTCCGGATAATATGGTGGAAGAGGTAAAAGAATATTGTAAAAATACACAGCAGGCGGTTCCGAATACTTTGGGTGAGCTGGCAACTGTGGTATATGCAAGTTTGGCAGAGGAGTATCATAGAGCGATTCAAGGAATTGAGCGTTCCATGGGAAGAACTTACAGTAGAATTCATATTGTGGGAGGAGGCGCCAATGCCGGGTATCTCAACCAGTTAACGGCTCAGGCTACCCAAAAAGAAGTGCATGCAGGTCCTACGGAAGCAACAGCCATCGGAAATCTGGTTGCACAAATGTTAAAATATAAGGAGTTTCCAAGTAAAGAAGAGGCAAGAGGTGCAATTCATCGGTCTTTTGACATTCAAGTTTACAAACCAAATTAAGATTACTATAAAATTCAACCAAGGAGGAAGATATGACAACCAAAGAAAGATACGAATCAGCAAAAGAAATTTATGAAAAAGTAGGGGTAGACACAGAGGCAGCTCTTACAAAGTTAGAAAAGATAGCCATTTCTATGCACTGCTGGCAAGGAGATGATGTGAATGGATTTGACCATGAGGGACCACTTACCGGAGGTATTCAAGCTACTGGAAATCACCCGGGAAAAGCAAGAACACCGGAAGAATTAATGGCAGACATAGATCAAGCACTCAGTTATATTCCTGGAAAACATAAGTTGAATCTTCATGCTAATTATGCCATATTTGAACAAGGAGAAAGTGTAGACCGCGATAAACTGGAACCAAAGCATTTTAAAAAATGGGTCGAGTTTGCAAAAAAACGCGGATTGGGACTGGATTTTAATCCCACCTATTTCTCGCATGAAATGGTCAAGGATGACTTAACATTATCCAGCCCGGATCCGGAAGTACGTAAATTTTGGATCGATCACGGAAGGGCTTGTATTCGCATTTCCCAGTACTTTGCAGAAGAACTGGGACAGCCTTGCTTAATGAATATCTGGATTCCGGACGGATACAAAGATGTTCCGGCTGACCGACTGTCACCCAGAGCAAGATTTAAAGATTCCTTGGATCAGATTTTGTCTATTGATTATGATAAAGAAAAGGTAGTGGTATGCCTGGAATCAAAAGTATTTGGAATCGGGTTGGAATCTTATACGGTAGGTTCTTCCGAATTTTGCATTAATTATGCAGCTACTCATGGTATTTTAAGTTTGATGGATAATGGACATTATCACCCAACGGAGGTGGTATCGGATAAAATTCCATCTATGCTATTATTTAATGAAAAAATAGCCCTTCATGTTACCAGACCGGTACGCTGGGATAGTGATCACGTAGTATTGTTTGATGATGAGACAAAAGAAATAGCCAAAGAAATTGTAAGAAATGATGCCTTGGACAGGGTATTTCTTGGACTGGATTTCTTTGATGCAAGTATTAATCGTATTTCCGCATGGACGGTGGGCATGAGAAACATGCAAAAAGCATTACTGGTTGCATTGTTAAGCCCCAATAAACACTTGGCAGAACTGCAAATGGAAGGAAAACTTTCTGAACTGATGGTGATGCAGGAAGAATTAAAACTATATCCATTTGGAGATGTATGGAATTATTTTTGTGAAATCCATCATGTGCCACAAAGAGAAGACTGGTACAAGGAAGTGGAGAAATACGAAAAAGAAGTGTTGTTTCATAGATAAAAAGTGATATATCTAAAAAAGTGGGTGCACACATGGGAAATTTATGTGTACCCATTTTTTGCTGTTGGAAACTAACTATTCTATGGTACAATATAAAGAAATGGAAAAGGGCAGCCATGGATGAAAAATTAATTCATATCTTACGAGAAATTACACCGGAAGAGAACCAAATACTAAATGGAAATAAGGAAGTGCAAAAAAATCTGTATACCAATGACTCGGATTTTACCGTGGACAGTAAAAAAATGCTGACCGAAGGAGAATTGATTGCAGTTCGTACCCATACTAGGTTTGTGCATTTTCCTTTGCATCGTCATAATTATGTAGAAGTCATTTACGTTTGTGAAGGCTCTATTACTAATGTAATAGACGAGAAAAAAGTAGAAATTTGTAAGGGAGAACTATTGTTTTTAAATCAGTTTACCTCACATGAAATTTTGCCTGCCAAAGAAACGGATATTGCCATTAATTTTATAATACTTCCAGAGTTTTTCGATGTAGCATATTCTATGGTGGGGGCCCATAATGTGCTGGCGAATTTTTTAGTAACAACGTTGAGACAAAGACAGGGAAAGGGAGAATATCTCTATTTTAAGGTATCCGAAGTATTACAAATACAAAATTTAATTGAAAATATGATCTATTCTCTGGTCTATCACCAAGAAAATACACGAATGCTGAATCAGACTACCATGGGACTATTATTCCAATATTTAATAGAGTCAGTGCAATATGTAGAAACCTTAGTGCCAAACAAGTATGAAAATATGATTATCATGACCACACTGGACTATGTTGAACAAAAATATAAGACGGCGTCTCTTACAAAATTAAGTGAGATGCTACATCAGCCTATTCATCAATTGAGCAAGATGATTAAGAAAAATACCGGATATAATTTCACAGAACTTTTGCAGCGAAAAAGATTAAATAAGGCAGTAGAATTGCTTTGTGAGACAGATTTAGCGGTGAATGACATTATCTTTTCCGTTGGATATGAGAATAACAGCTATTTTCACCGGATGTTTAAGGGAAGATATGAAATGACCCCAAAAGCATTTCGAGATGCCCATAAAAATGAAGAGCAGATTCGAATGTAGAAAGGAGAGTTAGATGATGAGACTATCGAAAAGAGAAGTGACGGACCCTCAAATCATCCGGGAAATCTTAGAGGAATGTAAGGTGTGTCGGATTGCAATGATAGGAAATGCCGCACCTTATATTGTGCCTATGAACTATGGGTACTACTGGGATGAGCAAGGCTTGCGTCTATATTTGCATTGCGCATCAGAGGGCAGGAAGCTGGAACTGATGAGAAAACACTCGCAAGTGGGATTCGAGATGGACTGTGGGCATACGCTGATAGAAGGAAAGCAAGCTTGTGACTATAGTTTTTCTTATGCAAGTGTGATTGGCAGTGGGACAGTTTCCATAAGGGAGTCTGTAGAAGGGAAAAGAGAGGGACTGCAGCGAATCATGGAACATTTGACAGGGAAGACAGAATTTTTACTGGATGAAAAAATTGTGGAGCGAACGACGGTTTTGGAATTGCGTTGTGAGGAAATTACCTGTAAACGTCATTTATAATGGAAAAGAGGATGTACAGCAAGCGCAGAAAGTATTACAATAGAAAATACAGAAAATGATTTCAAGGAGGAGATATAGCGTGAACAGAGAACAAGCACATGATATATTGATGAAATATATGACCGGCGAGAATTATATTCAACATTCTTATGCCGTAGAGGCAATTATGAAAGGACTGGCTCAAAAGCTGGCTCCGGGAGAGGAAGAATACTGGGGAATTGCAGGACTTTTACATGATTTAGATGAGGAACAATGTGATTGGAAGCATGACTTGAAAGTACATGGGCCTACTTCGGTAGCAATCCTAAAAAAAGAAGGAATTGAAGACCCTATACTGTTTGATGCTATTTGTGCGCACAATCCGAAGAGCGGTGTAAAGGCAAAGACAACGATACAGTATGCACTTTTGGCCGCGGACCCCATGAGTGGGTTTTGCAAGGCCATTGCACAGATTTATCCGGATAAGAAAATTGCAAGTGTGAAGCATAAATCAGTTACAAAACGTTTTAACGAAAGTAGATTTGCAGCAGGTGCGAATCGAGATTATATGGAAGCTATTGAGTTTACCGGAATGAATTTTGATGAATTTATTGATATTTCGCTGGAACAATTGTGTGAGATTTCAGATGTATTAGGACTTTAAAAAAATCAAGGAGAAACTTTCTCAACCCTATGAAATGTGATTATGGGGATTGGGGAGGTTTTTTTGCTGTAGTTATGTACAATATGATGCAGAAATGGGAAAAGTATTGTGAAAATGTAATAATGTTAGTAAAATGAAATAGAAATAAGCAAAGGAGAAATGAAATGAGAGATAGAAGAGTATTTTTAATTGTCCTTGATAGCTATGGAATTGGAAATGGACCGGATGCAGAGAAATTTGGTGATTTGGGAAGCAACACCTTGCGGACTATTTCAAAATCAAAGGAATATCATACCCCCAATATGAACAAAATTGGATTATTTAATATCGATGGGATAGATTATGGAGAAAAAGAATGGAAGCCTATAGGAGCCTATGGAAGGCTTCAAGAGGCATCTAAGGGAAAAGATACTACCATTGGACATTGGGAGATTGCAGGAATCGTTTCACACAATCCGTTGCCTACATTTCCAGAGGGATTTCCGAAGGAATTGTTAGATGCCTTTTCTAAGGCCACCGGACGAGGAATATTGTGTAACAAACCGTATTCAGGAACGGATGTAATCAGGGATTATGGGGAAGAACATGTGAAAACCGGTGACTTAATCGTATATACCTCTGTGGACAGTGTATTTCAGATTGCAGCCCATGAAGAAGTGATTCCAATAGAGCAACTATATCAATATTGTGAACTTGCAAGAGAGATGTTGACGGGAGAATGGGGTGTGGGCAGAGTCATTGCCAGACCATTTACCGGAGTGGCACCACATTATCAAAGAACTTCTAATCGGCATGATTTTTCTTTGCTACCACCGAAACCTACAATGCTGGATTGTTTGCAGGAGGCGGGGTACGACACTTACGGAATTGGAAAGATTTATGATATCTTTGCAGGACAAGGAATCGCACATACCATGCGAATTCAGAATAATGAAGAGGGAATGCGCCGGACCATTGAAATGCTAGATAAAGACTTTCGGGGAATCTGTTTTGTCAATCTGGTGGATTTCGACATGATGTATGGACATCGCAATGATATTGATGGATATGCCAAAGCGGCAACTGCATTTGACAAGCAGTTAAAGATATTTATGGAAGGAATGAAAGACAACGATATTTTGATGATTACAGCAGATCATGGATGCGATCCGGGATATAAAGGGACCGATCACAGCAGAGAGTGCATTCCTTTGTTGGCTTATGGAAAAGAAGTACAAGCAGGCAGTTCTATAGGAACAAGAAATACATTTGCAGATATCGGTGCAACGGTGTTGGATCTTTTTGATATTCCCAATCAAACCGATGGAACTAGCTTTGCGTCATCCCTATTAATAAAAGAAAGAGAACTGGTTCGTAAAGCATATGAAGCGCAGCAATTTGCGTATACACCGTATTCGCATTGGCAGGTTGGAGCAGCACTGTTAGGGAAAAGTGGGAAGATTTATTTGGGATGTAACATTGAAAATGCAGCATACTCACCAACGAATTGTGGTGAACGGACAGCATTTTTCAAAGCAATATCGGAAGGAGAAAAAGAGTTTGAAGCGATAGCTATTGTAGGAAACAAGGAAGGACAAGAAGGCGGGGGAGAATATTGCCCACCGTGTGGAGTATGTCGCCAAGTAATGATGGAATTTTGCAATCCACAGGAATTTAAAATCATACTAGGAAATGGACTGGATGATTATAAAGTAGTGACACTAAAGGAAATGCTCCCAATGGGATTTGGAGGAAATGAAATTGAGAATGTATGATTTTATCACAAAAAAAAGAAATGGAGAATCTTTAAATGCAGATGAAATCCATGAGATGATTCAAGGTTATGTAAAAGGAATTGTTCCGGATTACCAGATGGCAGCGTTTTTAATGGCGGTGTATTTCCAAGGGATGACGGAAGAGGAAACACTGGCAATGACAAATGCAGTGGCGCATTCCGGAGACATGGTGGATTTATCCGGCATTGCAGGTATTAAAGTGGATAAACATTCTACCGGAGGAGTTGGGGATAAAACTACATTGATTATCGCTCCCATTGTGGCGGCTTGTGGCGTAAAAGTGGCGAAGATGTCTGGGAGAGGCCTGGGACATACCGGTGGGACGGTGGATAAATTGGAGTCTATTCCGGGATTGCAGACCTCTCTTACTCAAGAAAAGTTCTTTGAGGTGGTCAATCAAACCGGATTAAGTATCATTGGTCAATCAGGCAATTTGGCACCGGCCGATAAAAAATTATATGCATTACGGGATGTGACGGCTACGGTGGACAGTATTCCATTGATTGCAGTATCCATTATGGGGAAGAAACTGGCAGCGGGAAACGACTGCATTTTACTGGATGTAAAAACCGGAAGTGGTGCATTTATGAAGACGTTGGAGGACTCCATTGCATTGGCGAAGGAAATGGTTGCCATTGGTGAGAATGCCGGAAAGAAAACGGTTGCATTGATTACCGATATGGATATTCCTTTGGGACGTAATATAGGAAACAGCTTAGAAGTGATTGAAGCTGTAGATACATTAAAAGGGAAAGGCCCCAAAGATCTGACTACAGTGTGCCAAAACCTTGCGGGTAATATGCTGCTTCTAGCAGGGAAAGGGGACTTGGATATTTGCAAAGCGATGGTGCAAAAAGTGATTGAAGATGGAAGTGCACTGGGAAAATTAATTGCCATGGTAGAAGCCCAGGGAGGCGATGCAAGTGTGATACAAGATACCGAGCGATTTGCCAAAGCTCCCTACGGTCATCCAGTCCTTGCAAAGAATTCCGGATATATTACGTTTATGGATACAGAAAAATGTGGAATTGCATCCTCTATGCTAGGAGCTGGTCGGGAAACAAAAGAAAGTGAAATTGATTTTGCAGCAGGAATAATCTTGCATAAAAAAGTAGGTGATTTGGTTGAAGAAGGACAAGTCATTGCGACGATGTACGCTTCCCGGAAAACACTTTTTAAAGAGGCAGAACAAAAATATGAGGAAGCAATTATAATAGAAGATACCAAACCGGAAGAAAAACCACTGATTTATGCAAGGGTCACGAAAGATCAAGTGGAAATATACCAATAATCAGTATAAGAGGAGAACGAATATCATGACAAATAAAGAAATATTAAGCCATGTAGACCATACTTTATTGAAGGCATTTGCAACCTGGGAGGACATTCAGGTGATTTGCGAGGAAGCGATCAATTATCAGACTGCTTCGGTATGTATCCCACCTTGTTACATCAAAAGAATTCACGACAAGTATGGTGAAAAAATAAATATCTGCACGGTAGTAGGCTTTCCACTTGGTTATAGTGTGACAGATGCTAAAGTAGCAGAGGCTAGACAGGCGTTGAAAGATGGGGCATCGGAGGTGGATATGGTGATTAATATTACCGATGTGAAGAATGGTGATTACGATGCAGTCACAAAAGAAATCAAAGCATTAAAAGAAGTGGTGGGGAATCATATTCTCAAAGTAATTATTGAGACTTGTTATCTTACGGAAGAAGAAAAGGTAGCTATGTGTCAATGCGTTACCCAGGCAGGAGCGGATTTCATTAAGACTTCCACCGGATTTGGAACCGGAGGTGCAACCCTTGCAGACATTCAGCTTTTTCACGATAATATTGGATTGCAAGTGAAGATGAAGGCGGCCGGTGGTGTAAAGAGTGTAGAGGATATGGAAGCATTTATCAATGCAGGCTGTGCAAGGATTGGAACCAGTTCGGCAGTGGCACTTGTGAATAAAAATAGAACAAAAGAACACTAAAAACAATGAGAAAAGCAAGAAAGGGGCGAGAATATGCAGCCAAAACTGGATTTACACTGTCATTTAGATGGTTCGCTCACACTTCAAACCGTGCGGGAATTATTAGGAAGAGAAGTGAGCTTGGAAGAACTACAGGTACAAGAACCATGTGAAAATCTGGAAACTTATCTGGAAAAGTTTGAACTGCCGATTCGATGTCTACAGACAGAAAAAGGATTGGAAGTAGCTAGTTTTCGATTTCTGGAAGAAGTTGCAAAAGAACAGATATGTTATATCGAAGTAAGGTTTGCACCGCTTCTTTCTGTGAATGAAAAGCTATCCTGCCAAAAAGTGATAGAGTCTGTATTAAGAGGACTAGAGCGAGGAAAACAAGCGTATGGAGTTGGTTATAACGTTATAGTGTGTACCATGCGTCATCATGCCTATGCACAAAATCTGGAGATGATGAAGGTGGCTCGGGAATTTCTTGGACAAGGAGTAGTGGCGGTGGATTTAGCCGGTAATGAAGCGGCATTTCCCATGACAGAGTTTAAAGAATTATTTGCAAAGGCGAAGGAATGGGAGTTCCCATTTACTATCCATGCAGGAGAATGCGGAAGTGTGGACAATGTAATAGAGGCAATTAGCTATGGAGCGAAAAGAATTGGCCATGGAATTGCATTAAAAGGACATACACAAGTTCAACAATGGTGTAAGGAAAAACAAATAGGTATTGAGCTGTGTCCCACCAGCAACATGCAGACCAAAGCAGTTTCATCTCCGAAAGAATATCCCATCTTGGAGTTCTTGGAAAACGAATTATGTGTAACGATTAACACAGACAATCGGATGGTTAGTAATACAACTATGGATAAAGAAATTGCATTTGTAAAAAGGAATTATGGCATTGGAGATGAAGCGATACAACAGATGATGCGAACAGCAGTGGAGATTAGTTTCGCATCCGAAGAAGAAAAAGATGATTTGAGGACACTCATCGATTGAAGGAGGTATCGGATGAATACAGAATATGAAAAACTGAAAAGATGTTTCAAAAGTATCCGTGGTAAGATAGATTTTCAACCGGAAATTGCATTGGTGTTAGGATCTGGATTAGGAGATTATGCGGATGAGATACAGATCAAAACGACCCTTGCTTATACAGAAATAGAAGGATTTCCTACATCTACGGTGGCAGGACATAAGGGACGGTTTGTATTTGGATATGTTAGTGATGTTCCAGTGGTGATTATGCAGGGACGGGTACATTATTACGAAGGATATCCTATGTCGGATGTAGTACTGCCAACCAGACTTATGGGGATGATGGGTGCTACCAAACTAATTTTGACGAATGCAGCAGGAGGGGTGAATGATGAATATACGCCCGGAGATTTCATGCTGATTAAAGATCATATAACCCAGTTTGTGCCGAGCCCATTAATCGGTGCAAATATGGAGCAGCTGGGTGTGAGATTTCCGGATATGAGCAAGGTATATAATGAAGAACTACAAACAATGGTGAGGAAAACAGCAGAAAAATTAGGAATCCATCTTCAAGAAGGCGTCTATGTGCAATTGAGCGGTCCCAATTATGAAACACCAAGTGAAGTTCGGATGTGCCGTTTATTAGGTGGAGATGCAGTAGGTATGAGTACGGCTTGCGAAGCTATGGCAGCCAATCACATGGGTATGAAAGTGTGCGGTATTTCCTGCATCACGAATATGGCTTGTGGAATCACAAAGGAAGTGTTGAGTCACGAAGAAGTACAGGCAACGGCAGACCGTGTGTCGGCGCAATTTAAGCAGTTGATTACAGCTATTGTTACAGAGATGGCTAAAAAATAGAAATGAGCAGAAAAACCTTGACTTTTGGGTCGGTAAGTAATAAAATGATTGAGCGTGCATAAAAAGGTACTGTTATTTTTGTGCATTTAATAGAAAAACAGTAAACAGCAACCAACAAGAAACCATAGGAGGTGAAAAGAATGCCAACATTTAACCAGTTAGTAAGAAAAGGACGCCAGACATCTGAAAAGAAATCTACGGCACCCGCATTGCAAAAAGGTTACAACTCTTTGAGAAAACGTTCAACGAACATTTCAGCACCACAAAAGAGAGGTGTTTGTACTGCAGTAAAAACTGCTACGCCAAAGAAGCCTAACTCAGCACTTAGAAAAATTGCCAGAGTTCGTCTTTCTAACGGAATCGAAGTAACAAGCTATATCCCAGGAGAAGGTCACAATCTTCAGGAACATAGTGTTGTATTGATCCGTGGTGGTAGAGTAAAGGATTTACCAGGTACAAGATACCATATCGTCAGAGGTACACTAGATACTGCAGGTGTAGCAAAGAGAAGACAGTCCCGTTCTAAATACGGAGCTAAGAGACCTAAAGCTGCTAAATAATTATTGGACAGCTAGAAACTAATAATCGTATCACAAACAGAACTATGATTCCTGTAGGTTGCGGGTTTTATATTTAAAATATAAAATGTCCCGCACGAACACATTTGTAGGAATAGAAAGTCACATGTGAGTACCGATGATCTAATGCGTTTGAATCTATTTTTAGATTGAAACAGCAAGAATTAAGGAGGGAAGAACCGTGCCACGTAAAGGACATACTCAAAAAAGAGACGTATTAGCGGACCCAATATACAACAACAAAGTAGTTACGAAGCTTATCAATAACATTATGTTAGATGGTAAGAAAGGTGTAGCACAGAAGATTGTATACGGGGCATTTGATAGGGTTGCAGCAAAATCTGACAAACCAGCTATCGAAGTTTTTGAAGAAGCAATGAATAACATTATGCCTGTATTAGAAGTAAAGGCAAGACGTATCGGTGGAGCAACTTACCAGGTACCAATCGAGGTAAGAACAGAGAGACGTCAAGCATTAGCACTTCGCTGGATTACATTGTATTCTCGTAAAAGAGGCGAAAAAACAATGGAAGAAAGACTAGGCAATGAGATTTTTGATGCGGCGAATAACACAGGCGCATCTGTAAAGAAGAAAGAAGACATGCATAAAATGGCAGAAGCAAATAAAGCATTTGCTCACTACCGTTTCTAAATTTAGGAGGAAGAAATCTTGGCTGGAAGAGAATATCCGTTAGAGAGAACCAGAAACATTGGTATCATGGCTCATATTGATGCAGGTAAGACAACGCTTACAGAGCGTATCTTATACTATACCGGTGTTAACTATAAGATTGGTGATACTCATGAGGGTACTGCTACCATGGACTGGATGGAGCAGGAACAAGAAAGAGGTATCACAATTACTTCTGCCGCTACGACTTGTCACTGGACTTTGCACGAAAATAAAGAAGCAAAGGCAGGTGCTTTGGAACATCGTATCAACATTATCGATACACCGGGGCACGTTGACTTTACTGTAGAAGTGGAACGTTCACTTCGTGTACTTGACGGTGCGGTAGGTGTATTCTGTGCAAAAGGTGGAGTTGAGCCTCAGTCAGAAAATGTATGGCGTCAAGCTGACACATACAATGTACCAAGAATGGCATTCATTAATAAGATGGATATTTTAGGTGCCAATTTCTATGGTGCAGTAGACCAAATCAAAACAAGATTAGGGAAAAATACCATTTGTCTTCAGTTGCCAATTGGTGCAGAAGATGATTTTAAAGGAATTATTGATTTGATGGAAATGCAGGCTTACATCTATAATGATGATAAGGGCGATGACATTACAATCGTAGAGATTCCGGATGATATGAAAGATGATGCAGAACTTTATCATACAGAGTTAGTTGAGAAAATCTGTGAATTAGATGATGAACTGATGATGGAATATCTGGAAGGGGAAGAACCTTCTGTAGAGGCATTGAAGGCAGCACTTCGTAAAGGAACTTGTGAATGTACAGCAATTCCTGTATGCTGTGGTACTGCTTATAAGAACAAAGGTGTTCAGAAATTATTGGATGCAGTTGTGGAATATATGCCATCACCACTTGACATTCCACCAATTGATGGTGTGGATGAAGATGGAAATGCAGTAGTAAGACATTCTTCCGATGAAGAACCGTTTTCTGCTTTGGCATTTAAAATTATGACTGACCCATTTGTAGGGAAGTTAGCATTCTTTAGAGTGTACTCAGGTACTGTAAATGCAGGTTCTTATATCCTGAATGCAACGAAGAATAAAAAAGAGCGTGTAGGACGTATCTTGCAGATGCACGCAAATAAAAGAGAAGAGCTTGACAAGGTATACGCAGGAGATATTGCTGCAGCAATCGGATTTAAACTGACGACAACAGGTGATACAATCTGTGACGAAAAGCATCCGGTTATCCTTGAGTCTATGGAATTCCCGGAACCGGTTATTGAACTGGCAATCGAGCCTAAGACGAAAGCATCTCAAGGAAAATTAGGTGAATCCTTAGCAAAACTTGCTGAAGAAGATCCGACTTTCCGTGCGCATACAGACCATGAGACAGGTCAGACAATTATTGCTGGTATGGGTGAACTTCACTTGGAAATTATCGTAGACAGACTGTTACGTGAATTCAAGGTAGAAGCGAATGTAGGTGCACCTCAGGTTGCTTACAAAGAATCCTTTACAAAGACCGTTGATGTGGACAGTAAATATGCAAAACAATCCGGTGGTCGTGGACAATACGGACACTGTAAAGTAATCTTCGAGCCAATGGATGTCAATGGCGAAGAATTATACAAGTTTGAATCAAAAGTAGTCGGTGGTTCCATTCCGAAAGAGTACATTTCTCCAATCGGCGAAGGTATTGAGGAAGCAATGAAAGCCGGTTCACTTGGTGGGTTCCCAGTTGTTGGTATTCATGCAACGGTATATGACGGATCTTATCATGAAGTCGATTCAAATGAAATGGCATTCCATATTGCTGGATCTCTTGCATTTAAAGATGCGATGAAGAAGGCAGCACCGGTACTTCTGGAACCAATTATGAAGGTCGAAGTAACTATGCCGGAAGAGTATATGGGAGATATTATTGGTGATATCAACTCACGCCGTGGACGTATCGAAGGAATGGATGACTTAGGCGGTGGTAAAATCGTTCGTGGTTATGTTCCATTGTCAGAGATGTTTGGTTATGCAACGGATTTACGTTCCAGAACACAAGGGCGTGGAAACTACTCTATGTTCTTTGAAAAATACGAACCAGTGCCAAAATCAGTACAAGAAAAAGTATTATCGAATCAAAACGCGTAAATTACGGTACATTTACTGCAAAAAGGCTTGAAAAAACAGCTGATATGAAATATAATCATAGATACCGAGTTAAAACAGCAAACCAATAAAAATGCCCAAAGGGCGATAAATTAAGGAGGATATTCAAAATGGCAAAAGCTAAATTTGAAAGAACAAAACCACATGCTAATATTGGTACAATCGGTCACGTTGACCATGGTAAAACAACTTTAACAGCAGCTATCACAAAGACTTTGAGTGAAAGAGTTGAAGGTAACGCAGCAGTTGCATTTGATAACATTGATAAGGCACCAGAGGAAAGAGAACGTGGAATCACAATTTCTACCTCTCACGTGGAATATGAGACAGACAAACGTCACTACGCTCACGTAGACTGCCCAGGACATGCCGATTATGTAAAGAACATGATTACAGGTGCTGCACAGATGGATGGAGCTATCTTAGTAGTAGCTGCAACAGATGGTGTTATGGCACAGACAAGAGAGCATATCTTGCTTTCACGTCAGGTAGGTGTTCCTTACATCGTAGTATTTATGAACAAATGTGATATGGTAGATGACGAAGAATTACTTGAATTAGTAGAAATGGAAATCCGTGAATTATTAAGCGAATATGACTTCCCAGGCGATGATACACCAATCATCCAAGGTTCTGCTCTGAAAGCTCTTGAAGATTGTTCAGGAGCATGGGGAGATAAAATCATGGAATTAATGGATGCTGTAGATAGCTGGATTCCAGATCCTCTTCGTGCAACAGATCAGCCATTCCTTATGCCAATCGAGGATATCTTCTCTATCACAGGTCGTGGTACCGTTGCGACAGGTAGAGTAGAACGTGGAATTCTTCACGTTTCAGAAGAAGTTGAAATCGTTGGTATTCATGAAGAAACACGTAAAGTAGTTGTAACAGGAATTGAAATGTTCCGTAAACTTCTTGACGAAGCACAAGCTGGTGATAACATCGGTGCATTACTTCGTGGCGTTCAGAGAGACGAGATCGAAAGAGGTCAAGTTCTTGTGAAACCAGGTACTGTAAAATGTCATAAAAAATTTACAGCTCAAGTTTATGTATTGACAAAAGATGAAGGTGGACGTCATACACCATTCTTCAACAACTACAGACCTCAATTTTACTTCAGAACAACAGATGTAACAGGTGTTTGTGATTTACCAGCAGGAACAGAAATGTGTATGCCTGGTGATAACGTAGAAATGACAATCGAATTAATTCACCCAATCGCTATGGAGCAAGGTTTAAACTTCGCTATCCGTGAAGGTGGACGTACGGTTGGTTCAGGTAAAGTTGCTACAATTATCGAATAATTTATACGATAGAAATATGTTGCAGAAGTAACTGAATATATAATAAAAAGAATCTCCGGAAGAGAAATTATTCTCGATAAGGGGATTCTTTTTTATACTGAGGAGCAATGAACTAAGCAAAATCTAAAGTAATCGAAAATGAAAAAATGGAGAACGATATTGCATTTATAAGACAAAGTTAGTATACTGAACATAGAGCAGAACATTATGGATGATGAGTGTCGTGGCACGATTTGGAGGCTATATGGCACAAAAGAAACTATTTAAAGATTTAGATTTAAGCAATGCATTTTTGTTTGCAGCAGCATTAGAAGATGAAGAAACTTGTCAATTAGTATTAGAAGTGATTTTGGGAGAGACAGTAGGTCCTGTAAAGGTAAAACCGGAGCGAAGCATATTATTTAATTCGGATTTTCGTTGTGTAAGGTTGGATATTTATGCAAGAGATGAACTGGACATAGGATACAATCTAGAAATGCAAAATAGTAATGAGGGTGATTTGCCAAAAAGAAGTCGTTATCATCAAGCAGAGATGGACTTATCTTCCTTAAAACCAGGACAGAATTTTAGAGATTTACAACCTTGTATTGTAGTTTTTATCTGTGCATTTGATCCATTTGGAAAAGGGTGCTATCGCTACATTTTTGAAGAACGATGCATTGAATCCAATATCCCACTGGGAGATGGTACAAAACGAATTTTTTTAAACATCCGTGGAAATAATCCAGAACAAGTACCCGAGGTCTTAGTTCACTTTCTAAACTATGTGGAGAACTCCAACGATAGTTTTGTAGAGGGCATTGCAGATACCATGATTGGCAAACTTCATACTAAGATTACTGCACTGAAATGTAGTCGAGAACTGGAGGAAACGTATATGCAGCTAGAAGAAATGTTTCAGAAATTTGAAACGGAAGGTAGAGAACAAGGTATAAAACAAGGCATAGAACAAGGCATAGAACAAGGCATAGAACAAGGCATAGAACAAGG
>JAVWVS010000030.1:0-1569 GCA_036666555.1 Lachnospiraceae bacterium | reverse complement strand
AACAAGGCATAGAACAAGGCATAGAACAAGGCATAGAACAAGGCATAGAACAAGGAAGAGAACAGGGTAGTGAACAGGAAAGAAAACGCATGTTGGATTTAATCAGTCAGATGATGGCCGACGGAAAGAGTGATGAATTTGTTAAACTAAAAGAAGACCCTGTGTTCCTAGAAGAAATGTTTCAAAAATATCAGTTATAAGTCTAAAGTTATTCTGAACTTGGCACAAAATTTTGTGCCAAGTTATCAAAGATTATTCAATCAACAATTCCACTATAAAAAATGATGCCAGACAAGAAGAACTGTAATATTTTGCTCTGTTTTTTGTAATGAACAGCATCAAAAGTATTTTATTGTAGTATTTCAATAAAGGCTCCAAGTCGCGTATCTATCTGTGCCTGGTCAGCAGAAGAGTAATCAGTGTTGATGGACATGTAAGGAATTCCTTTTTTCTTTGTAACGAAGGTTTTAATAGCATCGGCCTCAATGGCAAATGTGTGGCAGGCTTGTAACAATACTTCAATCACACCATCTACTTGGTATTCGTCAATTTGTGTCCCGAGAGCATCTAAACGTCCAAGATTAGGGCTCATGACAGAGCAGTTTACCCGTAAATATTTTTCGGAAATAGCAGTAATGGGATCTTTTGTTTCATCTACCGGATCTTTCTTTTCACGGGGACCGCAGCAATTTTCAAATCCTACTACATCGGCACCTAATTCTTCAATTCGTTTAATTACTTTATCAATAACTCCGGTCGTAGGGCAACCGGTAATAAGGACGCGGGGTCTGGAAGGTTTGCCTTTATATTCTGCCTCATATAATTCGTGTAGTTCTTTGGTACGTGTACTTAAATACTGAATTTTTTCTTCTAAATCCATGGTGAATTCATTGGAAGAAATGACGGTATTGATTTCATATCCACTAATAGGAGAGGGTTTCAAACGTGCCACTTCAAAAAATTCTAAGATGGCCTTACGCTCGCGATTTTTCAGATGAATCGCTTCTTTGATACGTGCATCGGTAATGATAATTCCATAGAATTCTTCTAAATCTTCTTTGACACTGATTACTTCTTGTTTCCAAAAATCTAAGGCACCACGTCCGTCTGCACCAGGGGGGAGCTGCATGATGTGACAGTGCTTTAACTCACCCATTAGTTCATACATTTTCTTCTTTCCATCACAGGTGGTTTCGGCGAGAACCATGTCGGCAAAGTAAAAGAAAGGACATTTATCACTGACAGCTGCACCATAGCTGGCTTTAATCAGCGGACATAAATTCTGTGGAAGACGTATTTCAGCGGCAGGAATATTATCATCTCCGATACCACATAGGACAACTGCAACAGCGTCAGCAGCTTCCACCAGTTCCCAAGGGGTATACGTGCAGAAAACACCTACTACACGGCGACCTTGTTCTTTTAGTTCTTTCATCGTTAAAAAAGCTTTCTTGCGGGCTTCGGGGTAAGTTTCAAAATTATCTGGTAAATTCAATTCTGGCATAGGGATATGCTCCTTCTCATTCATTTCTTTCATTATAGTACAAAATAGAGAAAATGAATAATAGA
>JAVWVS010000029.1:20322-29025 GCA_036666555.1 Lachnospiraceae bacterium | reverse complement strand
TACCGGAGGTAAAGGCAAAAGAGGGCTATCAGTTTGACGGCTGGTATGAAGAGGGTCATAAAGTAGAAACGATGCCGGTCACTGTGGAGAAGAATGGAACTTATCTTGCGAAAATCTCCAAGACGGTAGTACCGGATCCCACACCAGATCCTACCCCGAATCCACCGGCTGTTTTAAAACCAATACCGGTCAAACAAGTGGCTCTGACAGCATCACCAGTGACAGGAGATACTGCGAATTATCAAATTTATCTGGGAATGTTTGGAGTACTTGTGAGCGGAGGAATGATTGTATTAATAAAATATAGACGTCGCAAAAGATGCCAACAGTAGAATAAGCAACAGTCATTTATTAAATATGCATCGAAATCTGCAATGGCAGATTCCGATGCATATTCGGCATTATACGCTATTTTTTTATTCGGGAACAAGAAAAGCAAAACAGTGGAAATATATAAATAACTCATGAAATACAGAAAAAAATGGTAGAAATTGTAATTTTTGGGGAAAAATGTAGACTTTTTTCTTCTGATTTTTTAATCGAATTATTACAAAAAGTTAAAATGCTCTATGCAGTGAAAATACAGTGCTTTTAGGACAAAGCGAGCTAATGTCCGCTTTTCATAAGTACTTGAAATCGAACGAAATAAGCATATCACGAGCGGGGAAAAAAGTCTACCTTATTCTCTAAAGGTTGCAAGAAGCCCACTTATGAGTATGCACATGTTCTACAAGATACGAAAAAATAAGATGGAAAGGAAGAAAGAAGAGGAAAATGATGGAGAAAAAAAAGGAGAAAGCAATCGGAATTTGCGCAGAACAAATATTTGGAAGACTTACTGTTGTAGGACCCACAAAAAGAAGGAATCATGGCAGTATTATATGGGAATGCAAATGTAGTTGTGGGAACACTTGCTTTATAAATGGACGAAGTTTGGTTCGTGGAGATACAAAAAGTTGTGGGTGTATCCAAAGAGAAAAACAGGACATTAGAAATCAGACATTTGGAAGGCTTACAGCCATTGAGCCAACTAGAAAAAAAAATGGCAGACAATTATGGTTGTGCAGATGTCAATGTGGAAACAGTTGCGAGGTGTCCATTAGCAATCTGCGAAATGGTCATACGAAAAGTTGCGGATGTGAAATAAATACAGAACAACTACTGCACATGGAAGGCACCTGTTTGTCCATTATTGCGTCAAAAAAAATTTCGAAAAATAATACAAGTGGAATCAAAGGTGTCTCCAAGCAGAAAGGAAAATGGGTAGCCAATATTACATTTAAAGGACAACACCACTATCTGGGAACATACAACAGCATACAAGAGGCAACTAAGGCAAGAAAAACAGGAGAAGAAATATATTTTGAACCTTTTCTGGAAGCACATCGAGAGTGGACACAATATTAGTTGTGTAAAAAAATAGAAACGGTAAATATTTTATTTTGAAAATCAGGCACGAATTGTGTGTAACCACCATATTTTTTGGTTAAATCTGTAATAGCCTGTATTCCGATTCCATGAAAAGCATGGTCTTCTTTTCGGGTCTGTATTTTTCCGTTTGATTCCAACAGTGTTCCATCATAGGAGTTTTGCTGAATGATCACAGCCCATTTATTGACGTTCTTTTGTTTGATGGTAATAAAACGATTATCGGCACAAAGTGCAGTTGCTTCCATAGCATTGTCCATTAAATTAGAAAAAATCGTACATAAATCATAATCAGACATCGGCATCTTGTCGGGAAGGTGAACGAAAGCGTCAAAGGTAATATTGCTTTGTTCGCAACGAATTGCGATATCTTGTAGTATGGCATCCAGCATTTTATTATTCGAATATTTTTTATAAACAGAGGAAGCTGTTTGGATATTTCCCAACATTTCGGAAATATAATTTTCCATCCCTTTTAAATCAGCGTTTTCTAAAAGAAAGGAGAGACCGTGCAATTGATTGAGATAGTCGTGCTTGATTTTACGCATGTTTTCGATGTAATTCAATTGCGCATTGTAATGTTGCATCTGTATTTGCAACTGATGCTCCAGACTAGAAGCACGAAGTGCAAAATCATCTTTTTGAATATTTTCTATACGAATGCACAAAACATAATATAAGCAAAAGGAGATTACCAAACACAGCAGGAGGAAGCATAGACCAATCCATTTAGCGTCTAACCGTTGCTCGTAAACAACAGAAGAAAACAGTAAAATCCCGGTCAAAAAGGACAATACAAAAACCAGAGGCTTTAACGCACTATATGTTTGACAGACGCGACGAACCCATTTGTCCGGTAGAACTTTTCGAAATACAAAGAGGTAAATGGAAGCAATGATAAAATCTATCATCGTTAGAAAGATTCGGCTGGAGAAGTTGGAAGCCAATTCATTAATATTTGTATTAACAAAAATGGAGGCAAGGGAAAAGACAATCCCTTTGACAAATAACAGGTGAAAGATAAAAGTACAAGCACCAAAAAAGTACACCATAAAGTTTTGCTTAAAAGAAATCACGTAAATAAGCAGTATAATTAGTAACATAAAAATGTAAACCGCATAATAAGGAATTCTGCGATTTATGAAAAAATAACTGTAAAGGAAGGAACTAAGACCAATCAATGCATAGTAGGGTACT
Organism: Lachnospiraceae bacterium; assembly: GCA_036666555.1. Taxonomy (GTDB): domain Bacteria; phylum Bacillota; class Clostridia; order Lachnospirales; family Lachnospiraceae; genus UMGS1251. Next base: position 26,400 of record JAVWVS010000029.1, on the reverse strand, counting down.
TTATTGATTTTCAATTCCATAATACGGGTGGAGTACCAAAACATATATAAGGCGTAAAAGACCGATGCAGCAATGGCGCAAATTTTCAATAAGAAAAGCATAAACAACCCCCCATTTCTCTCTAGACTTCGTTACAAGCGTAACATATCTACAATAACTTGTGAATCTAATTTTAATAATTATATCCTAAAAGAAAAGAAAAATCAAATAATAAGAAAAGCATGAAATCCCAAATGAGCAAAAAAGAAGCATGAAATGAAAAAAAAGGGGAATTCTAGCGAGTACAAAGGCGAAAAATGTGTGTTCGTGTACTAAATTATGAAACTGGAGTATGATTTGGTGCAAAAACCCAAAAAAAAGGTAAAATAGTATAAAGAACACATAGGATTAGGGTGTACGAATTGGGAGAAATAAAATGATAGCAAAAAGGGAAGAAATGGTGAAACAAATTACACAAGTAGTAATCTGTGAAAAAAATACATGGTTATTGAATATGCATCAAAGTTTTTTAGAGTATATTGCGCATGAAAATAATATTGAATTAGAAATCAGGACATTTGCCAGCCCAAATGCGATGCTTTTTGCAATATCATATCGGGATATGTATGACTGTGACATGATTTTAATTAATACTCAATTGCAAGAAGTGGATGGGTTTGAAGTGGCAAAGGAATTCCGAAAAAAAGGATATGAGGGAGAAATCGTATATCTCACCGAAGAACCGGAACGAGTGTTAGATTCTTTTGACGTGGGCGCATTTCACTATATGCTGTATCGGAAGTTCTCATTTTATGAATTTGAACAATTGATGGTTAATTGTCTAAGGAAAATCAAGGAAAAAAAAGAATCTGCATTCGTATATAGAGGTGTGTTTGGAATGCGCTACATCCAATACAATGAGATATGGTATTTGAAAATACAGGATAAAAAAGTGGGAGTTTTTGGAAAAAACGGGAGGTTGGTCGATAGCTTTTCAGGAACTTTATCAGAATTAGAAGATGAATTAGGTGGACGAGGATTAGTAAGAGTACACCGTTCTTACATAATAAACATAAGATATTTAAAAAAAATAGGAAAAGAAGAGGCTATTTTAGGAGAGGAGGTCCATATTCCGATAGGAATAAGGTACCAGAAGCTCTTAACAGAGTTTCTTGCCGAGTATGCGGATGTTCCGTTGCTTTAATACTCGGGGAAAGAGTGAAAATGGTAACCATATTTATATGTGATGATGATGAAATTATTTGTGAAAAAAACAAAGTGGAAATTAGAAAAATATGTAAACAGCATGAAATAGTAGTGGCAATTGCAACATTTTATAGTGGTGAAGCACTGTTGCGGCGGTTAAGTACAAATCCACATGATGCAGATGTTATTTTATTAGATATTTTGATGAAAGAGACAAATGGTGCACAAGTGGCAAAACAACTTCGAAATATGAAAAGTAGTGCAGAAATTATTTTTTTGACATCAAGTGAAGACTATGTATTTGATGTCTTTGAAACAAATCCCATTCAATACCTTATTAAAGGAAATGAAAATTCCGGAAAACTAGAGCATGCGTTGCTCAAAGCTATTGAAATATCACAAAAAAAACGGACAGAAATATTTTTGGTGAATTCAGAGGGTGAAAAATTCCAGATACCTTACCGAGATATTTTCTACTTTGAAATCTCGTTGCGGATAGTAGATATCCACTATGATGACAAAGTCCTTGGATTTACATCTTCCATGAAATGCTTAAAAGATGAAGTGGGAAAAAAAGGATTTGTGCAAACGAGTCGCTCATTGTTGGTAAATATTCGTAATATTGACGAAATCAGGGGCGGAAAAATTAGACTGACCAATGGAGAATGGGTGCCTCTTAGTCCCAAGTATGCAAGCCAAACAATAGAGGCATTTAAATCTTTTATGTATGAAGAAGAGTAAAAAGAAAAGGTTAGGGAAAGGTTGAAAACGATGAAACGAAAAAAAAACAGAATGCGAAATGATGATGGACATACTATGCTAGTTGCGCTGGGATTCATGATAATTCTTTTTGCCTTGGCCGCCAGTATTCTTCTAATCGCAAGTTATCGATATCAAAAAGTGTATGTGAGAATCGCAAGAAATCAACTGTATCTCTACAGCACAGAGCTGGAGAAACAATGCAATCCATCGATAGAGGATGGTAAGTTGAATAAGGATATTGGAGGTGCAATTTACAATATTAGTCAAGTAGGAAATACAGAATTAGAAAAATATGGAAAAAGGTACAAATTCAAATACAATCTGGTGGATGGAGCAGGTGTGGATCGAACACTAAAAAATGAATTTAATAATCATGAGTTAGAGGTCAAAATGTTTATGACCTATTATCCTTCAACACCAGGAGAGACCATCCCACCACCTTCAACACCAACGGAGACAGATGTGATAGCAAAAGACTGTATTAAGGTGGGGGATCGTTTGAAAGTAGAATATCGCATCCGTGAAAACGAGATAGAATATCGTATTACGGCAACTTATTATTGCACCAAAGATGCGACTTTGAATGCAGATGGTACAAAGGTAGATCTACCGACAGGAACTGTCAAAGATGAACAAATGAAATGGACGCGTTATCAATATACAGGAGACTTTTATACAAAGTAGATTGAAAGAGGTAGTGTGAATGGAAAAAGGAATAGAAACATATTTTCAGAAAATCATGGTGGAACTGGATAATGAAAATAAGCCGGAAATATCAAGAGAGGAGGCACATTATCTCGTAGATAGGATTTATGATATCGGAATTATCAATGAGGTATATTACAAAAAAGAACGCAAAAAGCAAAGCAGTATGCTGGTAGAAAATATAGAAATTTTACCACTCAGTGCCAGGGCCATCAACGCACTGAATAGGGAGGGTATCCTTACATGCAGTCAGCTGCGTAATATTTTACTTGGAGGCACAACCAAACGAACCGGGAAAACTTTTTTTGAAATTCGCAATATTGGAACCGAGACAGAAAAAAACATTATTGAAGAAGCCATTGCCAATCAGGTGATTCTGGTGGAAGAATTGGGCATGGAGAGTAAAGGGAAAGTCAGCAAAAACAGATGGGAAGCAATCAAAAAAAGGCAAATGAAGTAGCAGTAAAGTAATACATACAAGGAGGAAGAGATGAACAAGATCATGCAATGGATAAAAAGTCATGTCAATAATAAAGGATCGGTTTTGCTGGAAACGATGGCCGGAATGGCTGTTTTAACCATGTTGGTAGTTGCATTTTCAGCTACGGTAGCACAGGCTAATTTTCTGTTTTTGCGAGCGACCTATGACTCCAGAGAATGGGAAAAGATTTTTAAGGGGCTAGAAGCACAGGACAATACCGGCATTACTGAAACGGGTACGGGAACAGTCTTTGCGATGGATATGAAAATGGAAAAAATCACTGGTGCGGATATTTATCTTTTCGACCCTTCGCAACCAAATGGGGAAAAACAGTATCAGTCATTAGCTCCTAGCGTTGTGTATACACCAGCAAGAACCACATCTCTCGTGACTGGATTGAAGTTCAAACAAAAAGAAAAGGGAATAGAATCACCTACTGGAATCAAAAAAGTACATGTGTACCAAATAGACAAATAAGGGATGGAAAATACAATGAAAAGAATCAGAGATAATCGGGGATTTACCATTATGGAATTAGTTGTTTCACTGGGTGTGATGTCAATCTTTTATGTTGTTCTAGCCTCCATGGTCACATCCGGAAGTAAATTGTATTTGGAACAAACTGTGATGGGGAATTCAGAAGCATTGGTGGAGGGCGTGGCAGATGATATTAAAGGATATCTACTCTATGGAAAAGATATCAAAGTGTTTTACCATATGAGTCAAGAGGATGCGGATAAGAGAATAGTCGGTGTAGATTGTAGCGGTTACTTCACAGGAAAATCAGATATACCGGGTAAGTCATTAACAATGGACATCTATGTGGAAAAAATAGGGAGTACATATTATGCAGTAGGACAATATTCTAATCCCATTTATCCAGACCAGAGTATAAGTCCGATCATTACCGCTTCCGACCCATTCATAGGAAATGGAATAGACTTGGGATTTAAGAAAATCTATTTAGATAAAGGTCCAATAGATGGAACTACCGGAAAAAAGAAAAGACCGGATGTTATTCAAGGGTTGTCCTATAGCGGTGGATTTTACCAAGGACTTGATTTAGATTTACAGATTATAGATGAAGGAATGATGAATGCGGTTACTGCAGACCAGCTGAGAAAACAAGGATTATATACGGTGACTGTAAGCGGTAAAGGACCAAAAAAGAGTTATGAATTTCAGTCAGATGTATCGGTAGCTAGTTTAAATGATAAACACAGATAATAATTTCAATTGAGAAACAGAGAGGGAGCCATGGAAGAAAATTTAAAAACAGAAGATGAAATACAAGGAAAAATAGAGCGTGTCAAACATTTGGAACAATTACGAATGCAGTTGCTAGAATGTGAAAAAAAGGAAAAGAAGAGTGCTTCTGCAAAAAACATTGCAATTCTGGCTTTAATAGTCTTTTGTTGTTTGGGCGCACTGCAAGGTATCTATCTCCAGATGCAATATTCACAGTTAAAACAAAATGTAGAGAAAATGTCTTATCAAATGCAGGAATTGGAAGACAGCAAGAAGCAGACGATTCTTAATGATAACAAAAAATAGAAAGCAGGAACGGAATCATGGCAAAAAGAACGAGTATATTTGGAAGAAAGAAAAAAGAAAATACGAATGTTGCAAGTGATACTTCCGGCAAAGAACAGAAACCTTCCGTAAAAGGGAAGCAAGATGATATTGAATTAGAAATTGAGTCCTTGCTGGCGGACATACAGACTTACTATTTGGCGCATCCGGATGTGGATCCAACTCTTCCGGATAAAATATGGGTAAAAAACGTGGATGAATTAGAAGAAAAAATAACAGAACACATACCAAAAAAAGTGGTAGAAGATGAAATGGTTGTGAAAAATCTAATTGAAATAGATGGGGATACCAGAAATCCCTTAGACTTTAGTGTAGTACGCCGTTTTGAAGATATGGAAGAATACCGTACCAAGGTGTTTGAAGCAGAAGAAATCAAATATGTAGATGATGCAGCGACCAAAGAAGTTCAAAAAGAAAAAGTAAGTGTCAGAAATAAAAATAGGCAACACCGCAAGAAAGCAAAGGAAAAAGAAGTGGAAGTTTTTGAAAATAGTGAAAGTGGCTTATTTCAAAATGGGGAAGTGATAGGAACAGACAGACAAATTAATGCAGACCTGGTATCGGAAGAAAGTGAAGAAGATGCTACGGAAGGAATTGATTTTCAAGATTTGCAGGAGATGCTGCAGCAAGAATCGAATGAAAGGATGTCGTCCAGAGAGAATAGAGTAAGCGGGGCCTTTACAAACACACTTTTTTCCGGCGTGTTCGGAGGAGCAACGACTACGGAGAAGTCCAACAAAGAGCATAAAAGTGATACAAATGGAACACCGGATACACAGGAAGAATTGCAAGAACTTTTAGAGCAAGGAAAAATGAAAGAAGAAACTTTTTCTGATGCGTTGCGTTCACAAGAAGCAGAAGACACTGGAAGTGTTGAGGGTGAGCAGGTAGCGGAAGATATCTGGATGACGCCTGAAGAACTAAAGAGTTTAGATTCTTTTGAATCACAAAGTTCCAATTCCCCACAAGAAGATGAAGACGAGGATTTTGTAAATAAAGTGTTTGTATCTATCAATCATGAACTAGACAACCCAAGCGGAGAATCGCAGACATCGAAACAGGAGCCGCTTGGGATGTCCAGACAAGAAGATTTGGAAGAGCTTATATCTAAGGGAGAAACGGAAATGGAGGTTCACGAAGATAGTGAGAATTCGGGAATGAGTATACCGTTGCTAGACATAGGAGCAGAAAAAGAAGGCCAACCCATCACAGAACCAATGATGGCGATGGATGATTCCGAACCCTCCGGTTCTTCGAATGAACCTTCGGATGATTCCGAACCCTCCGGTTCTTCGGGTGAACCTTCGGATGATTCCGAACCCTCCGGTTCTTCGGGTGAACCTTCGGATGAT
>JAVWVS010000029.1:0-20222 GCA_036666555.1 Lachnospiraceae bacterium | reverse complement strand
ACCCTCCGGTTCTTCGGGTGAACCTTCGGATGATTCCGAACCCTCCGGTTCTTCGAATGAACCTTCGGATGATTCCGAACCCTCCGGTTCTTCGGGTGAACCTTCGGATGATTCCGAACCCTCCGGTTCTTCGAATGAACCTTCGGATGATTCCGAACCCTCCGGTTCTTCGGGTGAACCTTCGGATGATTCCGAACCCTCCGGTTCTTCGAATGAACCTTCGGATGATTCCGAACCCTCCGGTTCTTCGGGTGAACCTTCGGATGATTCCGAACCCTCCGGTTCAATGGAGGAAAGATTTATGCAGACAGAAGATCCGGGAGAAAGCTTAAATGACTTGTTTAACAATTTGCAGACGAAGGTGCAGAATCCGGAAAGAGTAGATGAATTGTTGGAAATTGTAACCGCATCAGAAGAAGCGGTTCAAGATGTTGAGAAAGAGGAAGATAAAGTAGATGAGGTGGATGTAGCAGAACCGCAGGAAGACATACGTGAAGACATACATGAAGAAATGTCGGAAGATACACTCGAAGATATTATAGAGGAGAATTCTGATGAGATATCAGAAGGATTGGAATTACATACAGATGCGCCACAGTTTGAATCGTTAGAATCTCAAGAGGAAGAGCGGCTCATGGATTTACTGAAGAGCTTGCAGGACGAATCTCCCACAGAAAGACCTATGCAAGTACAGGTAGAAGTACCTTTAGAAGTGCCGGTGGAAGTTCCTATTGCAAAAGAAATACCGGTAAAAATACCGGTAGAAGTACCAATACCCAAAGAAATACCGGTACAAAAAGATGTATTAGCGGTTAGGGAAGTATCAGTAGAAAAAATAATACCCATTGAAAAAGAAGTATTGGTCATGAATCATGAAAGTAGGGATACTGCTACAGCAGAAATATCGGAAGAAAATGCGACCCCGTCTCAGAAATCCAGTGTAGGTGATAAAATTGATGGCACCAATGGCACCCAGGAGACAGAATCGAATAGAGATGCTAAGGCGAGTGAGCAAAATCAAAAGGAACATGAGAAAGAAGTAGTGGAAATCAATCCAACCGGAGAAAAGACGGAGGACAAGTTAGAACTGGTTACCTATGAAAAACGTAGGAAGGGTCTGTTCTCGAGAATGCTTGATCGAATTAAAAATGCATTTAAAAAGAAACCGAAACAGATTCCGGAAGCAAAAGAGATAGCGCAGGAACATAAACAAGAGATAAAAATGATGGAATCAGAGTCAGTTACTTCACATTTAGAACATAAAGAATTGCAGATTACAGGTGTGATTAACGGGAGTATTCAAGGAGAGAACATCATTATTAACACCGGAGCACTGGTAAAGAAAAGTGTAGAAGCAAAAGGTGTTGTATTATGCATGAAGGATTCCACTGTAATGGGTGATTTGAAAGGGGAAGAGATTATTGTTGAGGGAATGGTAAGAGGTAATGTATATGCAAGTCAAAAGGTACAAATTACAGACAATGCTTTAATTATTGGCAATATTTATGCACCTGAAATTGCGGTGGACAAAGAAGCAATTATTCAAGGAAGCATCTTTGATTTTGAAAAAAAGGAAATGATAGACGAGGGTGATGAAAGGAAGTGTGAAAATGTCTCAGTTTCAATGTAGAGCAAAAGATGACAAGGGAAAACTTGTAAAAAAAAGAGTGCAGGCAGCAGATTATGCAGATGCCTATATGATGATTCAAAGCTTGGGATTGCAACCTGTGCAGGTCACAGAAATCAAAGAGGCAAATACAGCGAAGCGAGTGAAGAAAATGTCTTTGCGAAATGTCACAGTATTTTGCCGGCAATTGGGGACCATGTTAACATCCGGAATTCCTTTAGTAAAAGCGTTTGATATCTTAAAAGAACAGGCAAAAAAATCGAAGGAACATGAATTAAACCGAGTGTATGAAAACATTTATCAAAACATACAAATGGGTCTGTCCCTATATGAGTCGATGGAAGCACAGGGCGACACCTTTCCGCCCATGCTGGTCAATATGGTACAGGCAGGAGAAATCAGTGGTAATTTGGATGTGGTAGTAGAAAAAATTGCAGTTTATTACGATAAGCAATCCCAGTTGAAAAGAAAAATAGATAGTACATTGATGTATCCAAAAATCTTGATATTTATGATTGTTGGAATTGTATTGGCATTATTTACATGGGTGCTTCCGCAGTTTTTTGAGGTATTTACAACCATGAATCTACAATTGCCGATGATGACTCAGATTATTGTCAAAATCAGTGACTTTATTATCAATAAGTGGTATGTACTGGTATTTATTGTCGTAAGTGTACTGACATTGTATTCGATTGCTATGACCAATGAACGGTTTGCATATCAGATGGATTATTTAAAAACTAGGATTCCGTATTTGGGAATGGTAGAACAAAAAACAACCATAGCCAATTTCACAAGTACTATGGGCGTATTGTATTCCAGTGGGATATCCATGTTGCAAGCATTGGAGATTTCTACCAATGTATTGAATAATCGATATTATAAAGACAGGCTTACAATTGTCAAGATGGAAGTGGAACAAGGAAAGATGTTATCGGTTTCATTGGATGAAGCAAATATATTTGAACCTATGGTGACTTCACTGCTACTGGTAGGTGAAGAAGCCGGTAATCTGGAACAAATATTTGAAATGACTTCCGATTTCTACGGAGCAGAAGCAGAAGAAGCAGTATCTAAATTGGTAGCGATTATGGAACCGGCTGTCATTATTGTTATCGGTGTCCTGGTATTGGCAATTGTTGGATCTGTTATATTCCCATTATTCTCAATGGCAACACAAGTTTCAGAACAAACGGTAGTATAGGAGGAAAACAAGATGATAGCAATAGAGGTAACAGCAAAAAGTTTGCAAATTGTATCGCTGGTAGAAAGCAATCATGGGGCGTCTGTAAAAAAATGTGTTTCGGTTCCAATTCCGGTTGGGATGGTGAAAAATGGGTATATTGATTCTTTGCCAAGTTTAGCAGAACATATTCAAACTGCATTATTTGAAAATGGAATCAAGGAAAAGAAAATATCTTTTACCATTGATACTACGGCAATTAAAACGAAACAAGTGGAGGTTCCGTTCGATACCAGGGAGCATGTTTTACAATTTATGAAAAAGGCAATGGGAGAGTTGATTACAGATGAAGAACATATGATGGATTATATTACCCATTATATCCGAAAAGAAAAGAAACGAAAATATATTAATGCGACCATATATGCTATTCCAAGAAGCATGGTGCAAAGATATATTGATTTGGCCAAGGAATTAAAATTAGCAGTGTGGCGGATTGACATCTTAAATGATGCTATGGCCAAGCAAATAGAGCAACGAAATCCGGTTAAAAAAGTTTCTGCGAAGAAAAACAAAGAGGCAGAACAGCAGGTGGGAGCACAGAAAATCTGGGTAGGTATCTACTATGAGCGATTAAAAATAATTACACAAAGTGCAGAGGGAGCGTTGTCCAACAGAACGATTATGATTGGTTTTGATGCAGGGATGTTTAGTGGAGACGTGGAACAAGAGCAGAAGTTAATTACCCGGTATGTGGATGAAATCCGTAAACATAATATGATACAGGAGAATGCATCGGGAGGTGATCCGGTAGAATCCATTGAGCTTTTTGGAGAACATCCTATGTTATCACAAATGAGGGAATTGGTTCAAAAAATAACAGAAATTGATACTCGACTGATGGAGAAACCGAAACAGATTAAGGGGATATCCCAGGAAGAATATCCAAGATTTGCAGGAGCTATCGGAAGTTCAATAAGGAGATAAAGAGATGAATATAGGTCAAAGAGATCGGGATGTGGATTTTTTCAGTTGCTATACAGAGCTGGATAATCCAAATGCGTTGCGCGCAAAAAAATCCAGTAATATGATGTTTTTAGGATGTGCTGCCATTATAGCAGTGATGCTGTTACTGGTTGTGCTTCTTAGAAATCAAAATGCGCAATACAAAGAAGAAATTGAAACCAATAGGGCTTATATAGAGAATGTGACGAATAAAGAGGCCTATGATAAAAAGATGGCACTTCAAGAGAGAAATGGGAAAATAAAAAATTATAATACGGCATCGGAAACATTCCTGACACAATTGCAAAAGAGCGACAGATTTTCCAGCGAATGGGTAACTTTTTATGACAATGCAATGCAGACTGCGATTGGAGCCGGAAACAAAATTACGACATATAATTATAATGATGGAATGTTGCTTTTGGATTGTACGGCTACAAATGCGGATAGACCAAAACTCTTCGCACAATATCTAACAGAACTGAAAAACGACCAAGGTCAAAAGAAATTTGAAAACGTTACTTACACTGGATTTGCAGGAGAAGGCAATGAGTATAATTTTACTTTGGAGATTACACTTTGGCCGGATATAGCAAAAGAAGCAGCGGATATTGCGGCAGAACAAGCAGCAGCGGCATCGGCTATTGCAGCAGAAGAAGCCAAGTAAAAGACATACTGGAGGTGCAAAATGGAATTACAAATGACAGAAAGTCAAAAGAAATTTTTGATGTTACTAATCACCATATTAATGGCCGTTCTTATCTTTACAATGGTAGCACAGCCTTTGCAGGCAGAGGTAAAGACTAATAAAAAGCAGGCAAAAGCGGCAAAGACAGAAGCCATGTCTATGAAAAACACCATAGAAGATACAACAATTGAAGTGGAATATGAAAAGTTAAAAAAGGAAAGTCAACAGACGTTTGACCAAAACTACCAGAGTTTCAAGGCAAATGAGAAAGTGGAAGAGATATTAAAAAATTTAGGAATCCCCTTAAAATCTATTACGATTAGTCCATACAGTATCATTGATGAAACCACCTATGAAAAAAGGGTCGTACAGCCAAAGACCATGGATGAATACAATCAAATGCAAGCAACAAAGAGTGGAGAACTGATGAAATTGTTTTTGGTATCTAATTTGCAGATTACCGTAGAGGCAACAAAGGAACAGCAATTGCAAATTATCAATGCAATTAATAATATTCCGCCACAAGGTCCGGGAGCAGGTCAGAGAGAACGGTATTGTATGCAGATTCCAACAGTTACCTATTCAACAGAAGACCAGGGAAATGAGGCAACCTTTCTCATAAATATGTATGGAATGGAAGCACCACCGATTCAATAGAATGGGCATATAAATCGTATACCAGAAGGAGAAAACGAATGGAAAACATCAATTATACAAGTAAGGGATTACTTGATCGACTAAGAGCAGATGTTGGCTGTTTTTATTTATCTGATTTATGCCAGCCGATGTGGCTATTCGATATTCAGCGTGCGTTGCCTTGTTATGACGCAGAAGAATATAGCTTAAAAGAGTGGACGGATGCGGTGCAATATGTTGTGGGATTTAAGAAAGCGTTCGCTACTGTCCAAGATGCAAAAGAATATTTAATGGCCTATAGAAGTATAAATAATTGGGATAATACGTTCTTCTAATGGTGCGAAAAAGGAGATAAAATGTACGAAACGTTAGGAACAATAGAAATGTGCTTTCGTATCGCCTGTACAGCAATTTTTGGACTGATAGTAGGAAGCTTTCTCAATGTATGTATCTATCGGATTCCAAAGAAAATATCACTTAATGGAAACCACGGTAGATCCATGTGTCCCACTTGTGGGGGAACACTTCGCTGGTATGATTTGATACCGGTATTTAGTTTTATTGCTCTTCGTGGGAGATGTAGGAGTTGTAGAGCGCCTATTTCGAAACAATATCCGATTGTGGAATGTAGCAATAGCATGTTGTGGGCAGGAATTATCTATGTTCTGGGACTCACTCCAAAGGCAGCGATATTGTGTGTGTTTGCATCTGTATTGATTGTGATAGCAGGCATTGATTGGAAGACACAACTGATTCCCTATCAATTGCAGCTGTGTGTACTGGTGCTGGGCTTGATATCACTACTGATACCGGGATTTCCCACTATTGGAGAGCGGTGTATCGGATTTCTGGCAGTGAGCCTTCCCATGCAGATTATAGCAATCATTATTCCCAATGGGTTTGGTGGAGGGGATATTAACCTGATGGCCGTAGCTGGATTTTTTCTGGGATATCGATGCATTATCGTAGCAATGTTGATTGGGACTATCTTAGGTGGTGCCTATGGAATGGTCTTGATGATTAAGGGGAAAGAGCGAAAAGTACAGATTCCATTTGGACCGTACTTAGCAGTGGGATTAATGATAGCGGCTGTGTGGGGTGATACAATTTGGAATAATTATATGAAGTTATATTAGGAGGCGTTGAAGTGGCAGAAGAGCCAAAAGAAATTGTAAAAGATAAAGAAATTGCCAGAAATCAAAGTATTGAGATGATACTGGTGCAGATGGGATTATTGGCAGAAGATGGACTGGAAATGGCGGCTGCGGAGAAGAGAAAACATCCGGAGAAAAAGCTGGAAGATATTTTGCTGGAAGAGGAAATTGTCAGTGAATTTAGCTGGATTCGGGCATTGGGAGTAAAATATAATATTCCGTTGGTCAATCTGGCAGCACAGAAGATATCTTCTAAAGTACTACGTTATGTAACGGAAAAAGAAGCGAGGGAATATCATATTATCCCAGTTCACGAGACCGACTATGTGCTTCATATTGCTTCCAATGATCCTATGAATTACTCGGTTTTTGACAAAGTAAGCCAGGCTTGTGGAAAGCAAGTGATGGTCTTACTTGCTACTCAGGCAGATATTGAAGAATCCATTACGCAAAGCTATATTTTACAAAATGTAAATGCGGTCATGCAGCAGATTGCCAATGAATTTGGGAAGGGAGATGAAGGAGAAGAAGAGGAAGAAAAAGAAACAATTCTGGATCTGACCCAAGGAGATGGCAAAAGTAATGCGATTGTTCAGGCTGTAAAGTTGATTATGGAGCAAGCTTATCAAAGAGGTGCCAGCGATATTCATTTGGAACCTATGGAAACAGACGTTATTATACGGATACGAGTGGATGGAGAGTTGGTGGAAACCATGTCTTTTGCAAAACCGGCATTTACCCATATCTCCAGTAGGTTGAAAGTGTTGGGAGGATTGGATATTGCAGAAAAAAGAGTTCCCCAAGATGGACGAATGAGTGTATTAATACAAGGAAAGAAAATCAATATGCGAATATCTACCCTGCCGACGCTTTATGGAGAGAAGATTGTTATTCGTATTTTAGGCAGTAGCGATTCGCAAGAGATGTTACAGTTGGAAGATTTACAGATGGAAGATTATAATTATCGATTGTTAACAGAAGCATTAAAAAAACCAAATGGAATTATATTAATCACTGGACCTACCGGAAGCGGGAAAAGTACTACGGTATATGCAGGATTGAATCGACTGAATCGGCCAAATGTAAATATTATTACGGTAGAAGATCCCGTGGAACGTGTGTTGCATGGCATTAATCAGGTGCAAGTGAATCCGAAGACCGGATTAACATTTGCAGCTGGTTTAAGGTCTATCTTGAGACAAGATCCGGATATTATCATGATTGGTGAGATTCGAGACAGTGAGACAGCATCTATTGGTGTAAAGGCCGCAATCACCGGTCACTTAGTAGTGGCTACGATGCATACCAATGATGCATCTTCCTCTTTTATGAGATTGATGGATATGGGCGTAGAGTCTTATATGGTAGCCTCTTCGGTTATCAGTGTAGTGGCACAGCGGCTGGTGCGAAGAATTTGCAGACATTGCAAAGAAGTATATGAACCAAGTGAAGTGGAACTAGCCCTATGGGAAGGCGATAAGCCCGAAAAATTCTATCACGGAAGAGGTTGCCCTTTATGTAATAACAGTGGGTATAAAGGTCGAATCGGAATTTATGAAATTATTAATGTGGATGCTACCTTACAAAAATTAATTGTGGAAAAGGCAGATGTGGGAATTATCAATGAGTATGCAAAGGAGCAATGCGGAATGAAAGACTTGTTGGATAACATAAAGATATTAGTTTCAAAAGGTGTTACTACCATTGATGAACTGAATAAAATTAGAAATTCATAGAAAGAGGAAGATAGATGGAACCACAAAAAAGGAAAGTAATCGATGTTTTGTTGGAAAAATGCAGAAAAGAGCATATGTCAGATCTACATTTTACAAATGGCTTGCCACCCATTGTGCGAAGATACGGTGAAATGGAAAAAATGATGGAAATGGGGGAACTTAATGGAGATCAAATCGAATCTCTGGCAAAATCGATGCTGGAACAGGTTGGATGGACTTATGACCGGGAAGACCATGATTTTTGCTATGTGTCTGCAGATGGTTTTCGTAATCGTGTTAATGTATACACCCAGTATGGCACGCCAGCCATTGCTATTCGATTATTAAATGATAATATTCCCACCATAGAAGAGTTAGGACTGCCGGAACTTTTTAAAAGTCTGGCAATGATGCCAAGGGGAATCCTATTAGTCACGGGACCTACCGGAAGTGGAAAATCTACGACCTTGGCAGCTATGCTCGATTATATTAATACCCACAAGAAATCCCATATCTTAACATTCGAAGATCCCATAGAGTATAAACATAATCATAAGTTATCTATGGTGAATCAAAGAGAAATCGGACGTGATGTAGATACCTTTGCAGGTGCGCTAAAAAGTGCACTGCGTGAAGATCCAGATGTAATATTGGTGGGTGAAATGAGAGATATTGAAACTACTTCAGCTGCGGTCACCGCAGCTGAAACCGGACATTTTGTAATGTCTACGCTTCACACTACCGGAGCTGCAAGTACACTGGATCGAATTATTGACCAGTTCCCTGCAAATCAGCAGGATCAAATGCGAGTACTGCTATCGCAGGTGCTAAGAGGGGTTATTACGCAAACATTACTGCCAAAAGCAGATGGAAGCGGACGAATCGCGGCGTTTGAAATTATGATATGTAACTCAGCCATTTCGAATATGATTCGAGAAAATAAATGCCATCAGATTGCATCTGCACTACAGACCGGACAAAAGCTGGGCATGCAGTCACTGGATGCCCATATTGCCAGATTAATTCAAACCAATGTGGTTACCTATGAAGCAGGAGTGGAGAAATGCGTAGACGAGGAAATGTTGAATAAGTATCTAGGGAAGTAGAGAAAAACAAAATGAATGCTAAAATCAATCAATTAGTGGGAAATATAGAAAAAAATATTAAAGGAAAACAATCGGTCATTTTAAAAGTGATTATAGCTATGTTATGTGATGGCCATGTATTGATTGAGGATGTTCCGGGCATTGGAAAAACACAGCTTATTCTAGCCTTGGCAAAATCGGTAAATGGAAGATTTTGCCGTGTTCAGTTGACGCCGGATATTATGCCATCAGATATATTGGGATTTACAATGATTGACCCAAAGACAAAAGAATTTGTATATCATCCGGGTGTTGCCATTTGTAATTTTTTGTTGGCAGATGAGATTAATCGGGCATCGCCAAAAGCGCAGTCCAGTTTGTTGGAAATCATGGAAGAACGGCAGATTACTCTGGATGGACAAACACATCCACTTCCGTCTCCTTTTATTACGTTTGCAACGCAAAATCCTGTAGAGAATCATGGGACTTATCATTTGCCAGAGGCGCAGATGGATCGATTCCTTATGCGGCTTTCCATCGGATATCCTTCTAGAAAGGACGAAATGGAAATACTGGAATTGCACCAAGTAAAGAACCAAGCACTGCCGGCAGTGTGGGAACTTTCAGACATTGCAGAATTACAAAAACAAGTGGAGAAGGTAGGGATGCAAGAAGGGGTCAAAGCTTATATGATGAATTTGGTACAAGAAACAAGAACCAGTGAATATGTGACGCTGGGGGTAAGCCCCAGAGGAAGTATTGCTCTTTATAAAGCGTCTAAAGCAGTTGCATTTTTAGCAGGAAGAAATTATGTGACCCCCAATGATATCAGAGCGATAGCAGTGGATGTTCTGGCTCATCGAATTATATTATCAGCCAAAGGGAGAACGACTTTCATACATTCCACGACCTATGTTCAGGATGTGTTAGAACGGTTAAGTGTTACGGTAACGGCGGAAGGAATATGAAAAGATGAGAAAAGTAAATAGCTATGAAATACATTCTCCAGTGGAATATATCATCACCTGCTTAGTCATTACCATAGTGGGACTATTCATTAACATAAATGTAGGGCTAACGTTTTTAAGTGTGTGTATCTTTGCTCCCATTCTGTCCGTTGGGGGAATGTTCCTTGCAATGAGAGGGTTGGTTGTTCGGATCCATGCTACCGATCTGGTAATGCAAAAAGGAAGCAAAGGATTCTTGGGAATTCGAGTGGAAAATAATAGCTATATTCCTCTGATGGATATCTCTATCAGAGTTCGTAGTGGATATCGGGTTCGCTATGAGAATCCGCAGGGAGAAACGCTGTCTGTGGCAGGAAAAAGCAGTGTGTGTTTTGACAAATTGTATACTGCAGTCATATGGGGAACGGCTGAAATTGGAGTCGAAGAAATAGTTCTTACAGATCTTTTGAAATTGATTAGTTGTACCACAACACAGGCGAATAAGGCCAATCGGTTTATACACAAAGTTAGAATTGCGCCGAATATTCCTAATCTGATTTCTCAAAGTGATTTCTTCCAATTATCCCATAGCAATGAAAATGATGAAGGCGATGAGGATGAGTCACCGCTTACCTGGAACAGCGAAAATCTCTGTCCTGGATTTCAATATCGTAGCTATGAACCGGGAGACTCCTTGAAAATGATTAACTGGAAACTTTCCGAAAAAGAGGGGAAGTATGTAGTGCGTCTATTGGAATCCGTGATGGATAGAAGATACATCCTTTATTTCTATCCATACATGGAACGAAACCAAAGCAGTACTTCCATGGTTGTCCTTCAACAAGCAATTGTAGAAGGGGGATTGGCCATTCTTAGAGAATTTATCATGAGAAAGGTAACGTGTCAGGTGAAATACGTGATTCACGGAATACAAATGATGCAGGACATCCAAACCATGGATGATTTGTCGGTCTTTCAATCTCAAATGGTTGATTTTCAGTTTGTATATATATCCGAAAAAAGCATTGATTCATTTTGGGCAGATCAGGCACCGGAGTCTTCCATTATTCTTGCACTGGAAATGAGTGAAAGTTTAGAACGTGAAATAAACAAAGAAAGTACACGGGGACAAAAGATAACGGTGGTACTGGCAAGACCAACCGCAGACAGAAGAGGAAATTTCTACCAAATGACAGAAGGCTATGAGCTGGTGAAAATGCATTAGGGGAGGGACAGTATGTTTTATACGGTAAAAAGTAATATGATTCCACTCTTATATGCTACGGTGATCAACTCTATGATGGTGGATATCTATGTGAAGAATACGATACTGTGGTCTATTATTGTATTTGTGCTTCAATGTGTAATATTTATCGTTTATGCCTCCAGAACCGAAAAACCATATTCTTATCCGACCTATTACCTGATTTTATTAATGGTTGCCCTAACAGCCGTGTTAGCACCACCCTATGTATCAGGAGCGGGAATGAAAGAATTCGTTCAGTGGCTGGTGATTAATGATGGAACATCGAATCCGTTCTTTTTTGTCTCTTTTTTAGCATTGACGAATTTGGTACTGGGTTCATTGGTATACTATTGTACTGTTCTTCATCAGCGAATTCTACTGAATTTTCTGATTGTCATGATTCCATTTTTATTTTACTACAAAGTAAGTCAGACACTTCCCAATACTTATATTGTGGTTTTGTGCATCTTGTTTTTAGGAGTGGTTGTTTATGGAAAACATCAGAGCTTTACGGAAACAGAGCATGTGATTATCGACAAAAAGTGTAAGTGGTATTTGATTTTATTCATGGCAATGATGTGCATGCCTGCGCTGTTGGTTCCAAAAACATTGACAACCCCATTTCCCCTTTTGAAAAATTTGCAGCGTGGACTCATCATCGATATGAAATCTTATGGAAATCATCATGAGTCCTCAGCGGATGCACAGTCTACTCAAGACGCACAGACCATGCTTTTTTTTGTAAGGGGAACAGAGCCTATGTATCTAAAGAGAGAGACCTTTGATTATTACAATCCTAAATTGAATCATTGGGAAAAGCAGGATAAAGAACGATATCTTCCACAATCGCTTCCAGATGAGGACTGGCAGACTTTCTATCAAATGGTTGTACAGGAAGCGAAGAAACACCCGGAATTTAAGAAAAAATACAATATAGATATAGCAGGTCTGGAAGCAGTGAAATTTAAAAAAATGAGTGCAACGGTTATGGGAAGTGACGATGCGATGTCTACGTTATTGCACCCACAAAACACAAAAAATGTAAAACCATTACAAGATGGAATATATACGTTTCAAAGAAACAAAGAGGATATGATTTACGTGACTCCGGCAATGTCACCGGTACACTACACCTTGACTTATGACATAGAAGAAAAGGATGGGAATGAGGCGATTGTGAAGTTGATCAAGCAACTGAACCCAACTACCTACCGGGAACTGACGCAGGAATTGTTACAAAATACCGGCTATCAAACCCCAGCTATACCGGATACCAATAATCCAAACAGTACCATTCACATCAGTTCTTATGTAAAATCATTAGCACTGGACATTACCAAAGAGTGTTTCAGTGATTACGAAAAAGCCAAAGCCTTGGAAGCCTTTTTTCACAAAGGAGATTTTCAGTATGATTTGACCGTTCATAGTGCAGAGACCGGGATAGACCATTTTTTGTCTACCAGTAAAAAAGGATCTTGTTCCGATTATGCCACGGCTATGTCGCTGATGGCTCAGTCCATCGGATTACCAACGCGATATACCGAGGGATTTCAGGTAACGGAGTATAACGAACAGGCAAAATTATATAATGTGCGTGTGGCAGATTCTCATGCGTTTCCAGAAATTTATATAGCAGGAAGGGGGTGGACAATTTTTGAACCAACCGTTTCTCTGGAAATTCAGCCAGAAGTGAAACAAAGTGTATGGGAACAATGGAAATCTTCCAATATTTTTGCATTGCCAACCTTTTTCAAGATTATGGGAGCAGCAATTCTGGTTTTGTGTATTGTGATGCTGTTTACAAAATTATTGAGAGAAGCATTTTTTCGAATCAGACTGAGGATAGTATCCAGTAATCGTGCAATCGTTCTAATCTACAACCGCATATGGAAGATGATGTTAGAAAAAAGCAATCAAAAAGTAGTACTGGATAGTGATGTGTTCGTGGAAAAAATTAGGGAACAGCACGGATATGATTGTTCCGAGTTAGCGCAGGATTACGACAGCATTATTTATGGAAAAAACACGGTGTACAAGACAAGTAAAAAGAAGGCGATAAAATCCTATAGGAGTATTTATCGGTTAATGTAATCACAGAATCAAGAAGAGAACGGAAACGGATAGAAAGAGGGAATGAGATGAAGAAAAAGATGATAGTGTGGATGAGCATTCTTAGTTTTGCAAGTAGTGGGTTATTGACTGCCAATACTGTATGGGCGAAAGAGGCAAAAACAGGAGAGGTATTGCAAGGCGATTATGTAGCAATTGTCAATACCAATGCGGATCCGAGTAAGAAACAAAATACCGGTGCCATCGAATTTGATGCCAATGGAGGCACAGTAAAAGGAAAGCCCCTATCGGAAGAGGTGTCTGCTTTTCACGAAGAAAGTATTGATTTGGAACAGGACACAATAAATAAACAAAAGAAAAAAGAACGAAAGAGAGCGGTGACAACCTATCAAGTGGGGGATCAGCGTAAGTTTTATAAAGGGAAAAATTACATTTGTATTGGTGTAGGCAAGGAATGCTACATTTGGATGGAAGAGATTATGCATCAAGGGTATGTGGCGGCAGGAAAGGTAGAAAAAGCGGCAAAAGAAATGCAGTTTGTCTATGAAGGAGAACCATTTCAAATGCTGAAAGATATCTGTAACGATACCATGTATTATGCGGATAATTCCGGAAAGCTTTCTATTTTATTAGAAGATACCGGAAACTCTTCTGGATTTTATGCAGGAGAAGCGGATATTACTGCAATTCATATTAAAGCACCGGAAGCGAACCGCTATTCCGGTGGACAGTTTGCCGGAAAAAATGGGTTACTGGTACATGAAGGACAGCACGCAGTATTTCGCGATCACTCCTGTAATCATGATGCAAGTATTGCCCATAAATTTTCCTGGCTCAATGAAGGAATGGCAGTGGCAGCAATGGACTACACTTGGGGTGGAGGCGATCCCAATGGATGGATGTCATTCATTTCAGAGAATACGGAGCTGCGCAATGGAGCACCATTGGTATATAGCAGCTACCGCGGAGCGGCGGGATTGGATTATGGAATTCAGTATGCCTTTGTCCGTTATCTATCTAATCAATTGGCAGGAGGAACTTATCAGCCGATTCCATTTTTAAATGCAGTTTATAAAACAGAAGGAAAAGATAAATCAGCCAAAGAATTTGTAGATGCAATTATTAAGAATTACGATTCCAAATCAAAGCTGACATTTGAGGATGCCTTGACAAACTTTTATGTGGCAATGGTTGCATTTGAACCAACCGGTATGAAGGGATTTGGTAATGATGGGATTCCTGCTTCTAAAATAGGAAGTTATCCTATTTATATGGGAGAGAGTGGACGCAGCACAGAACTTGCGGGAACAGGTGCCATCATTGTGAAGACCAACAATAAGACGTTTACTGTTCCGAAAAATGCAGGAGCGGATATTCGCTTCGTTGCATTTGATAAAGCAGATAAAAGTGTGCCGCCAAAAGGAAATGGAACGGCAGAGAATCCGTATGTGTTGAATCAACCGGAGGATATCAGCTTTTTGTCCGTGTACTCAGGAGCAAATTTCCAATTGGGCAAGGATATTGATATGTCTCAGAATACGCAGGTGTACATTACGCCAGAGCAATTTAGTGGGGTATTGGACGGGAAGGGACATCAGATTACCAACTTAACGACGCCACTCATAGGAGATAACCAGGGGACCATCCAAAATCTAACAGTACAAGCAGATTTGACCGATGAATATTTGGGAGATGTAGGATTTCTGGTAGAGCAAAATAAAGGACGAATTCAAGGATGTACAGCTACCGGGACCATTCGTGCAAGACTCATTGGTGGAAATATGGTGCTGCCTAATAACTTTGGAGCCATTGCAGGTTTTACACGTACCAATTCTTCCATTCGGGAATGTCACGGAGATGTGACAGCGCAATTGGAGCTGTCCACTAACCACGCGCGTATTGGCGGTCTGGTAGGAGAGAATGAAGGCGCGGTATATGATAGTTATGCAACTGGTGCAATTACCGTTCGTCAACCAAACACAGACAGGAGTCTCTATGTAGGAGGTGCTATCGGAAGTTTGAAGTGTCGTACCATTCCGGCTCCGTATATTCACAATCTCTATAGCACAACATCTGTCAACGTAGAATCCACATCAGCAGATCAAGCCGTTGGAACTCTTTTTGGAAATGTGAAAGGGAATGTAGTACCTACCATAGAATCTTCGTATGGACCGGATACACCAGTGGTAACTGGCAATGGCGATCAAACGTTGAATCAGGTATGTGGCAAAATCGAAGCAGACATGGAGAAGAAAGACACTTATGTGGACTGGAAATTTGACAGTATATGGAAGATGCCGACAAAAGGGACACCGGTGTTTACTACTAACGATGACATTGGGAATATCAAACCAAATATTGGTCGAAAAGAATGTTATGTGGGTGAAAAACTGGATTTATATGGAAGCACGTTAACCGTAAACGGGACAAACATCACACTGCTGGAAGACATGATTACTTCTTTTGATAGTTCGGTTCCGGGTACAACCACTGCGAAGGGAATTTACAAAGAAAAAGAATTTACATTCCCAATAACCGTAAAGGAGCCCCATACCATTACCGATCTTACTATTTACAAAGGGGCAAAAGACTCTTATGTAGAAGGAGAGCTATTCCAGGGAAATGGAGTGGTCTTGAAAGGTACGTTGGATGGCAATCAGCACCGGTATATCTATTCCGGTTTCACGAATGATAAGCCAAATGCATTGCAGTCAGGCGACAGTCAGGTGACATATGACTATTGTGGAGCGAACATAGCCCAAAATATAACGGTGGCAGGTAAACAAATCAGTTCTTTAAGATTGATTCAACCACCGAAGAAACTGGTATATGCAGAAGGGGAACAGATAGATTTAGATGGATTGGTATTGCAGGTGCAATATAATGACGGTACCTATTCGAATACCTTTACTATGAAGGACAGTGCATCATATCAACTCCAATGGAGCAATGGAGAGGGAACGGCAGTAGATATTACAAAACCATTGGTATTTGCAGATAATCAAATGACCTTGGTAGCAACGTGTCAAGTCAATCCGCAGGCAACTATTGCAGTTGCTGCTTTGGAAGTGATATCGGCTATGAAAATTGATGATACCGTGTTTTACGTGCCACATATGCCGGATAAGGTATCCGAGAGTGAAGAATATTGGCCGGCAATTTACCCTGCAGTGTCCGGCGGCAGTGGGAATTATCAGACACAATTAAAAGCCGGTTATGAACAAAAAGTGAAAGATGCAGGAATGATTATTAACAGTAAACCGGGAGAAAATGGTTCCGAACAATTTACATTTGGATTCCAGCAGAATAAACTGGGGACATATGTGATACCATTTATTATTACAGATGTGAATACCCAGTCTACGGCAGAAGTGAATATGACCGTAGTCGTGCAGGCAAAATCTACAGCATGTGAGTTACGAAAGGTGGATATTTCTGAAGGCTTTGGCGGTAAAAGTTTTGCAGGAGTGATTGAAGACACTACGGTTACCTTTGCAATTTCAAAGGGAACCGATAAAACGGCATTGACTTATCATAACCCAATTGTAAGCCCAGATGCTACAATCAATCCAATGAATGGCAGTCAGGTGTGTAATGCGGAAGGAATGCCAAAACCTATAGTAGTAACGGCACAAGACGGTACCACGAAGAAGACTTATACGGTGCGTATAAAGGAAGCAAATCAGGATGCAACTACATTAGGAACTGCTACCAATCTCCTGTGGAACGGGCAAACGGCAACATGGGATGTGGCAGCAGGCGCAGTAGGATATCAGATTAGACTTCAGTTCAATGAGGGAATGGATATCATGAGTGCAGTTACTACGGATACACAGTATGATTTCACACAGGATATGATGCAAAGTGGTTCTTACAAGTTTACAGTCATCGCTTTGGGGAATGGAACCACGACCCTAGATGGACAGGCAGTTCGAAGTCCGGCGAAAGATTATACGAGAAATCCGGAAGTAACGGGTATCTTCTTAGAACCTGATTTTGCAATCATACATCCGGGAGATCAAAAACAATTCACGGCTGTTGTCAGTGGCGTAAGCAACCCGGATAAGACTGTTCTATGGTCTTTGAAGAAGGCGACCAGCAGTGAAACATCTGTTTCTTCAGAAGGTCTGGTGCGCATAGGAGCGGATGAAACTGCATCGGTGGTAGAAGTAATAGCAACTTCGATACAGACACCTGCCGTATTTGGTAAAGCAGAACTTACGTTACAGGAAAGACCACAATTAGCTGGTCCTGTCGGTTTAACATGGACATGGGAGAATGATGCGGTGACCGAAAAAGTTATCAAAGCCCAAGCGTCTTGGTCTGCGGTTACAGGTGCAGTCGGATATCGGATATCCTTATTATACAATGGAGTGCCGGTGGGAATACCAACGACTGGCGGAGAAACTGTGAATGAACAGATATTGATGGGAAAGGATAACACGGATTATGAATGGAAGGAACAAATTACGCAAGGAGGAACCTATCAGTTCCGTGTGACCGCAATCGGAGATGGAATATTGTATGATGACAGCAAAGTACAAGTTTCATCAGAACACAAGTATGAACCGCCAACGGTAACGGTAACCGGAGTTGAGGTGACACCGAATACCGTTACAGTGAAACAAGGTACAACACAAGAGTTTCAAGCAAAGGTAGTAGGGACTTTGAATCCATCTCAAAGTGTGACATGGAGTGTGGAGGGTGCAGATATGGAAACGACCATTTCACCTGCCGGGATTTTAACAGTAGGAAATGGCGAAAGTCACAACTCTCTTACCATTAGAGCCACTTCAAATGTGAATTCAACCGTATCTGGTACAGCGGTAGTTACGATACAGGCGATAGAACGGTTAATGAAACCAACGGGACTAAATTGGGATTGGTCCACAGGGAATGTGGTGACCAAAGCAGAGGCGTCTTGGAGTCCGGTTACGGATGCCGTGGGATATCGTATTGCTTTACAAAAAGACGGAGAAGTCTTAGGAGAGATTCTTGAATTAGGGAAAGATGTGGTATCCTATGATTTTAAGGAACGCATTACACAAGCGGGAACATATCTATTTCAAGTAACAGCCATGGGAGATGGAACCGGTCATCGAGACAGCGAACCGGAAATTTCATCTAATCATATCTATGAGCAGAAGCCAGTGGTACAAAAAGTAACGGTCAGTCCGTCAGAAGCCACCGTAGCGAAGGGAGCTAAACAACAGTTCACAGCTACCGTAATGGGAGAATTCGAACCATCCGAAGCGGTGACATGGAGTATAGAAGAAACCACAGTGGCAGAAGGAACTGGAATTACTGCAACAGGAGAATTAGCTGTTCATGAGGAGGAAACAAATACCGTTCTTACAATAAGGGCAACCTCGTTGGCAGATTCGGCTATTTTCGGACAAGCCAAGGTGAATATCAATCATAGTGCCTTACCACCAATAGATGCACCGACAAACCTTATATGGGAAGGGGGAAGAGCGTCTTGGAATTCTGTTGTGGATGCACAGGCATATCGGGTGGAACTCTATTATGAAGGGGTAAAACAAGGGGAAACGATTCAAGTAACGGAACCAATTTACGATTTCACTTCTATAATTACGGAAACGGGCAATTACATGTTCAAGGTAATTGCAGTGGGAAATCTCACAAGCGGGGTAGACAGTATTCAAGTGGAAAGCCCTGTGTATACTTATGTGGTTCCAGCAAAGGTAACCGGTGTTACGGTGACTTCCACAGGAAGTGATACCATGGAAGTGGGAACCACGCAGATATTTATGGCTCAGGTGGTGGGAACGGACAATCCGCCGACTACGGTGACCTGGAGTATCAGTGGTGAACAAGATTCAGCAACAGTGGTAGATTCTGCTGGAAAACTGACAGTGAGTGATATGGAAATGGCCAAGACGATAGAAGTTACGGCAACATCCACCTATGACCAGACACAAAGCGGATATAGGAGGATTACGATTATTCCCAAACAGAATCCAGTGGAGCAGCTAAAAACAATGATGGCGGCGCTTCCGAAACCGAGCGACGTATCTGCACAAGATACAGAAAAAATCGCACAGGCAAAAGAATTGTATGACCGATTGACTGGGAAAGAAAAAGAACAGTTCAGCGAATTGGAAAAAGAACAATTGAGTCAAATTATTGGAGCACTGCCACATGTAAAACTGGAAGTGATAGAAGGAAAAGAACTGTCGGGTCAGCAAGTAAAGGCACAAAAACTGGGGTTGACCGTAACACCGGAAGAAATTAGAGGTGATGAACAGGTAATCGTTACGCTGGAGATTCAAATCCAGACAGAAACAGATAATACAACCATTTTAAATGAGCTTGCGCTTGCACAAAATATGACCATAGGTCAATTCTATGATATAACATTAAGCAAACGTGTGGGAACAGGACAGAAAGAACTTCTTACGGATACGGAAGAAATTGGAATCACACTGATGATTCAGGAATCAATACGGGGGAAGAAGACATACTTCGTTCTTCGTGCACATCGCCAAAAAGGAGAAGTGATACAATCGCAAGTATTTGGGAATGAAATTGCTTTTCAATCCGGTCTCTTTTCCACTTATGCGATTGCATATGAAAAAGAAGAGAGAAAAGAAGAGGCAGTGGCACCAACACCACCAACGAAACCGGAACAGCAGAAAAAGCCAGAAATAATGATAAAATCTGCAGAGGCAAAACCGAAAACTGGAGATACCATGAATATGCTACCATATGTAGCAGGTGGATTGGTGGCAGCATTGACAGTTTGTATAACATTATTTTTGAAAAAGAGAAAAAAATAAGTGCAATTGAAGTAATTGGGGACGTAGTCAAATTGAAGTTGACTACGTCCCCAATTGAGTTTA
>JAVWVS010000028.1:26543-29073 GCA_036666555.1 Lachnospiraceae bacterium | reverse complement strand
ACTACAATGTATGCTATTTGTCAATATTGTTTCCAAACAATCGTGTGAATATTCCACGCTTTTTTGTGTTTCTTCTTGCGATTCATTGACACTCCCCACAGCTAAAGCAGTGGGGAGTGTCAATTGGGTAGATTATAATTCTATAAAAATAATACCACATACTTTGTGTGTTTCTTTACTTATCACAATTTGCTTTATTATGCGTTTCCAAAATGCGTTTTTATGAGCATAATCTAACGCAAGGTACATATCCTTCCAATTGGATGTAAATTGCTGTTGAAGATGGCGATAAGCTTCTACAGAGATGATTTTATTGGCATCTAATTCCTCTTGAAGCTTTTTACTTAACAAGTCATGTTGCACATCGTAATATTCTTCTGTTATATGCCCCTTTTGAAATAGGAGAGAAAGCCGGTGAAGTTCATCTTGATACTTTTTTGAATCATCTTTTTTCTTCGAGGGTGTTTTATTTGAAGCTTTAATATCATAATAATTTTGCTGCAGTACAGGATAAATATTATTGAGAACATATTGTTCCACAACAGACTCTGTAAGACATACCCCGGAAGAATGTGCTTGATATTTATTACAACACCGGTATCTTTTGTAGGAGTGAATAGAGCCATTTTTGAGTGTTTGACGCTTTTTAAAACCGGTAAGAGTTGCGCCACAATAGGGACATTTTAGCAACCCGGAAAAAATATAAGGTTCACTTGTTGCAGGGTAGGTTTTTGAATCACATACATTTAATATCATCTGATGTTGTTCCTCCGTTATATATGCTACATTGTAATTGGAGATACCTTTATATAGGCCCGCATAGGCTTCATGTGTGAGCAAACGGTTTGCTTGATACTTTGTTGGTGCCAGTTCTCCATAAGTATCTAATACATATTGAATGGTTTTTCTCTTTGAAAAACAAGAAAAATAGTGATTGAAAATATCATCAACGATATGCTGTGTATTGGGATCTTTTTGTAATTTTTTTTCTGACAATATATACCCATAGGGTGCGGCACCGGTGATATGATCCTTATTGCGCAATTTATGTGCAAAAACTGCTTTAATACGCTCGGAAGTGCGGTCACACTCGTTTTGTGCGACCGCAAGCATAATATTGATTTTGAGTTGTCCATCGGCAGTGATAGTATCGTAGTCCTCATGGATTGTTTTCCAGTTACAATGATGTTGCTCCAAAATTGCTTGTATATTGTGATAATCTCGAACGTTTCGGAACCAGCGGTCTAACTTGGTAACGAGAACGAGATCAATTTTATCTTGTTGAATATCTTTAAGAAGTCGAAGAAAATCTTTTCTGTTTTGCATCTTTTTTCGGGCAGTAATTCCTTCATCTACATAATAATCAACAATCACATAACCATGAGATTGAGCATATACAGTGAGATCTTCTTTTTGTGTGTCTAAAGATAAGCCGGACATTACCTGAATATCTGAAGAAACACGGTCATAAATAGCACAACGTATTTTTTTTGTCATGTAAATACAGTATCCTTTCTGGGCAACCGTATCATGAAGGCGAGAATATGTTAAGTTATCTTATCAAATTTCATAAGCATGAGTCAGGCACCAAGCTGCAAAATCAATTATTTTTTTCTTTTCTGAAAAAGAATGAGGCAGAGTGGATATTACAGTTATGCCTGCTTCGGTTCCAGGTTGAGAATATCAGTTTCTTTTGCCTTTTTGTCTAAATCAATCATTTGTCCTACAATCCAACGCTGATTTGTTTTATCAAGTGCCCGATAATATTCCAACACTTCCAATTCTTCATCGCTAAAAAGAGGCTTTAAATTTGTAGAAGAAACGGAATGAGCAGTGCTAGTTGACAATCCGAGCAAGTAGTCGGTAGACACATCAAAAAACTCAGCAATTTTAATTAAAGTATCAGTTTGAGGTTCTCTTTTGCCAAGTTCATAGTAGCTATAAGAGGACTGACTAACATGAAGCAAATGTGACACTTCTAATTGTTTCATTTCACTCTTTTCTCGAAGTTCCCGCAATCTTTCTCCAAAATCCATATGATTCCCCCTTGAAATGTATTGAATAAATTATATAGCAATTTGTGATAAATTTGGCAATACAACACTATCACAGGATGGATGTTACAGTTATGCCTGCTTCGGTTCCAGGTTGAGAATATCAGTTTCTTTTGCCTTTTTGTCTAAATCAATCATTTGTCCTACAATCCAACGCTGATTTGTTTTATCAAGTGCCCGATAATATTCCAACACTTCCAATTCTTCATCGCTAAAAAGAGGCTTTAAATTTGTAGAAGAAACGGAATGAGCAGTGCTAGTTGACAATCCGAGCAAGTAGTCGGTAGACACATCAAAAAACTCAGCAATTTTAATTAAAGTATCAAAAGTGGGTTCTCTTTTGCCAAGTTCATAAAGACTATAAGCAGATTGGCTAATATTAAGGACGGTGGTTATTGAACTTTGTTTTAATCCTTTTAATGTCCGTAATTCTCTTAAGTTCTCTCCTAAATTCATATCGTTCCCCTTTGAAATAT
>JAVWVS010000028.1:0-26443 GCA_036666555.1 Lachnospiraceae bacterium | reverse complement strand
GTCCGTAATTCTCTTAAGTTCTCTCCTAAATTCATATCGTTCCCCTTTGAAATATGTTGAATAAATTATAGGCTCTTCCAATTTTGTAGTGGATAGCCTTCGCGTGACCTATTTGTAAAGGTCATTTTTCTACCTGCTGTAAACAGGACTTTGCCTCGCAAAACTTCAAAATCATAGCCGCAGGTCAATCATTGCCTTGTTTTTCTTTGTTCATTTTATTAAGAGTATCTACAAAAGCCAATACCGCTCTAATTTCGCTATCTGACATATTTTGCACTTTCCTTAAAATCTCAGATGTGTCTGGAGACAATTCATCGTTTTCAGTAGCCCAATAATCCAGAGATGTTCCAAAATAATCCGCTAATTTTCTCAACGTGGTTAATTTTAATCCTTCATACCCACGTTTATACCAATTATCGATTGTTGTATATGGAATATCACAGGATTTTGATAGTGTGCTTTTGTTTAAATTGTTCTGCTCCATAAGGTAATTTAACTTTTCCAAAAAATCCATGCTCTCACCTTCCTACCAACATAATAACACGCAAGAGTAAACAAATCAACAATAAAATACTCGAAAGAGTAAAAATATACTTGATAGCATGCTATTGTGAGTATACTATGGAGATGCAAACTACTCATAGGAGTAATACGGAAAGGAGAATAGATATGTTTTACAATTTAAGAAATGCATTGACTCACCGAGGATTAACCATCAAGCAGTATGCAGAAGTTCTAGGCGTTGGCAATAAAACCATTCAAAACAAGATGGCAGACAAAACAGACTTTACATACCCAGAATTTAAAAAGACCTGTGCTTTACTCTCTGAATATAATGCGGATTATCTGTTTGCCCAAGGTGAGAATGGCAGAGCCTCATGAGAGCCTCATCCACCACAAAGTTGGAAGAGCCAAATTATATAGCAATTTGTAATAAATTTGGCAATAC
This sequence comes from Lachnospiraceae bacterium, assembly GCA_036666555.1. Classification (GTDB taxonomy): domain Bacteria; phylum Bacillota; class Clostridia; order Lachnospirales; family Lachnospiraceae; genus UMGS1251. Next base: position 25,494 of record JAVWVS010000028.1, on the reverse strand, counting down.
AACACTATCACAGGATGAATGTTACAGTTATGCCTGCTTCGGTTCCAGGTTGAGAATATCAGTTTCTTTTGCCTTTTTGTCTAAATCAATCATTTGTCCTACAATCCAACGCTGATTTGTTTTATCAAGTGCCCGATAATATTCCAACACTTCCAATTCTTCATCGCTAAAAAGAGGCTTTAAATTTGTAGAAGAAACGGAATGAGCAGTGCTAGTTGACAATCCGAGCAAGTAGTCGGTAGACACATCAAAAAACTCAGCAATTTTAATTAAAGTATCAAAAGTGGGTTCTCTTTTGCCTTGCTCATAATAGCCATATGCGGGAGTAGACAGACTCAAAATATTTGCAATCTCAAATTGCTTTAAATTGTGTTTTTCCCTCAAAGAACGCAATCTTTGCTTAAACATTATATTTTTCCTCATTTCTAAATGTTTTTTTAATTATACAACAGATGGTTGTGAAAATAAAACAAACAAAGAGTTAGAAAAAGAGGCTCTTCCAAGTTCGTGGTGGTTAGACCCGAAGGAACCCCTTTTTTATCGCTTCGTGGATGTCCTCAAAAGACACCCCCGTAATCCTTGACGCGCGTTACATCAACGCGAGCCATAATGTCAAAATTTGTTTTAGGAATTTCGACCTTTCGCCCTGCTGACAAAAGCACCTTACCACGTATTATATCGAAGTCATAGCCGCGCCCCTCGTCGGAGATAGCGCGTATTACACTGTTCAATCCCCCAACAAAGGCGTTGGTATAGGGCGCGTCAAAGTAGTGGAATATCTCTTTTTGCGACGCCTTACTGTACTGGCAAGCATACGTCAGCCGTTAAAGTCACGGTCAGTTGGTATACTCACTATCCATGCGTGAAATGCCTGTTCCGCTTCTTGTCAGCTCTTACAATCATAGATACGGAAGAACGATTCTTTGAGGTCATAGGCGGTTTTCAGCTTTGGGAACTGCTCAAACCATGCGTCGCGGATAAGCTACCCTTATCGGATAGCTTATCCTCCCGCATGAGAAACACGCCCTTACTCTTTTTCAGCCCATATGGAGCGTTCTTATAGTAATACTTTCGCGCGAAATCCATCTGCTCCGTTGCTATTTAACTACATGAAATTTATCTATGATAACCATAGCTTTGGGCAGGGTTTCATAAACAGCAGAGCGGTAGCCCGACCACATATCCATTGTGACAACTTCAACCTTTTTTGGTTCTTTCATGGATTGCTCATTCTTCTGGTTCCGTTTGAGTAGGCTTATTTTTTTGCGCCTTTTTTGCTTCCTCTCGCTCTTTTTTAAGCTGTTCCATACCTAGGCGTATAAGTTCAACAGTCGCTTCTGAACGAGTTTGAAAACGGTTTTCAAAGCGGAAATTTTCAATAGCATCAAACATTTCATCATCGACAGAAACAGTATAGCGCGGCTTTTTGGTTGCCATTCATATCACCTCTCTTCATTTGTGAGTATACACCAGTGAACCAGAGATGTAAATAGCAATGTACATATGTTGTCATGAGAATTTTTTCAAAAATGGCATTGACAGTGAACCACTACACCACTATAATGAGCATATAGATTCAGTGAACCACTACACCGACAAAGAGAGGAGGAAATCATATGGCTACGGAAATGAGACGTTTCACCGTTTCTGTTTCTACTGATATGGATTTTAAGCTTGATGAAGCAAAAAAGGAAATCTACTACAAGAGCACCCAAAACAAAATGATTCGAGATTTGCTTTCTCGCGGCTTACAGAATTTAGAAGCAGAAAAAGTGGCAAATGAAAAGGGACAGGATAGGGCGTCCTAAAACACCATATCCACCACGAAGTTGGAATACCCGAAATTTTTAACATTGACACTATGGCCGATAAAAAGGAGGAAACAAGTACAACTTGAGAAGCATAAGATAATACCAGTGATAGATAGGAGGTAGTAGGTATGAAGGAAAAGGAAACGGAACAGGATATGGGTAAGATCATTATGGATATTTTGATTGAATTGTACAGTGATCAGATGGGGGAGACTTACATTTATACTCCTATTGAAAAGAAAGAAACGAATCAGAAAAAGGTACTAGAAGCACACTCCAGTTAAGTAGTCCGCTACAGAAAAAATAAAAGAAAGGAAGTTATGGTGTTTTAATCTACAAACATCAAAGGAAACCATATGATTGATTATGAACACATCGAATATATAGTAAAAGAAATCAAGAAAAATATTAACAGTCCTTATTCTATGGCAAACGAAGAATTAGTAAATGAAATTCTTCCGGTAATGAAAGAAAAAATTCCACAGATAGAGATGTATCAAGTAGACATACGACAGTGGTTCATAGTAACAGAAAAAGCTAAGAAAAAATTAATAAAAGTATTAACAAAAGAAATGGAACAATATAGAAAACAGGCAAGTGATTTAAGCAAACTTGTGGAAAAATTGAATGAGGATGGAGAGAAGCAACATTTTACTAACTGAAGGCGATGGGTGCATTGCTACGCAGGAAAACACGGATAGAAATTTCATATAGACTTTAACTCAAACCCGTTAACGCTGTTGCAGGTACAGCGATAAAAAAAATGTAGTAGACTTTGCGAAAATCCCGAAAGGGTAAGCACTCGTTGCGGTTCGAAAGTGTATGATTGTGTGTGAGTGTCAGATGTGATATAATACGAAAAAGGGAGGATACGATATGAAAAAATTATTGACCATCGACAAAAAGAAAAAAACGATTACGATACTGTCTTTGACAGCAGTCTTGTTCATAGCATCTTTTACATTGTTGGGATTTCGATACTTACATCGATTCTCATTAAAAGAAAAAACATTTATCTGGGAACTGGGTAAACCAAAGGAAGGTTCCGCTACATACATAGAAGGAAGTAAACGGGTATTAGAAAAAACAAGCCTGGATATTAGCCGAGTAGATGCAGATAAAGAGGGTACCTATCAAGCGACTGCATCTTATGATGGAGAGGAACTTTCCTTTCAAATTCAGGTAAAAGATACCATTGCTCCGGAGATTGTGCTAAATGATAACAGCCAAGGGATGGTGGGAAAAGAAATGGCAGCCAATGCGATTCTGAAAAGTACGACAGATGAATCCGGGATTAAAAGCATTCAATTTAGCAGTCATCAAATAGAAATAAAAAGTACCACACCAAAGGATATTCTAAGTACAGTTGGGGTGAAATTTGATAAGCCAGGGGCACAGAAGCTAACGGTGACGGTTACCGATTACAACGGGAATCAGAGCAAAGAAGAGGTTACCATTATGGTGATAGAAGATTATGCGGCACATGTATCTGGTATTCAGGATATGACCGTAGAACAAGGTGCCACCATAGACTGGATGGCAGATGTTAAAAAAGATGATAAGATTACAGATATAAAAGTCAATGCGGATGCTGTGAAAATGGACGTGCCGGGGGAATATCAATTGACTTATACCATCAAAGGAAATGATCAAAAAACGATGATTGAAAAAACCATCAAAGTCATCGTGGTAGCTCCGGAACAGGCACAGGAATTGGCAAACAGTGGAGCACAGGTAAATGCAACTGGTGGTGTGAAAGAAAAAGTCATGGCACCCGAAGCCGGGGGCGAGAGTACTCGTGATGACACTTATAATGCTAGTGGTGGCTCTTATGTTCCTGATAATCCAAGTTCTGGTGGCAATGATTATGTTCCAGACAATGGTTCTTCTGGTAGCGGTGATTCCGGTGGTGGCTCTGATTTCCAACCGGGGCAAAGCTGGGAAGGGGAGAAAACAGGAGAAGGAGAAATAGATCCTGGAGGAAACACATGGGAAGGTGGCACTTGGAACCCATGGGGCTAATCATTTGGATTGGTGAAAGTAAACAATAAAATAATAGCAGCACACAAAAAGCAATCTCTTGGAGGTTGCTTTTTTCTGTGCTGAAAGGAATGACAAATGAAAAAAATAACAGCAATCCTGCTTTCCATAGCAATGCTATGCTCTTGCTTGGCTTATATTCCTGCACATGCGCAGGAACCGATGACCAAGACAGAAACGCAGGAACAAACCAAAGAAACAACCATATCAGAATCAGAACCATCTGATATCATGGCAGAAGCAAAAAGTTCAGAAGAAATGATTTCCAATCAAGAAACAAAAGATACGGTTACACAAATACCGGAGGAAACAGAAACAATACCAGAAGCAGATGTGACAACTGGGGAAACACAAAAAGAGGAGGACAAACCCTCTTTATTAATATCCTATGACGATGAATTGAAAACCATTGTCAATTATGCAACAGCAAGAGGTGCTGGGATTGAATATTGGGGAAAGGTATCTTATCTCGGGACGACCGTAGGCGCATTTACAGTGAATGGGAGTACTGCTTTTTGTATGGAACACCAAAAACCAACGCCGGATACGGGTACAGATTTTGCGGAAGAGATTTATTATAATGAAAATATACGAAAAGTACTGCACTACGGATGGGAAGGACGTGAACAGTGGGGGGGATTTGGCAGTTATGAACAAGGGGTAGTCGTTACCTCTCTTGCCTTATCTTATTTCTACTCGGGTGAAGATTCTATGGGCATGCTGCCCCATGGCTCCAGTGCCAATCAAATTGGACTTTCTCAGTTCTTTGATTTTATCGATACGCAGACTGTTCCATCTACAGAAATGCAATTTTCAAAAAATTATTCTGAAAGCCATTTAAGTGATGACAAAACATATCAAAGAAGTGATGATATCACTTTTTATGCTAATGTGCGTAATACAATAACTATTCCTTTAGCAGAAGGGATGGAATTGGTTAATTTAACCACCGGAGTCGTGGATGGTGGATTAGTACCGGTCAAAGGGGGAGATACCTTTTACATCAGGGCTTCCTTATCGGTAAATCAACCATGGTCAACTGGAAATTTAATGGGAACCATGGGAAAGTTAAGTTCAGTTCTGTGCATTACAGGTAGTAATGCATTGCAAGACTTAGGATATGGGAAGTATGCAATAGATCCGGACAAAACGGTCAATCTAACAATTAAGTGGGAAGCAGCTGCACAGATTCAATTACAAAAAATAGACAGTGAGACGGGAAACAAGACACCACAAGGGGGCGGAAGTTTTGAAAATGCGGTCTATGGGGTGTATACAGATGCAAATTGTACCGTGCCGGCACAAGACATTCAGGGGAATACGGTAACACTGACCACGGATGCATCGGGTTTGACTCCGGCTTCGGGACTTATGCCTTTTGGTACGGTCTATCTCAAAGAAATCACTGCACCTAGTGGTTATTGTCTAAGCACGGAAGTATTAACGGCCGTGCTACCAGGTACTTCAGGAGACCCTTTAAACGTAGTAGTAACTGCCAAAGAAGAGGTAATCCGTGGAGACTTTGAAATTATTAAATTTGGGCAGACGGGACAAGGAGAAGATCCGGAAATAAAAAGACCGTTAAAAGATGTAGAATTTACTCTCACACATCAAAAAACTGGTGAAAAAGTAGTGATTGTAACAGATAAAAATGGTAGAGCAACCACCATAGACACAGATAAATATCCTCGTGGTCAATTGGCGTATGGAAAATGGCAGGTACAAGAAACAAAGACACCCATCGGCTTTAAACCCATTGCATCCTTTATCATAGATATTACAAATCAAGGAGAGGTCAAAAGTTACATAGCGGAGGATAAACGCATATTTGGAGCTATCCGATTAGTGAAAATAGATCAGTCTACAGGAAAAGTGATTTTACGGAAGAATACAGAATTTAAAATCGTAAATAAAGATACGGGAAAAGATGTTGTATTCACGCAGTACTATCCTAATATTCAAAAAATCACGACACTGAAAACAGATGAGACCGGTCAATGTATGTTGCCTGAAAAATTAAACTATGGAAGGTTCCAATTAGTGGAGCTGAAAGCACCAGAGGGATATTTGCTCAATCCAAACCCGGTAGAGTTCATGGTGGATAAAGATTATGACTGGACAGAGCCACTGACGGTAGAAATGGCAGATGAAAATGTCAAGGGAACCATTTCATTGGTAAAAACAGATGCAGACACGAATCAGACATTGGCCGGAGCGGAATACGAGATTACCGCAGCGGAAGATATCGTTACACCGGATGGGACAGTGCGAGCAGTAAAAGGTACCATTATGGAAACCATAAAAACAAAAGAGGGCAAGGTAGTTTCAAAACCACTCTACCTTGGAAAATATGTGGTCAAAGAAAGTAAAGCACCGGATGGATTTGCCCTGTCAGATAAGACATTTGACGTAGTGTTGCAATATAAAGACCACAACACGGCCATCGTTACTAAGGCCATTGAAGCGAAGGACTATCCTGTTAAAATCAATATTCATAAAACAACCCTTGGTACAGATACGATTTTAGAAGAGGTCACATTTGCATTCTGGAACATATTGGACGAACCGGCAGAGGATGATGTGGACCCAGAATTCACCCAATTCCGTGAGTTTTACAGAACGGATAAAAAAGGGAATATTGAAATTTCCCATGTGATTCCGGGTGATTATAAATTGCAAGAAGTAGAAACATTGGAAGGGTACGTACTCGATGAACATATCTATCTGATTCACGTGGATGAAAAAGGAAATATTACAATAAAAGGTGATTGCCCGAACTTAAAAAAAGCAGAGAGTATTGCGGAAGAAAAAGGAAGCCCTACGAATTTGCTAATGCTGCAGTTGACAAATGATTTTACGAAGGTAGAAATTTCTAAGACAGATATTACTGGAGAAAAAGAACTGCAAGGGGCACATTTTGAAATTATCCATGCAGATACAAAGAAGGTAGTAGCAGAGTTTGTCAGTGGAGTAAAACCACATCGGATTAACAAGTTAGCGTTGGGAAAATATATCCTGCATGAAAAATTACCGCCGGAAGGTTACGCCACGGCAAAGGACATCCCGTTTGAAGTGGGCAATGATGGAAAAATTGTAAAAGTGAGTATGAAGGATCCATCCACAAAAGTTTCTATCAGTAAGGAAGAAAGCACGACTGGAAAGGAATTGCCGGGAGCACATTTAAAATTGCAAGACGATAAAGGCACGGTGATTAAAGAATGGATTTCCGGTGATACACCAATGGTCATAGAAAATTTAAGTGTAGGGAAAAAATATTTATTAGAGGAGACAATTGCACCGAAAGGTTTTAAAGTGGCGCAAAGTATCACATTTATCATTCAGGATACTGGAGAAGTACAAAAGGTAGTAATGAAAGATGAATATTCTGTTGGAGCCATTAAGCCACATATGCCAACCGGAGGAAACAGCATTGGTGGTATTAAAACCGGAGATACAGCACACACCCTATTTTACCTAGCAATTTTACTATGCTCACTCGCTGGAATTAGTTTTTATGTTACTAGGAGGAATCGAAAACGTGAAGAAAAGCAATAAAAATCTTATAAAAAGAAAAGAAACCTTTTTTTCTTTTTTATTGATAGTGATGGTTTTAATTAATGGCTTTACGGTATCTGCAAAAGAAGCAGATACCATAAAGCGAGAAAGAACGTTTACTACATCTACAAAAAACAAGAAGGAGTATCCTGAATATCTATTTGAAAAGAAGCTTATAAAGGGACAAAAAATTTATCAACTCTCAAAAACGGACTATTCAGTAAAAAAAGAGACATTACTCACGAAAATGAGCAAAAATCAAATATCAGAGGTGATAACAGAAGGGACAGAGTACAAAACACCTCCGGTTATTACAGAAAATGGGATTACTTATAAATTGGTAAAAACAGACACTGAGGAAAAAATCATCACAGAACGCCAAAGCCAACCGGTGACTGGATTTGATGATTACGATTATCAAGTCACTGCCAATACGGTGCCAAAGACGAAAGAAATATCGGCTACCAATGTGGTGACAGGAGAAGTACAAAGTATATCCTGCAATCTCACGGGTGTAACACAATATGGACAGAAAACGGTAAGTAAGCAAATGACAATCACATTTTATGACTATGATTCGCTCTATTATCAGATTGGTGATGATTTAGTGGAAAAAAATGATAGTCAGCCACCACTACAAGGTTATGAAGGAGAACTCTTACGAATGGTAGGAGCGGAACAAGGAGCTAGTATTGCGGACATGGCATGGGATGGTGGGGTGTATGAAAGCAATGGACAAGTGTGTCGAGATGCGGTTGCGACCGTACTACAAACAGTCACCGTGTACCGTGCATCATACGGAGGATCCATTCAAGTGCCGGAGGAAAAAGGAACCATCTATCAATCGACTTATGAAGGGCTCGACCCCGCTGGTAAAAAGGAATATGAAATGGAAGCAACAGCCACTTATCAATTATTGAAAACAAAGAATATGCTGCCAGTCTACATGGGGATTGGAATTGGAATTCTAATCGTCATAGGCACAATCATCAGCATTTTATTCTTACTTACAAAAAAGAAAAAAAAGCAGGAGGAATTATAAATGGCAAATTTAGGAACTTATATTACAAATTTTGTAACATCGAACATAGTACCACTCGCAGCGGTGGCTATCTTTACAGTTATCGTATTGATCGGAATGGCATTTCTAGTACCAGGGAGGAAATTAAAAGAATGGGCAAAAGAACATATTCTTTTCCTCGTCATAGGTGCAGCGATTGTATACTCGGCCGCAAGTATTGCATCCAATTTAGTTACTAGTTTTTAGGTGACAAAGCAAAAGGAGACCAGATGAACGATAAAAAGACGATTAGAAACAACTTCATACAACCAATAAAAGATAAACATCGGACCATGCGCTTAAATCACTTTTTATCGAATAAATATACGTTGATAGGTATAGTGACCATAGTAGATGTAGGAATCTTCTTTTTAAGCAACTACTGCATTCATTTTATCAAGGATATACCGTTCATTTTAAAAAATCTGACCAGTGTCAATGAATATGTGGGATTACGATATGCCCTTCCGGACACAGAGATCCTTACATGGGCAAATATCCTTTTGTTTACATTGATAGTAGCAATTATTGATTTAATAATTATTTATAAAATGAAAACGGCATATAGTGAAGATTGGTTCAATGTAGGACAAAAAGGAGTAGAACGATTTGTAGAGACAGCAGAAATTATAGAAGAATATAAAGAGATTGAGGAATTGGAAACACCATATGAAGGAATGCCGGGCATCCTGATTTCTCGGATCGGGAACAAACTGTATATTGACAATTCGGTTGTACATAATCTTTTCCTTGGGATTACTAGATCTGGGAAGGGTGAATTATTCGTGAAAACAAGCATTGAAATTTATACAAGGGCGCAATGGCAACCATCGCTCCTTGTCAATGATCCGAAACTGGAACACTATAAAGTTTTCAAGAAAAAATTAGAAGAAAGGGGCTATCTGGTATACCTGCTGAATTGTTCCAATCCTGCACTCTCCATGGGATTTAATCCATTATCTTGCAGTATCTCATTTTATCGTAAGAAAGATTACGATACAGCAGAAATGGCTATCAACTCTTTTGCCTTTTCGTATTTCAATGTAGAAAAGGCAAGTGGAGATATGCGTTATTTTACAAGTGCAGCCTCGGACTTATGTGCGGCTATGATTTTGGCAAGTATTCAAGATGCTTTTCGAGCAGATGAAGAAGAAAACCAGAAGCGGTATCGAGAATGGAAGAAAATGGATATAGAAGATAGAGTGGCACATCCATTTGAATATCTGCGCCATAATGAGAAGACGATTAATTTTTACAGCATGATCATTAACTTTGGAAATTTAGTAACAATGCCAATCAATGATACCGGCACACGCACTATGTTAGACACCTACTTTGAAAATCGTCCAGGATATGATCGGGCACGTTTGAAATATTTAAGTGTGGAAGTAGCACCAGGTAAAACAAAATCCGGAGTATTTTCTGAAATGTTGCGTGAAATGAGTGTATTTACGTTACACAACGTAGCACAAATGACAGCAGAAAGCAGTTTGGATTTCATGGATTTAGGGTTTGGGAAGAAACCCATTGCTGTTTTTATGGCGACCCCATCTTATGATAAATCCTTGAACCGTATTCCTACTATTTTTATCCGCCAAATGTATTATGTATTAGGTAAAGCCTGTGATGATAGAAAGGGAAAATGCGATCGTCTTGTTAAATGCATATTAGATGAAGCAGGCAATATGCCGGCAATTGAACTACTGGATACTATGACGACTATGGGTTTGGGACAAAATGTCTCTATAGATTTTTATTTGCAAAATTATGAACAGCTGACAGATGTTTACGGGGAGCAAACAGCAGAAACCATTAAGGGTAATTGTGGAAACCATATCTACATACAGACAAAGAGCAAAAAAACCGCAGAAGAGTTTTCACAGTTTTTAGGTAACAAATCTATTATAGACGTGCAAAGAGCCGGCGGGAAGTTGTCTATGGATAAATATTTCACCGAGTCCATACAGCAGGAACTGCTGTTAGATGCAAATAAATTACTAGGACTTGAAGAAGGGGAGTGTGTCATTCATCGCACAATGAAACGAAGAGACAATCAAGGAAGGAAAATCAAACCGAGACCCATTTTTAATTCCATTGAAAATGGTAGATACTTAAATTATTCTTATGAATTCTTTGGCAGTGAATATGCCCATCCAAATAGTATTGACTTTTTGGAAATTTGTACAGAAAGCAGAGCAGGAATTGAACCGAGAGATCGTATTTGGGATGTGGATAAGAGCTTCCGGATGCAGACACAGCAACACATAAAGCTTACACTTTTAAAAAACCTCAACTTTGATCAAATAGATAAAATACTTAAAAAAACACTAGGAATGCAGTATCAGATTACACATGGAATCACAAAAGATACTTCAGTCGCAAACTTCATTGATTTCGTGAATCAAAATGAAACTATGATAGAGATCGAAAAAGAAACAATTTTGACAATGTTGTAATGCCAAGAGCAATTAATCAAACAGGATTAGAATGGGAAGGAATCAGGAATGACAACGGAAGCAATTACGGATTTTTTACTAACAAACAAGGAATTTTTTATTACGAATGATTTTCTGAACAGTGCGTTTCGGACCGTTGGTTGGTGGTTGGTGAAATTGTTGCGTATGGCATTAGATGCCGGTACCACGCTGTATGATTATACATTCGGGATGGTAGATATTACAAGTTGGACAAACCTTGACAATTTTATCGATGAATTCCGACCATTAGTCACTGCTTTTGTATTTTTATCCCTTGTCATATTTGGTTTTATGCTGATATTGGGGAAATATAAAAAAACTACAATTTTTTCCAGTGTACTTATATTTGCATTAGTCATGACATCCTCTAATTTTTTATTTAATACGCTCAACCATTGGACAGTCACATTTAAAGATGCAGTTGTAAATACCGAAGAGGAAACAGATAGTAATGTTTTAGTCAATGCAAATTTATATGATTTGATTTACATCGACCAAATAGATGGATTGGCAAATATGACACCGGAACAAGTGGTGCAGTATGACAGCATCAACAACACGGACATCAGTTGTATTAACATCAATGAAGTGATTAATTATGATAGTGATCAGATTACGACAGCAGAAGCAAAAGCAATCTTAAAACAACGCATCTTATATCAAAAAGGCGATAATACTACCGTGAAAGAGGTAAGTAATGGGTGGGGGTGGAATAGTCAGGATGATACGGATTTGGGTAATGAATTTTACTATCGTTACCAGTTTCGATTTGGTACTTACTATCTATCTATTTTATCTCTGATCTTAGTGTTTTTTTGCCTGGCGTATAAAAATACGAGAATCATATACGAATTGTTTGTTAGTAGAATTATGGTTTTTTTAATGGCAACAGATATGAGCAGTAATCAAAAAGTTGTAAAAATATTAGTGAGTATCCGGGACGGGTATTATGCTTTGTGTCTTACTGCTGTTACCATTCGCTCTTTCACATTGTTTTGTTCCTACCTTGGAACACAGGAGATGAATGGATTAGTACGAGGTATTATCGTACTATTTATTACCTTCTGTGTAATCGATGGGGCGAGTATTATGGAGAAAATTACTGGGGTAGATGCAGGGCTAAGCAGTATGACGGGAAAAATCATTGCCGGAACGCAAATAGCAAGGTCAGTGCAGCAAGGATTCCAACAACATAGTATTAGCCAAGGTGTCAAAAATCAAAATGGAAATATTCAGAATCTAAATCAAACAAAAGGTGAAGTGGCAGGTGAAAGTCATCAAATGAATGCGATGAACGAAGATGTCAGTAACCAAACCCAGGCCAATCAAGAAAACCGCAATCAGCAAGGGAATCAAATGAACCATCAAGATGGGAATGCTCCCCAACAAGCTAATTGTAACCAGCAAGAAGATAGTTTACATACGCAAGAAAATTTGTCAGAGCAAAATCAGCAGTATGGGCAAGAGGGTATGAATGGAAACTTTGAAAAAGGCAATGGTGAAGATTGGGGCCAATTTGAAGAGACAAAAGAGGAGCAAGGGCATTCCAATATGGATGTGGAAGATGGAGCTATTACACAAGGAAACAACACTGCAAACGAAATGCAAAATCCTTATAACAGTGTAGACCAAAATATGGAACAAATGAGAGAAGCATTAGAAAGACCGGACGGCTACCAAAGGGAAGATTTAAAAAGTGAGAATAACTACACTCCAAGAGAATCAGGATATCAAGAGTCAACTAAAATGACAGAAAATGCAACAGAGATGTTTCAAAAGCCGGTAGAAAATACGAGTAACAAACAAAACCATATGGATGGATACCCATCTACAAGACAGAACAGCGACTCAGCGAATACAAACGTCAAAGAGCAGAGGAAAACACCTAGTACAAGAGAGAATATGACGAAAAAGGATCGCTAGGAAGGAGCAACATGAAATACATCGTTACCAAGGAAATTAAGAGTGAAACAAAAGTGCTGTGGAGTCTGTATATTCAAGATTTTATGTTCTTGGTCGTATGTGCAGCGTTATGGGCGATCACGAAAACAAAGGTACATGAGTCTTTTCGCTTTTTCTATGCATTATTTTTCATCATTGTATCGCTTGGGATGATTATGCCTACGGCGGGCAATCCTAAACGACGAAACTATCAAGCAATTGCACTCTTTTTTTTAAGACCACGTGTGGTATATAAGTTTATTGGAAAGGAGGTCACTAGAAATGATTCGACAAAAAAAGAAAGAGGACAAAAACATCGTAGAACTTCTTCCCATCGAAAGGTACGACCATGAGTTGGATTGCTTTGTTTACAACGATGGAAGTCTTATGAATCTGTATCAGATTAATTCAAAGGATTTAGTGAGCTCGAATGTTGACGACATAGAAATGGATTGTTTTAAATGGGCTAAATTCCACAAAACTTATGGAATGGATATTCAAATACTGACCATGAAATATCCTTGCAATACACAAAAACAGCAAGAATTCTGGCAAAAAAAAATGGAGACCAATAGAAATCCGGTATTTGTACCGATGTTAAAAAACAGCTTGAATGAGTTGGTGTTCCGTGAGAAAAACACCACTTCCAGAGAATTTTATTTGCAGGTCTTTTTTTCAAAACCAGAGGAGCGAAAAGAAGGTATCGATGCGTTACAAAGTACATTGGAAATTGGCAGATATGGATTGATTCGAGAACTTACCAAAGAAAAGAAACTCCAGGTGCTTTTTAAATTGAATAATAAAAATTCATTGATATTTTAAAAAGGGGAAGCATGAAATGAAAAAACAAAAACAGCAAAAAGAGAAAAGCTATGATATGGAGTTGTTAAAGAGAATCAGTCCAGCCGGGGGAATCAAACATTGTGAAGAATATAGTCGTACAGGATCTGGATATGAGTGTTGCATTCATATTTGGGAATTCCCACCCTCTTTAAATGATTACTGGCTTACCAAGCTTTGTAATCATGATAATACGATTGTGGCAATTAGTGTACATACAGAGGATCTTTCGGATGTCAAGAAGAACTTGAATAAATCCATTGAAGAACAAGACTCCAGAAAAAAACTAGCCAATGATTTTAAAGATTTCTACAATGCAGAACGCCGGCAAAAGGAAATGCAGAAACTTTATGACGAAATAGAAAGTATGGGAGAAGTCATAAAATCAGCACAGATTAGAATTTATGTAGCAGCTAAAACATGGAACAAATTAGAAGATGCAATGGAACGCATTATCAAAGAAGTGGAATCCAATACCTACCGAGGAGCGGTCTTTTTAAATGAAACAGAAACAGAATGGAAAGCCATGTATCTTCCGGAAACCAAAATGCAAGAATTTCCACACCAGATTCATGGTATACCACTTCCGGCCAATTTGCTGGCGGCGGGGAACCCATTTCATTTTTGTAGCTTAGAAGATCCCTTTGGAGACTTTTTGGGAGTCACAAGCTGTGGAGGGAACATCATCTATGATGAATTTTACCGATCGGATAGCCGGGTAAATTATTCTGCAGCCATTGTGGGAAATATGCGTTTTGGAAAGTCAACACTTTTAAAAAAGCGATTAAAAGCAAGGGCAATTCGGGGAGATTTCACAAGAACCTTTGATATCACAGGTGAATTTACCGCTTTGACAAATAATCTGGGTGGCCGAGTTCTTAATATGGATGGAACCGATGGAATTGTAAATCTTCTGGAAATCTTTAAAGCAGGAGAAAATGATGATATTAGCTTTTCTAGGCATTGGACAAAATTGAAAAATTCATACAAGTTTTTAAACCCTGATGTGGCGAAAGAAGAAATTGATGTATTTTATGAGGTTGTGGAAGCGTTGTATCTTGACTTCTCCTTATATCCGGACAGAGAAAATCAAAATAAAAAACAATTAACCGGCTTGCCGGCAAACCGATATCCTATCTTTTCAGATATGTTGGAGATTGTGGAGAAAAAAATGAATGCGTTGATTCATGGCATCTATACTACAATGGAACAAAAATTAGCAGAGAACGAGTTACTACACTTGAAAAATATTCGGAGTCAAATATATAAGCTTGTGAATACTTATGGATTTATATTTAACGGACATACCTCTCTTGATAACATGGGTGATGTACAAATTGTCACATACAATTTATCCAAACTGAAGGAACTGGATAGCGAAATTTTTGATTTACAGCTCTTTAACATCTTATCCATTTGTTGGGACAATGCGGTAACCAATGGCACCATCATGAAAAAGAAGTGGGAAAGTGGCGAGATTGCATTGGAAGAAGTTGTTCACTTTATGATCCTCATTGATGAAAGCCATCGGTGGGTCAATGCAAAAAAAATATTTGCATTGGAACTGCTTAGTATCTATTTCCGAGAAGGTCCTAAATTTTTCGTTGGTATTTGGCTAGCAAGTCAGTCCATTCGAGACTATGTTCCGGAAGGGAGTACGGATGTGGGCATTGATACACTGAAAACGATCTTCGAATTGGCTCAATACAAATTTATTTTTCATCAGGATTCCAATGTTATTCCAATCCTGGACAGGATATTTAATAATGCATTGACGTATGCACAGCGAAACAGAATTCCTCAACTACAAAGGGGAGAAACGATACTATGCATTTCTGGGGAACAAAACATTGAATTTAAAGTATATTTGTCAAAAGAGGATGATCGCTTATTTGAGGGCGGTGCATAAACGACATGAAAAAAATATTACAAAAGATGGTAGTATCACTGATCATAACTGCTTGCATTGGAATGATATTGCTTATTGGGATTGCACTTTATGTCCATCAATTACAAATGGGAGTACTGGGAAAAGAATATCAAAATCAAAATCATGGTATATCATGGAACGATGGAACTATACAAGGCCAAGTGTGGGGGTTTTTAAAGTCCAAAGGATTAAATGATATTCAAGTTGCATCCATCATGGGAAACATTCAACAAGAATCCGGTTTTGAACCGTCTTTGGTAGAAGCTGGAAATGGAATAGGGTATGGCTTATGCCAATGGTCATTTGGTCGAAGAGTGCAACTTACGTCCTATGCGCAAGTGAGCGGAAAACCCATATCGGATATCCAAACACAACTAGAATTCTTTTGGCTAGAGTTTAGCCCAGAAGCAGACCGTGGTAGCCAGGCAAATTTTCAGTGGATTGTAAGCACATATCCTTATACAGGATTTATGTCAGCAACAACAATTGAAGAGGCAACCACTATCTTCTGCCACGGATGGGAACGGTGTGCAGTAAATGAGACGACCTCAGCTTTATTACGTGTCCGGATTCCATACGCAAATTATTACTATAATTTGTATAAAGGCACAAATGGAGCGGGAGGGGGAAATGCCAGTGGAAGTGTGATTATAGCCGAAGCGGAAAAACATCTTGGGAAAGCGTATGTATGGGGAGCGACTGGGCCAAATACATTTGATTGTTCTGGACTTGTGTATTATGTATATCAAGAAACTGGGAGATATACTGGTGGGAGAACTACAGCGGCCGGATATCGAGCTATTGCAACACCGATTACAGAAGTCGAAGCACAACCGGGGGATCTAGTCTTTTTTACCAGTGGTGGAAATACACATCACATTGGTATCTATGCAGGGAATGGACAAATGATCCATGCGCCACAGACAGGAGATGTAGTAAAATATGGAGCAATCTGGAGGACGGAAACAGTATCATTTGGGAGACTGGGAGGTTAGATATGAGATATCAAAAGATGATTGGAGGAGTAATACTAATGGTTGCGATTGGAATCGCTGTCATATCGTTTTCTTCTATAAAAGAAAAAAGAAATAGCAATGCAGAGACAAAGAAGCTAGCAATTGAGAAAAACAGAGATCAAGCAGGAGCATCTAAAACAGTGGTCAAAGAAAAACAAGAGGATCTAGTGGATACAACCATAGATGCTGATTACATCATCAATAAAAACTTTCAGCTGGTGGGCATGGAAGAGGCAGTACTTCCGTTTATAGACAATGATGTGGACACGCTGGTAACTTCGTTGCAACAATATCTATATACACAGGGATATTACCAATATACAAAAGCAGTTATGGATGAAAATGTGCAGTTGAATGTCAAAGAAAAGGAAATATCTCTAGTATTTGTTGTGGCAGCAAGTACAGAATGTTATATCAAAGCAACTTATCGACAAAAAACAAAGGTATGGGAATATTACCAGCCACAGTAAAGGAGGCAATATAAATGAAGGTGAAAAAAATCTATATTTGCGCTGAAAAAAATACAAAAGGAAAATATCAAGATGCGGCAAAACAAATTTATGGTGGAAATATTGAGCTGTGTACGAAATTAGAGGATGCAGAATTAGTATTGGCAATACAACCAGTGACAGAGGATATGATTGCAGATATTGACAAAGTAAGAGTACAAAAAATCAGGATGCTCTATATGACAGAGCAATTCATTCCAATACAGTTATATGAGGATATGCTAAATAATAGAGGAGTCAATCATGAAAAATAGAAAGAAGGCCATCCATAAAAGTAAAAGTTTTTTCCTGGTTGCATTTACTGCTTTTACTGTTTTCGGATATGCAATCTTTTTAACATCGAAGTTATGGTTTCCGGCTCCCAGTGATTTAATAAAAGCGACATCATTTTATGAAAAACAAAAACTGGATACCTATGAGATGTATTTAACCAGATGGGATTATGCAAAATCAGGAGATACCATGGAAGTTACTATTGAAATGGATAATAGTGATGTTCTCGATAAACATTTTAAATATGAGGCAATGGAACGAAAAGATGGAATATTACCGATGAAAGTAGTTGCACATGATTCAAAATTTGTCATTTTGAGAATCACAGAGGTAAAAGAAAGTTGGCGAGAAGTCTCTTTACGAATTCAAAGCGGGAAGGAAGAACCATTGAAGCTATATACGAATAAAGATAAGATTCACAGGGTAAAATCATTGCCCAGAAAAACGCCGACAGAATATCTAATAGGAAGGTTGCAAGACCAAATCACATATAACCAATCTATACAAAAGGAATATACGAAAACCAGTGCTCACTTGCAAAAACAAAATAAGAAACTAGAAGTTAAAATGAAAGAATTGAATCAAATGGAGTATCTGACAGAAGATCAGCTTCAGGAAAACAAAAGTACCATAGAAAAAGCAGAAGGTCAATTGAAAAGCAACCAAGAGGCATTAGGAAAGATTAAAAAAGATTCGGAAATGATATTCAATAAAAACACAAAAATTCAAGAACAGATAGAATCCCTTCGGAATTGATTTTTCTTTTTTTATTGAGGGACAAGGTGAAAATATTAAAAAAGAAAGGAGGTTACAAAATGATACTTTTTATTGGAGCAGAAGATAAAGGTTACTTTGTACGAGAAACAGCAAAAATACACAATCAAGAATTAGTATTTATTGCATATAGCACCAATATTGACTCACAAGTGGATGAAATCTTGTCTTATACAAACTGTGAATACCTTATATTTGATATTGAGCAGTATTTAGATAAAGCAGAGAATTTGGCGGAAGAAATTAAACGAATACAACGAGCCAAAAATGGAACAATTATCATCTATGCAGCCGGTTATGATCGACAAAGCAAAATGATTCAAGAACTAATTTTCAGTGGAGTCATTTACTTTATATTATCCGCAAATCCAGGCGAGGCAAAAGTAGAACTGGAACGTTGCATGAGTGGTTATTACAAGGAGGTACAAGAAAAAGAGATAAATACGTTTACACAACAAAAACATTTAGAGGTGGCAAGTAGCATCAAAATAGGACTGACAGGAGCTTGCCATCGGATTGGTACTACGACACAATCTTTGCAACTTGTAAAATACTTGCAACTAAAAGGTCACAAGGCTTGTTATGTGCAAGTAAATAGCAATCAATATGTAGAAACGCTGGAAAGATATTTTAATACCACACATGATCCTTATCTGGGCAAGGTTACCTTTGCCGGTATTGATATGTACTATAAACAAGAAAACCTCTTAGAGGTATTAAATCAAGGGTATGCATATTACATATATGATTTTGGCACATACAGTGATACGGATTTTAATAAAACATCTTTTTTGGAAAAAGATATTCGTATATTCGTTATGGGAAGTAAAGCTAATGAGATTATGCAAACAGATGCAGTCATTCGTAATATTTACTACAAAGATGTATCTTACATATTTAGTTTTGTATCTGAGTTGGAAAAGCCGGACGTATTGGAATTAATGGAAGAACGTGCAGAAACAACGTTCTTTGGGGAATATGCGCCGGATCCATTTGACTATATACCCAATCCCATCTATGAAAAGCTACTTCCGGTACAATATCAAGGACTAAAAACATTGAAGAAAAAGCGTGGTTTATTTGCAAAGAAGCAATCAAAGAGAAAAAGCAATGAATAAAACAAGAATCCGACAAGGGATTGTCCTCGCAATAAGTATATATGTTCTTGCAGTTCAAATGCCAAGTTGCAAAATCAATCCCGGTACAAAAATTACGGATATAGGAATGAGTGAAAAGGAGCAACCACAAAAAATTCCGGTGACACTGGTCAAACATATTGATGGAGATACTACCTGGTTTCGGATTAGCAATACAAATGAAAAAGTCCGTTATCTTGCAATAGACACTCAAGAAACAGTGCATCCATCTAAAAGAACCACCCAGATGGGGAAAATGGCGTCAAAATATGTAAAGGATGCATTAACTAAAGCCACTAAGATAGAACTGGAATATGACCCGAATTCGGAGTATAGAGACAAATATGGAAGAGTGCTTGCATGGATTTGGATAGATGATCAGTTACTACAACTACAACTTGTAAAAAACGGATTCGCAACTGTTAAGTATATCTATGGAGATTATCAGTATTTAGAGGAACTCTATGTGGCACAAGAAGAAGCAAAATTAAACCAATTGGGTATTTGGCATAAAACATAAAGAGGGTAATTACAATGAAAAAATTTAAGAAAGGATTTGTAACTGGAATCAAGAAGGAAGAAGAAAAAAAGCAAGAACAAATAAAGTTGCACAAGAAGCATCATATAGTAGATGACGGTGTTTTAGTGGTTGAAAAAGACAACATGACTAAATTTACCATTCGAAGCCTTGTTGGATTAGTACGATTAGTTGCGACTATTATTCTTTGCCTATTGGCAGCCATTGGCTTGCTGACGATGATTTATCCAGAGGTACGAAGTGAATTTTTGGCAATAGGATTACAAATTTATACAGAAGCAAGAACCTTAATGGGGATATAGAAAAGAGAAAGGCACCATAAAAAACATATTAGACCAGAGAAAGGAGACGAAATATGAAATTTTACAAGGAACCTAAAAACTTTGAGGAGGTACAAGGTAACTATCTGGTAATTGGCTATTATCGGCAAAAAGCAATTGTGAAAGATGAAAATAACAGGTTATATTTTATCGATTGCAACGAAAATGAGGCGCCCATTGGAACCGTAGTCAGTGGGGAAGAAATAACGATTGTTGAGAAACTCAACCAAGAGGAGCAAGAAAGTATCCAGGAGATTTATGGATATCACAAGGATTAATAAGAAAGGAGGTACGAAGATGGCATATATTAAAAACCCGACAGAGAAACAGAAAAAAGAATGGGCTGAACAGACATATTTACAAGCAGCAGAAACAAAAAAAATCATATTGACTGCAGTGGAAAGCTATCAGGAAAATCCGGAAACCATAGCAGAGTTACTTGCATTTGGAAGTAAATTCTACAAATACAGTCCTAACAATAATATACTTGTCTATCATCAAAATCCAAAAGCAACCTACGTGCAATCTTATGATGCATGGAAAAAAATGGGTGCCAGTATTAAAAAAGGAGAGAAAGGCATCAAAGTTTATACACCCGTACAAGCAACGGTGTTAAAAATAGATGGTAAATTAGTTCCGTTGGAACAAGCATCCAAAGATGAAAAGGATCAATATCGATCGGGAGAAGTGGAAAGTATTACAGAAACGCATTTTAAAATAGGAAATGTATTTGATATTTCACAAACGAATTATCCCAAAGAAGACTATCCAAAATTATATCAGATGGGATACCCATCCGAACGGCACGCAGATATAGTTAAAGGATTAGTAGAGTATGCAAGAAAATCCTTGAACTGCAGCGTTACATTTGAAAACTTGAACTCGATTGATTTACGAGGGGATTTTACTCCAGGGACCAATGCTATCCGTATTAATGAGCTTTTGGAAGATACACAAAAATTATCTACCCTATCACACGAAGTTGGGCATGCAATACTGCACCATCAACGAGGTAAATCTACCAGTCAAATAGAATTTGAAGCAGATGCGATTAGTATCATGTTAACAGAACATTTTGGAATTGAGATGACGGAAACTAGAAAAAGACATTGTGCTGAGCATTACCAAGGCTATCAAAAAGAAGTAACCAGCGAAGGTAAAGTGGATGTGGTACAAATATTGCATCAAGTATATCAAACTTATCGAAGATGTATTCCGGATATTCAAAAGGAAATCGAACATTATCTACCGGTGCCAGCTGTGCAAGCAAAGAAAAATGCATTGAGACCGGATGAAAGGAAATTGACTAAGACAGAAATATATGATGAAATCAAGCAACGTGTGTCCATTATAGACTATGCAAATCGATTGGGATTGACACTGCAAAGGAAAGGGCGCTACTACTCACTGAAAGAGTATGACAGTGTCCGGATTGACCCGAAGCGCAATTGTTTTTGGCGCAATAGTGGAGTTGGACTAAGTACACAAGGATCTATTATAGATTTTGCTATGGCGTTTAGGCATCATGGAGATTTACATAATGCCCTATTAGAACTGACAGGAATGATTGAGACAACGGTACCGATTGCCAGGGAACCAGTAGCGAATCGGCAGGCACAAATTAGCACGCCTGCAGTAAAACGAGATTTGGAATTGCCGGAACGTGCACCTAATATGAAACGAGTCTATGCGTATTTGCTAAAAACTAGATATTTGGATCAAGATGTGGTACAAGATTTTGTGGATCAGAAGATGCTTTATCAAGACAAAAAAGGAAATTGTGTTTTTGTGGCATATGATCAAGAAAAAACCCCAACCTTTGCTTGTAAAAGAGGCACCCTAACAGACAAGAAGTTTATGGGAGATGTGCCAGGGAGTGATTACACTAAAGATTTTTATATTGCTAATGGTTCTGATCAGTTAATCATAACAGAGAGCGTCATCGATGCCATGAGCGTTATGAGTATATTAAAAGGACAAGGTGTGCCTTATCAAGATTACGATTATATGGCTTTGACCGGCACCGGGAAATATATACCAATACTAAATCAGCTGCAGGCATCTCCGAAAAAAGAAGTACTATTAGCACTAGATAATGATCAAGCGGGGATAGTGGCCACACAAAATATTCAGAAATTATTAGAGAATCATCATGTAGATAGCAAAGTGAGCCTGCATATACCACAGAGCAAAGACTGGAATCAGGAGCTAGTATCGGTAGCAAGTAAATTTAAAAGTATGTCTCTAATTCCATTTTTAGAAGATCGCAAGTTTTCAAAGGACATACTGCCACCTGACCAAGTATTACAGTCGTCACAATTGTCGGAGAAGATGCCGAAAGAACGTTCTGACACGCTTCAGATTAAAGAATTGCATCTGGAAGAGTCTCTTTGCATGGCGACAATACAATATCAAGGAACAGAATCTATAGAACCAATATGGAATCAAGGAGAAGAATATTTTCTCATGTTAGGGATGCAATTTGATCATACTTTAGAAAAACACATTTTGACAGAATCACAGGTAGAGCAGTTACAATCATTCCGTGAATTATTAAGTGAAAAGGGAATAGACCAAACGCAAGGAAAAGTGATTCAAATAGATAAAGACGGAAGACATTTAGGAGAAAAAGCGATTTCTGAGATTATATCTCCTCAAAAGAATAATGATACCGCTATGTATTTAAAGCAAGTTCAGAGACAGGAATTACAGCGAAATAAGACAACACCCGGAGTGGCTATCACGATAGGGGCAGGTCTTGAGATATAGTATATTGAAAAAAAGTCTGTTATGGGAAAAAAATAAATAGCAGAAAGTGCGAAATCACTTCAACTAGTCACTCATTAATCAAGGTCATGTCAGCACCCAATATATCACACATGAGCAAGCTATGGCTGAATAATCGAATAGGAAGGAGGGAGGCATAAAAATTTTCTTTTTTTATTGAGGGGCATACAGCACAAATTAGGGCCCCGGGCATAAAAAAGAAGTGCAACACCGATCAAAGCGACACTTCTTTTTAAAAACACAAGGGTTAAATTGACATTCCATACAAGTTAGATGATATTGTTTCCGCCATGCCTGTAAGATTGCCAAGCTAACAATGTATGATAAATATACTATTTATCATACATAAAGTCAATACTTTTTTAACACCACATAAAAGTTTATAAAAAATATCATTGGAAAGGGGTATCTATGCACATTCAATATAAAATATTACCACGTTTAGCTTCACTAACAAATCGAGAATTAGATTTTTTCTTGTATATTGCACGCTATCAGGATGCAAATGGCACCGTTGTGGGGGTACATTATAAAGATGTGTGCAAACAGGTGGAGATGTGCAAGCAGACATTTTACAATATTCTATTCTCGTTACAGGAGAAAGAGGTCATTTCTTATGTACGCAACCAAGATAATGATTACGATATCACGATATGCAACAACGCTGCATATGATCCCAAGAACCCAACAGGATACATCAATCTAAATTGCGTTCTCTTTCGGGAGAAGAAATTCAAACAACTAAGAGCAAAAGAAAAATTGCTATTACTTGATTTTATGAAAATAACCCACTCCAATAGAGGTATATACGTTGTGGGAATAAATGTTTTTTATGCAAAATACAAAAAAATGCTAGGAATCTCCAAGCGAGTAATCCGGTACTATTTACATTCGCTACGTAAGTACTTTGCTATCAATGTTTTAAAAGGCAAATATTACATAGCTTTTCAAGCATCAAAATTTCAAAAAATTGACAAAAGCGGATTACGCCAGCGAAGAGAATATCTAGCGAACGTAGTTTGTAGGAGAGGCGGTCTCAAGCGCATATTTAAAAGTAACATTGATGATGTGGCCACAATGATACAACAAAGTGAACCCCTTGCAATCAAACGTGACATGGATATCTTACAGATCATGCGCTTATGTATTGAAAAGAGCCTGCAGGAACAGATACTACCATTATTAAAACCTAAAAGAGTGCATATGCTTATGGATATATGTTTAGAAAAATAGACACCTAACAGGAGTCTATTAGTGTTATCTTTTGATTTACACAAATGTGTGATGAGTCCTTGATAAGGGTCAAAAAAAGAAAAATGGCATGCGGTAGATGAAATTTTTGAATTTTTTATATCTAGGTGAACGGAAGTTCATTTTTTTTTGGCTATTACTGTCCAAAAAAGATGTCTTTTATATTTTTTAGTCTATTTTAAATGCTCTTATTGCGTATAGGGTCATGAGGTGGTCAAAAATAGATGTCCTAGCTGAGGTACTATAGTCTAATATTGTGCACGTTGAATAACCGAAAAAAGGTGTTGTATCAATAGTTTCAAACCTTTTTGATGGGGAGTATATTCTTTCTTCATAGAGCCATAAGCTTTCTTTTGTGAATAAATTCAATCTGACAAATTTTACCAATACGATTGTAAACAGCGTGGAAGTCGGAACAATTTCACTTTCCACAATCATGGGAGATGCGAACTCCGATTGTGTACTGGAAAACATTCTGCCAGATTCCACGAATATAGAAACAAAGGTGTTAGAGAACATCCGTTTTGAAAGTGTCTGCGATGCCAAATGCAGATACTATCAGAGCGATTGAAAACGTGCGTAAGGGCATAGGTATGAGCAAGACATTCAATTCTGCCACCGAGCTGATGGAGGACTTAAATGCTGAAGATTAAATATGAAACTCCGATTCCGTTCTAGTTTTTTCAGGGAGACCTTTTCAATCGGTCGGAGGCGTTCTCTGGTTACCCGTTGTGGCTATGAATTTGACGGTAAGCAAATGAGAATTCATCCGCTATATTAAAGGAATAGAGATTTTCTTTTGCCAATCATAGCATCTGGGATTTTCAATAAAAAAGAAAAATCAATCCCTAAATGCCTAGTATTATCATTGATAAAACGCTGTATATATAGTATAATTATATTATCGAATAGGAAATAGTATTTGAAATTACAAGACAGAAAGGATGGTAAGTATGAAGATGCCTAGTGTAGCGGAGCTATTAGTAGAAGAAGCGAAAGAAAATGAACGTCGAAAAATTTTAGAAGTCATCAGAGAATGTAAGACCGTTGAAGAAGCCGTTGGTAAAATAAAGAGCATGATTAGCAATGGAACATAAAAAAGGCTACTGCACCACCAGTAGCCAACTAAAACACAGAGGGGAGTTTGTCTTGGACTTCCCTACCAATAACATTAGTATATCAAATAGACACCAAAAGTCAAGGAAAAGAGGAAAATAATGAAAAATACAGAAATGT
>JAVWVS010000027.1:0-31756 GCA_036666555.1 Lachnospiraceae bacterium | reverse complement strand
ACAGGCTGGGAGGCTGTTGTTTTCGGCGTTTTTCAAAGGGGTATTTGGAGTGATTAATGAGCTTTATTCAAAAAAGTTCACTGTGAGAGAAATCGAAAAGTTAAAGGGAGAGTCTAAAAGCACGGTTTCAAGAAAGTTGAGTAAGGAGGACGATGTAGATGAATAATGTATTAGAGCTGAAAGGCAAGAGATTTGTGCAGGCTTCCGAGCAAGGGCAAAGCGGGGGTGCGGCTATGAGTAGTAAAAAAGACGTGCTAAGTGAACACGTGATTGCGTTAAAATCTCAGCTGCTGGAAATTAAAGAATTTTGGCGGCTGGAGAAAAGACCATTCTCTGGAGTTTTGGTCAGCGTACATTACAATAAAGTAGTCGCAAAGTCCAATCGCATAGCTGGATTGTTTAAAGGCAAAGATTCAAATTTCGCAATTGTTGGAGCGAAATTCAACGAAGATAAGAGCAAACACATAATCACTTACTTTTTAGGCGTTAAGGATTTAGATAAGAGTATTCAATTGCTTGAAGACACTAAATCCATTATCAATGCTTATTTCAGTGACGGTATAAATAAAAGCATTTTTGATAACAATGCTCTAATGAATAAAATACCATTTCATAAGCTTCCGATGGCTAAAACTAATTTCAAGCAGGTTATAGCCGATGTTTCATATATAGATGATTTTAAAGTGGAGTCACTTACATCACAAATGAAGCAGAGTATAATAACACTATATAATATTGGTGTTGATACAAAAAAATTGCTTAAAGATATAGGAATTGATATTTTGACAAGCAGAATATTAGATAAGCAAACTATTTTTTTGGATGAAAATCAAATGAAATCCCTTTTTGACAAAGTCCCATATCTTGTTTCAATGGCAACAGTAGATTTGGCTGCATTGTCCCCCGATGATTTTATGCAAGATTATCAGCAAAATTTAATTAACATTCCAGCTCCAACAATTGAGCCTACTATTGGAGTCATCGATACTTTATTTGATACGAGTGTATATTTTAGTGAGTGGGTAGAATACCACGAGATAGTGGATAAAAATATACCAAGAAGCGGTCAAGATTACCGTCACGGAACTGCTGTTTCTTCAATTATTGTTGATGGTAGCAGGTTAAATCCATGGTTGAATGATGGATGCGGAAGATTTAGGGTGCGCCATTTCGGAGTTGCAGCTGGTTCTGAATTTTCCTCCTTTACCATTGCAAAACAAATAAAGAGCATTGTTGAAAACAATGCAGATATAAAGGTTTGGAATATTTCACTGGGGAGCAATCAAGAAATTAATGACAACTTCATTTCGGCTGAGGCAGCGGTTTTAGACCAAATCCAGGTTGAAAAAGATGTTATTTTTGTTGTTGCGGGGACAAATAAACCAAATGATAGTATTATAAAAATTGGCTCACCTGCTGATTCGATAAACAGCATGGTAGTAAATGCTGTAACCAAGAGTGGACTATCTACCAAATATGCAAGAAAAGGGTTAGCGTTGTCTTTTTTTGCTAAGCCAGATGTTAGTTACTATGGTGGAAGTAAAGAGCAGTACATTCAAGTTTGCGAGCCGTTGGGGGCAGCGAATGTTGCAGGCACTTCTTTTGCTGCCCCGTGGATATCTCGCAAACTATCCTACTTAATTGATGTTTTGGGATTAGGTAGAGAAGTTGCCAAAGCAATTATTATTGATTCGGCAAGAGGATGGAGCGAACAGCCATCACCCGAAGAAGTTGCTCTTTATGGTCACGGTGTTGTGCCCATTAAAATTGAAAATGTACTACAAACCAAAGATGATGAAATTAAATTTTTAGTATCAGATATAAGTGAAAAATGGAACACTTATAATTATCACTTTCCTGTTCCCCTTAAAGACAATAAGTACCCTTACATTGCAAGAGCTACAATGTGCTATTTTCCTGTATGTGACAGAAGTCAAGGTGTAGATTATACCAGTACTGAGCTTAATATACATTTCGGGCGAATTAATAATAAAGGAAAAATTGATGACATTAAGGGCGATAAGCAAAACCTAAGTGATGATTTGAATAGCGAGAAAAATTATCTTCTCGAAGGAGATGCACGAGCTAAATTTAGAAAATGGGATAATGTAAAGTATCTTGTTGAAAAGTCAGATAAAAAAATGACACCCAAAATTTCATACGAAAATAAAAACTGGGGCATGGAAATAAAAACAGCAAATAGATTAAATCCAAAGGATGGCATTGGAATTCGATTTGGTGTGGTTGTCACATTAAAAGAAATGAATGGAGTTAATAGAATTGATGATTTTATAAAAAATTGTACACTAAATGGTTGGTTAGTTAATGTCGTTGACGTTAGAAGCAGAATTGATATCCATAAAAAGGTGAATGAAGATATCGACTTTACTAATTAAGTTAGGTAAAAAGTTCTTCATTTGGAAGAATGCATGAAGACAGGACTCCAAGACATATATTAAAGTAATGATATATGCCTTGGAGATTTTATGCAGTTTATGAAAAAGTATGGAGCTTTATTATTGGCATTGTTGGTGCTGGCAGTAGGGTCAGCAAAGTATTTATCTCATATTAGCACAGTGAGCAATAATGTGAATGGAAGAGAATTGCCAATTTATTCGGTGGAAACGGATAAAAAACAGGTGGCATTGAGCTTTGATGCCGCATGGGGAAATGAAGATACAAAAACTATTTTGGATATTTTAGCAAAACACAACCTTCACGTCACATTTTTCATGACCGGAGGGTGGGTATCAAAATATCCGGAGGATGTAAAAACAATACAGGCAGCAGGACACGACTTGGGAAATCATAGCGAAAACCACAAAAATATGAGTCAATTAACCGATCAAGAATGCCAAGAAGAATTGATGAAAGTGCATCAGCGAGTGAAAGAATTGACGGGAATAGAGATGCAGCTATTTCGACCACCTTATGGGGATTATGACAATCATGTCATTCTAAATGCACAAAAATGTGGATATCATGTGATACAGTGGAATGTTGATAGCTTAGACTGGAAGGACTATGGGGGAGAAAGCATTATCAATACGGTATTAAACCATAAAGATTTAGGAAACGGTTCCATTGTTTTAATGCATAATGGAGCTAAATATACAAAGGATGCGTTAGAAACGCTTATCACGGGTCTGGAAGAAAAGGGATATGAAATTGTTCCTATTTCGCAGTTGATTTATCAAGAGAATTATCACATGGATGTAACAGGAAGACAGATGAAAGATTAAATATTTCAGTGAATTCATGTGATAAAAGGTAAAAAAATGAGACCGCAGTTTGGAAATGGACTGCAGTCTCATTCTTTTATGGGTGAATTTGAAGCAACTTTGTTTTTAATTCGTTTTCCATACGATTCATTTCAACTTCGGCTTCTTTTCGTTTCTGTTTTCCCTCTTGTTGGATTTTCATAACTTCGTCCAAAGTAGAAAGCAGGGATTCATTTGTTGACTTCAAGGTTTCCATGTCCACTACACCACGTTCTGTTTCTTTTGCAGTTTCAATGGTTGCGGTTTTTAGCATATCCGCATTTTTTTGGAGGAGTTGATTGGTCATATCGGTGACTTCGCGTTGTGCCTGTGCAGCTTGTGTAGAATGGGCAACACCTAGTGCAAGGACCATTTGACTTTTCCAAAGTGGAATGGTGTTTACAATGGTGGACTGAATTTTTTCGGCCATCATGGTGTCGTTACTTTGTATTAAACGAATCTGTGGAGCTGTTTGAATGGAAATCATTCGGGTCAACTCCAAGTCATGTACTTTTTTTTCAAAACGGTTACAAAGGGATTCTAAATCTTTAGCAGCTTGTGCATCTTCGGGAAGTCCAGAAGTTTGTGCTTTGCTCATGAGAGAAGGCAATTCTACGGTACGGACATGGTCAATTTTTTTCTTCCCGGCTAGTATATACATGGATAATTCTTTGAAATAAGTCAGGTTTAGTTCATACATTTTATCTAAAACGGCACTGTCCTTTAATAATTGCATTTGGTGCGTTTCCAGGGATTCGCAGATTTTATTGATGTTGGATTCTGCTTTGGTATATTTGGTTTTCATAGAGGCAATTTTATTCGAGGTTTTTTTAAACAAACCGAAAAATCCTTTTTCCTCTTCTTCTGCATCAAAGCTTTTTAATTCACCAACTACATCAGACAGCAGATCTCCTATTTCACCTAGATCTTTTGTTTGCACATTTTCCAATGCTTCCTCGGAAAAATCAGCCATTTTTTTCTGAGTACCGGTACCATATTGTAAAACTAAATTAGAATCGGTAAGATCAATTTGTTGGGAGAAGGTATCTACCATGGTTTGTTCTTCCTCGGACAGTAAGTCCAATGACAAGGTAGGTACTGGGGTAACATCATTTAATTCAGTATTCATAAAGGAGTCCTTTCTGATTTCGAATCCGTTGTTTGAAAATCATCTTTCGTTAGTCCCTCTTGTGCAAGCATCGTGCGTAGTACAGAAATATCAGAGGAAACGTCCCAGGCAGTCTCTTTGAAAAGACTGTCCAATAATTTTTCAAATGCAACATTTAAAGTGTCGATGGTTTTTTCAATTTCTTTTTTTGAAGAAATAATATTTTCACCTTGAATGGGTTGTCTATCCAGTTCTTCATAAGCTTTTAACAGTTTAATAGTAGTAGGAAGATAGTATCCCATCATTTTGCGAAGGTCTGTAATCACATCTGGTTCTTGTTCTACCCGTTGGAAAATCTTCTGCACAATTAATTCCATACGAGATATTTTTTGGGAAATATCAAATCCGGGAATAGCATCGTTGCTCTCACGTATCTGGGATAGAAATTCGTTGCCCTCCTGAATTACGGTCTGCACTTCGGGGGAGAGCGGATGATCAGTCGCTTTTGCAGCATTGGAAGCTTGCTGCTGTTTTTGTAATTCCTGCTGTTCCTTCATATGGGATTGAAGTTCTTCATATTGAAGAAAGGTTTCATTACTGGTAATGAAGCAAGTGCCTAAGTCATCAATATGTCCTTCTAAAAACCAGCCACGTCGAATCATATCCCTTAAATCTCGGAGGATATAATGGTTAGATTTTCCAGTTCGCTCTGCCAGCATCTTAATGTTACAGTAAGTTTTCCCATCTAAATAGTGCAAATAGTTTTTAAAACGTTTGGTACGTCGCAGCATTTTCGTACCGAAAAGTCCTAAAATACCGGTTCCAATTAAAATAGGAAGTAAGATAGAAAAGGCAATGGTGATACCGGGATAGCGAATGCCTGTGGTTAGCGTTACTAAGAGCAAAATGAGCGTGATCAGAGCAAAACATCCGAAAAGGGCGTAACCTATTATGGAAAATACCATGCCAAAGCCACGGAATACTCCCGTTTTAGCGGTGCGTGTAGAAGGTGCCGGCGCGGTGGGAGGAGTATTTGTATAGCTGCTTGCTTTGCTTTTGTTTCCGGTAGGTGTTTTTACGTTTTTCCCATAAGGAAAAGCACCGGGACCGGTATTTCGGTTCGGCGATTTCAGAGTGTCTGTAACATTTCGAATTGTGTCACTAATGGTTTGGTTTAGTGTATTGTAATTTTGAGAGTCAATTGCCTGCTGAACAATGTCCTTAATGTCGTCTCCTAAATGATACCAGTCTTTGTTGGCCATATAGCGCTCCTTAGTGTAAAATAAAGTGATGATGCTTTTTCTTCTTTATTCTAGCAGAAGAATACTTCTTTTTCAAGAAAATGAAAGAGTTTATCTTTCTTATTCATAAAAAATAGAATATAATAGGAGAGGATAAGAAAAAGCGACATATAAGCGAGATGGAGATAGAAGGAGGAAGCTATGAACTATTATCAGGCAGAGGGAAAACGGTATGAGAAGATGCGCTATTTTCGAGCCGGAAGTAGTGGATTGAAATTACCGGGAGTTTCACTTGGATTGTGGCATAATTTTGGGACACATGATTCTTATGAGAATATGAGAGGACTTTGCAGAACTGCATTTGACAGCGGAATTACACATTTTGATTTAGCTAATAATTATGGGCCGGAGTACGGAAGTGCGGAACGTAATTTTGGAAAGATTGTGAAAGATGATTTAAGGCCTTATAGAGATGAGCTGATTATCAGTACAAAGGCAGGATATGATATGTGGCCAGGACCCTATGGAGCAGGTGGAAGTCGAAAATACATGTTGGCAAGCCTTGATCAAAGTTTAAAAAGAATGAACCTGGATTATGTGGATATTTTTTATCATCATTGTATGGACCCAGACACACCATTGGAAGAGAGTATGATGGCGCTAGATACTGCTGTGAAACAGGGAAAGGCTCTTTACGCAGGAATATCGAATTATGACTGTAAAACGACTCAAAAAGCTATGAAAATTTTAAAGGACTTGAATTGTCCTTTTATGATAAATCAAGTACGTTATTCCATGCTGGACCGATGGATTGAAAAGGATGGACTGAAAGATTATGCAGCAGAGAATGGGTGCGGATTAATTGCATTTAGCCCTCTGGCGCAAGGCCTTTTAAGTAATAAGTATTTAAATGGAATTCCGGAAGACAGCCGCATAAAAAAAGATGGAAGATTTTTAAAAGAAAGTGATATTACGGCTAAAAGACTGGAGCAAATAAAAGGACTGAATGAAATTGCCAAAGAAAGAGGGCAAACTTTAGCACAGATGGCATTGTCATGGATTCTGAGCGATGGGAAAGTGACAAGTGTGTTGATTGGTGCATCGAAACCGGATCAAATTAAGGAAAATGTCCATATTATAGAGCGTACCCAATTTTCGGAAGAAGAACGAAAGAAAATAGATGCATTGTATAATCGCTTTGACGGAGGAATGATTAGATGAAATTTACAAAAATGCAGGGATTAGGAAATGACTATGTATATGTGAATTGCTTTCAAGAAACCATTACAAATCCTTCTCAAGTTGCAAAGAAAGTGAGCAATCGTCATTTTGGAATTGGTTCCGATGGCCTAATATTGATTGGTCCATCCCAAATTGCAGATTTTGAGATGAAAATGTACAATGCAGACGGTTCTAGAGGAGAAATGTGTGGAAATGGAATCCGATGTGTAGGGAAATATGTATACGATTATGGACTTACGGATAAGACGGAACTTTCAGTGGAGACACTAGGAGGCGTAAAACACTTGAATCTCACAGTGGAAAATAAAAAAGTGACGTTAGTAAAAGTGGATATGGGTACACCGGTTGTAAAAGCAGTGAATGAACCCATTGATGTGGAAGAAGTGACCTATCACATCACAGAGGTATCCATGGGGAATCCTCATGCGGTTGTATATGTAGAAGATGTGAAAGAATTGGAAATCGAGACGATTGGTCCTAAATTTGAACAGCATCAGCGATTTCCGGAACGTGTCAATACAGAATTTGTACATGTGTTAAATAGAGGAACATTGGAAATGCGTGTATGGGAACGAGGTTCCGCTGAGACGCTTGCATGTGGAACCGGAGCATGTGCCACTGTGGTTTCCAGTGTTTTGAATGGTCTGACCAATGAGGAAGTGACTGTGAAATTGTTGGGTGGAGATTTGCTGATTCAGTGGGATAGGCAAGAAGATAAGGTCTATATGACGGGACCTGCAGAGGTTGTGTTTCATGGTGAAATAGAGTGATAGAAACAGAAAGGGAAGAATCCATGTTTAAAATCAATGAAGACTATTTAAAACTGCAGGGAAGCTATTTGTTTTCTACCATTGGAAAGAAAGTAGCTGCTTTTCAAAAAGAAAATCCGAAAAAAAAGATCATACGCTTAGGAATTGGCGATGTAACTCAGCCATTGGCTCCGGTAATCATTGAAAAATTACACGAAGCAGTGGAAGAAATGGGACAGGCAGAAACATTTCATGGATATGCACCGGATTTGGGCTATGAATTTTTAAGAAATACCATGGCGAAAAATGATTACGAAGTGCGAGGATGTGATATTCAAGCCGATGAAATTTTTATTTCAGATGGTGCAAAATGTGACTCGGGGAATATTCAGGAAATATTTAGTGCAGATAATAAAATTGCAGTTTGTGATCCCGTGTATCCGGTTTACGTGGATACGAATGTGATGGCAGGGCGTGCAGGTAATTATATAGAAGAAACAGAAATGTTTGACCGAGTGATTTATATGCCATGTACTGCGCAAAATGGGTTTGCACCGGAATTTCCAAAAGAAATACCGGACATGATTTACTTGTGTTTTCCCAATAATCCAACGGGGGCTACCATAACAAAAAAAAGACTGCAAGAGTGGGTAGATTATGCCAATAAAGTAGGTGCAGTGATTATTTACGATGCGGCGTATGAAGCCTATATCTCAGAAGAGGATGTAGCTCATACAATTTATGAATGTAAGGGGGCAAGAAATTGCGCCATTGAATTACGCAGTTTTTCTAAGAATGCGGGATTTACGGGTGTACGTCTGGGTGCAACCATCGTGCCAAAAGACATAAAAGCAGAGGGCGTAACGTTACATTCTCTTTGGGCAAGGCGCCATGGCACGAAATACAATGGAGCACCTTATATCATTCAGCGGGCAGGAGAGGCTTGCTATTGTGAAGAGGGAAAGCAACAGTTAAGTCAACAAATTGCATATTATATGAAAAACGCAAAAACAATACTGGAGGGAGTGAAAGAGGCGGGATATATCGCATCTGGAGGGATTAATGCACCGTATATTTGGTTGCAGACACCAAAACAGATGACCTCTTGGGAATTTTTTGACCTTCTATTGGAAAAAGCAAATGTAGTGGGGACACCGGGAGCCGGATTTGGACCTAGCGGAGAAGGATATTTTCGCTTGACTGCATTTGGAACCTATGAAAACACGGTGGAAGCAGTGGAACGAATTAAAAAAATATAAATACATCATCCGTGGTATAATCTGCAAAAAATCGGGAATGCTTTTGAAAAGAAAGAGGTGGAACCGATGTCAAAAAAACAATATGCACCAATTCATCTAGAAGAGATTGAACCGGAAGATAAATTAAAATATGAAATTGCAGAGGAACTAGGGCTACTTGATAAAGTGATAGAGGGTGGATGGCGTTCCCTTTCTTCGAAAGAGACGGGAAGAATAGGTGGACTTATGACAAAAAAGAGACGTAAGACGGATAAAAATGAAGAAAAAGATACAAGATTATAAACAATTTATACAGTAATATGAATCTTTCATGACTTAGGTTGAAAAACAATCATATATTTGATATAATCGTACGACTGAGAAAGAAACAGCAGGTGAAAGTTATGAATGAGAGAATAAATGTACTGAATGTGTTAATTGATGACATGGATGCGAAAAGTGCCATGGAAAAGGTCGTGAATTACATGCAGACAGAGCCGGTGAATGTAGTTGAGATTGTGACTACAGAGATGTTGATGCAGGCAGGACAGGAACCGGAATTAAAAGCACATATGGAAGAAATCGATTTGATGATTGCTGGTAATAGAGAAATCTTAGAAGCAGCTGGAATTACAGAACATAAACGGTTACAAGAATTAGAAACGAATTTATTTCTAAAGATGCTTATGAACTTCTTGCACAAGAATCATAGCCGTGTTTTTCTGCTTGGGGAGACCAAAGAAGCAGTGGAAGGGTTTAAAGAACATTTGGAAACCCACTATAGCGGAATAAGAATTATGGGTGGCACACCGGTAAATGAAAATATATCGGATGATTTAGTTCTGAATTTGATTAACGGAGCAGAAGCGGATTGCATTATGACAGCGCTTCCCTCACCAGGCCAGGAGAAATTTATTGCTCGTAATAAAGCACTGGTGAATGTAAGAATGTGGGTAGCATTAGGAGTGACGGTAAGAAATATACATGAAGTTTTATCTGGACGCAACCGTATTTACAGTTTTTTTTCCAAGTTTGTTTTTAAAAAAGAGATCAAAAAGGAAAAGAAAAAAAAGTCTTTGTGAACTATGTATATGAACAAAGTGTTAATGTTTTAAGAAATAATTGAGGAAATGCATAAAAAAATGCGATTTCCTCTTTATTTTTTTGTTGTTTTGCCTTAAGATATAGAGTAGGTGTATGTTATTTAGAAAATTGGGATAAAATCATTTGTGAAAAGTGCATATGATTTGCAAAGCGGAGGAGAAAGCTATGATATCAAATCAAATACTTCAAAATACGATTGAAGGATTAAAAGCGATTACAAGGATTGATTTATGCGTGGTGGACACAGATGGAAAAGCATTAGCCAGCACATTTACGGAAACAGAGAATTATGAAGGTGCAGTTTTGTCTTTTGTGGAATCGCCGGCAGATAGTCAGGTGATTCAGGGGTATCAGTTTTTTAAAATATTCGATGAACACCAACTAGAATATATATTGCTTGCAAATGGGGGCAGCGACGATGTGTACATGGTAGGAAAGATTGCGGCATTTCAGATTCAGAATCTTTTGGTGGCATATAAAGAACGGTTTGATAAAGATAATTTTATTAAAAATTTATTGTTAGATAACTTGCTTTTGGTAGATATTTACAATCGTGCAAAAAAATTACATATTGACACAGAGATGAGACGTGTTATCTTTATTATTGAAACCGCTCATGAAAAAGACACCAGTTCATTGGAAAGTGTTAGAACACTTTTGGGAGGTCAAAAAGACTTCATCACAGCGGTGGATGAAAAAAATATTATTGTCGTAAAAGAGTTGGGACAAAATGATGGTTATGTGGAAATGGATCAAGTAGCACAACAAATCCTAGAACAGTTGAAATTAGAGGGCGAATCAAATATTCATATTGCCTATGGAACCATTATTAATGATATCAAAGAAGTATCGAAATCATACAAAGAAGCAAAGCTTGCATTGGACGTTGGAAAGATATTCTTTGACGAAAAGGATATTATCGCATATAATACACTTGGAATAGGTCGTTTGATTTATCAATTACCCATTCCGTTATGCAAGATGTTTATCCGCGAGATATTCGACGGAAAGTCACCGGATGATTTTGATGAAGAGACATTATCGACGATTAATAAGTTTTTCGAAAATAATTTAAACGTGTCAGAAACATCCAGACAGTTGTACATTCATCGAAACACACTGGTGTACAGACTAGACAAACTACAGAAGAGTACAGGACTTGATCTTCGTGTTTTTGAAGATGCCATTACATTTAAGATTGCATTGATGGTAGTGAAGTATATGAAGTACATGGAAACGCTGGAGTATTAGCATTTTTTTAGGAGGAGCATATGATTGAATTAAAAGAAATAACGAAAGAGTACTCAAAAGGGGTAGCTGCGTTAAACGGGATCAATTTAACCATTGATCAAGGGGAATTCGTATTCGTTGTGGGAGACAGCGGATCGGGTAAATCCACATTAATCCGTCTAATTTTGAAAGAATTAGAACCAACAGGCGGAAGTATCGTTGTAAATGGACAAAATTTAAGTAGAATGAAGCATCGCCAGATTCCTAAATATCGGAGAGGTCTGGGAGTAGTATTTCAGGATTTCCGACTTTTAAAAGACAGAAATATTTATGAAAATATTGCATTTGCACAGCGCTGTGTGGGTACACCCTCACGTATAATTAAGGCAAAAGTGCCGGCAGCACTTTCACTGGTAGGGCTTGCACAGAAATATAAATCTTTTCCAAAAGAACTTTCCGGTGGGGAACAACAACGAGTAGCAATTGCAAGGGCGGTTGTCAATGAACCGGCAATTCTTTTAGCCGATGAACCAACGGGAAACTTAGATCCTACCAATTCGTGGGAAATTATGAAATTGTTAGAAGAAGCAAATGAAAGAGGAACCACTATATTGGTTGTTACTCATAACCAGGAAATTGTAAACGAGATGCAGAAACGTGTCATTACAATGAAAAAAGGTGTCATTATAAGCGACGAAAAAAAAGGTGGGTATACAAATGAGAATTAGTACAATAGGATATTCAATTAAGCAGGGGTTTAAGAATATAGGGAGAAACAAGTTGTTTTCTATTGCATCAATTGCAACGATGTCTGCATGTATCTTCCTGTTTGGATTGTTTTTCTCCATCGTAGTGAATTTTAAGTACATCGTAGATAAGGCAGAAGAAGGAGTGGCAATCACCGTATTTTTTAATGAAGATGTTCCACAAAGCACAGTAGATGATGCGGGAGCAAAATTAAAACAAAGAGACGATGTCTTAGAAGTCAACTATGTGTCTGCAGAAGAGGCATGGGATAAATTCAAA
Organism: Lachnospiraceae bacterium; assembly: GCA_036666555.1. Taxonomy (GTDB): domain Bacteria; phylum Bacillota; class Clostridia; order Lachnospirales; family Lachnospiraceae; genus UMGS1251. The sequence goes on along the minus strand of JAVWVS010000027.1, from coordinate 19,558 downwards.
GAAGAATATTTTGGAGAATCTGCAGAACTTGCAGAAGGATTTAAAAATGACAATCCATTGAAAAGTTCCGCCAACTACGAGGTTTACATGAAAGATGTATCCACCCAAAAGGATTTGGTTTCTTTTGCGGAAAAATTAGATGGGGTACGAAAAGTGAAAAAATCAGATGCGGTGGCCAAGACGTTATCCAGCATCAATACCTTGGTGTGGTACATATCTGCGGGAATTATTTTGATTTTATTAGCAGTTTCTGTTTTCTTGATTAGCAATACGGTTACTATGGGTATTACTGTAAGGCGAGAAGAGATTGGAATTATGAAGTATATTGGTGCCAAGGATTCCTTTGTAAAAGCGCCATTTGTTATTGAGGGCGTTTTGATTGGAATTATCGGAACCATACTTCCACTGATTTTATTGTTTTTCTTATATAACAAAGCAATTATATATATTATGACGAAGTTCAGAATCCTGAACAACATACTAGATTTCCTTCCTGCAACAACGGTATATCAGACATTGATACCGGTGTCTATTGCGCTGGGAGTAGGAATTGGGTTTATTGGTAGTTTCTTTACCATTCGAAAACATTTAAAGGTATAGGTGAGGGAAATGAACAAAGGAAAAAAGATTATCAGTTTCATGCTGATTGGTATATTGAGTTTGGGTTTTGCCGTGCCGACAAAAGCTACTTCTATTGATGAAGCAACGAAAAAGGCCAATGATTTGGAAGCACAGAAGAAGGCAGCAGAGAATGAACAAGCTTCTTTGGCAACCCAGTTGAATGGGATTATTGACGAAATGAAAAAAGCGCAAGAAGAAATGGCTGCAAAGGAAGCGGAAATTCAAACGGCAGAAGATGAACTGGTACAAGCGAAAGTAGAAGAAAATTCACAGTACGAAAGTATGAAGAAAAGAATTCAGTATATGTATGAAAATGGCAGTAGTGAATTCATAGAAATCCTGTTGGCATCCAAGGATATTACAGATTTTCTAAATAAAGCGGAATATGTATCGGAAATATCTACCTATGACAGAGATATGCTGGTACAGTTTCAAGAAATCGTGAAAAGTGTAGAGAAGAAAGAAGCTTCTTTGAAGGCCGAGTATACACAGTTGGAGGTACTTCAGAGTAACTTAACTGCAAAACAGACAGAAATGCAAGAACTGTTAAGCAGTAAGAATGCGCAGATTGCAGATTTGCAAAGTGAAATAGGTGCCAATGCTGCAGTATTACAGACACTAATCGAACAGGCCCAGGCAGCGGAAAAAGCACAAAAAGAAGCTGCAGCTGCAGCGCAGGCGGCAAAAGAGTCTTCCAGCGGAAGCAATACCATTTATACACCTCCGGGACCAAGTATCCCCAGTGGTGGTGGAAGTGGAATGTTTATTAATCCTTGTCCGGGTTCTCATGTTTCCAGTGAATTTGGAGAATATAGAAGTCCTAGTGATCCGGCGCATAAAGGGATGGATTTTGGTACTTCAGGTGCATACATACCAACTTATGCGGCAGCATCAGGAACCGTCATAATCGCGGGTTGGAGTAACAGTGCGGGGAACTGGGTGGTCATCGATCATGGAAATGGTTTTGTTACAAAATACATGCATCATTCTTCTTTGAGCGTATCACCGGGACAAAACGTTTCCCAGGGACAGCAGCTTGGAATCACAGGAAATACAGGCGCTTCACAAGGAGTTCATTTACATTTCCAGGTAGAAGTAAACGGACGTGCAGTAAATCCAAGGAATTATATGTAAAAAAATTGCATATGATAACAATGTGTATGAAATAAACGAAAAACAGGATGAATAATGGACGAAAAAAATGAAAAAATAGAAATTGAAAAAAATAAGTTTTTGAAGGGCGCGCTTTGTGGCGCCCTTGTTATGTTGGTACTCATAGGTGCTGTGTTAGGTGGAATGTATGTGGTAAAAAATGGAAATGCTTTATCCGCATCTAAAAATGGGAGTGATAAGGTAGTAAATGAAAATACGGAGACGAAATTGGAACTGTTGCAGGCTTATGTGAAAGTAAAGTACCTTCATCAAAAAGATGTAGACTCAGACAAACTGGAGGAAGGACTTTATAAAGGGTATGTGGAAGGCCTTTCAGATCCGTATTCGGAATACTATACAGCAAAAGAGACAAAAGAAATGTCATTATCGAATGAAGGAAAATTTGGGGGCATTGGGGTGACCATGTCTCAAGATAATGAAACACAAATCATCACACTGTTGAATATCCAGAAAGATTCTCCGGCAGAGAAAGCCGGAATCGAAGAACGTGACGTGCTTTATAAAGTGAATGGAGAAAATATTACTTCACAGCCATCCAGTGAAGTGGTGGAAAAGGTAAGAGGCGATATCGGTTCAGAAGTAAAAATCACAGTAGTAAAAGCAAAAACAGGAGAACAAAAAGAGTATACCGTCATACGTGATAAAATAGATTCCAACACGGTGTTCCATGAAATGGTTGAGGGGAATGTGGGACATATTTATGTAAAAGAGTTCGACACCGTTACTTATGAGCAGTTTCAATCGGCCATGGAAGATTTAGAAAAACAGGGAATGGAAGGATTGATTGTAGACCTTCGCAATAATGGTGGTGGAAATCTGGATACGGTATGTCAGATGTTGGATTTAATTCTACCCAAGGGCACCATTGTGTATACGGAAGATAAAAATGGAAAAAAAGAAACGTTCACATCCGATGAGGAACGCAAGTTTACGAAACCCATTGCGGTTTTGGTAAATGAATATACAGCCAGTGCTTCGGAAATATTTGCGGGAGCAATTCAGGATTATGGCTTGGGAAATGTGGTGGGTACTACTACTTATGGCAAGGGTGTTGTCCAAAATATATACAACATGCAAGATGGATCTTCGGTGAAGCTTACGACGGCACAGTATTTCACACCAAAAGGACGTTGCATACAAGGAACCGGAATCAAACCGGATTTGGAAGTGGAGTGGAAGCCGGATAACGCTGATGAGACGTTAGATAATCAATTTCAGGCAGCATTAGAAGATATACAGAAAAAGTTAAATTAAAAAGTCTGAAAACTAGATGGAACAGAAAAATAGAAAGGGAATCCTTTATGAAAACGCTGATTCAAAACGGACATGTATTAGATCCACTTACACAAACAGATGCAGTGCAGGACGTACTAATTGAAGATGATAAAATTGTAAAAGTAGGCAGCGACTTAACAGAGGAAGCGGATAAAACAATTGATGCGGTGGGTTGCTATGTGATGCCCGGTTTTATTGATTTGCATGTACATTTACGAGATCCGGGGTTGACCCAGAAAGAAACATTAAAAACTGGCGGAATGGCGGCGGCCAGAGGCGGAATCACTACAATGTGCGCCATGCCCAACACCAAACCGGTGATGGATACGAAAGAAAAAGTAGAAGAGGTTCATGCACGTGCTAAAAAGGAGTCGCCGGTTCATGTCATTCAACTAGGGGCAGTCACTATAGGGCAAGAGGGAAAAGAACTGGCAGATATTGAAGGAATGGCAAAAGCAGGGTGTCATGCCATCAGTGAAGATGGAAAATCAGTGATGAATGCTGCTTTATATCGCAAAGCCATGAGACTTGCAAAAAAGTATCACATTGCAGTATTCGCCCATTGTGAAGATATCACCATGGTAGAAGGTGGCGTGATGAATGCAGATGAACAAGCAAGCAGACTGGGGCTTCCGGGAATTACCAATGGAGTGGAGGATGTGATTGTAGCAAGAGATATCTTGTTGTCCAAAGAAACAGGAGTACAATTACACTTGTGCCATTGCTCTACAGCGGATAGTGTAAAGATGGTTCAAAAAGCAAAAGAAGAGGGGATACCTGTAACGGCAGAGGTATGTCCACATCATTTCACTTTGACTACGGAAGATATTGTAGCAGATGATGGAAATTATAAAATGAATCCCCCCATCCGTAAAAGGGAAGATGTAAGTGCACTGCAAAAAGGGTTACAAGATAACGTTATGGAAGTCATTGCTACGGATCATGCCCCTCATACAGAAGCAGAAAAAAATAGAAGTATGAAAGAAGCCGCATTTGGTATTGTAGGATTAGAAACATCGGCAACCCTTACGTATACGGAGTTGGTAGACAAAAAAATATTGACACCTATGCAGATGGCAGAGCGAATGAGCTATCAGCCGGCAAAGATATTGGGACTTTCTCAAAAAGGAAGCATCTCAGAGGGTAAGATTGCAGACATTGTTATATTTGACCCAGACAGGGAATACCAGATTGATAAAGATACATTTTTGTCCAAGGGAAGAAACACACCATTTCACAACCGCCACGTAAAAGGGGATGTGAAATACACGTTAGTGGATGGACAAGTGGTATATGAAAAGGAGGACATTCGATGATTCAGAAATTAATCGCAAATATTAAAAAGACAGGTGCACCTATTGTAGTGGGCCTGGATCCTATGCTAGGATATATTCCGGAGCAGGTAAAGGAAAAGGCATATGCACAATATGGGGAGACCTTAGAAGGTGCAGGGGAAGCTATTTGGCAATTTAATAAGGCAATTGTGGATCATACTTATGATTTGATTCCAGCAGTAAAGCCGCAGATTGCCATGTATGAGCAATTTGGAATTCCGGGTCTGGTGGCATTTAAAAAAACAGTAGATTATTGTAAAGAAAAAGGCTTGGTCGTGATTGGAGATATTAAACGAGGAGATATTGGGTCCACATCTTTGGCTTATGCCGTAGGACATATAGGAAAAGTAAAGGTAGGCTCAAAGACCTACACTCCTTTTGATGAAGATTTTGTAACCGTGAATCCTTATCTGGGATCAGATGGTGTGAATCCATTTATAGATGTATGTAAAGAAGAAAAAAAGGGCTTGTTTATTCTTGTAAAAACGTCGAATCCCTCCAGCGGAGAATTTCAGGATCAGTTGATAGATGGAAGACCTCTTTATGAATTGGTTGGTGAAAAGGTGGCACAATGGGGTGCAGACTGTATGGGAGATGAGTATAGTTATATCGGAGCAGTGGTAGGAGCAACTTATCCCCAAATGGGAAAAGTGCTTCGGAAAATCATGCCAAAATCTTATATATTAGTGCCGGGATACGGTGCACAAGGTGGAAAGGGAAAAGATCTGGTTCACTTTTTCAATGAAGATGGATTGGGCGCCATTGTGAATTCATCTCGTGGTATTATTGCAGCTTATAAGCAGGAAACTTATGCAAAATTTGGAGCGGAGCATTATGCAGAAGCATCTAGGGCGGCGGTTGTGGATATGACAGAAGATATAGCGGGTGCGCTAAGAAATAGATAGATGAGAACAAAGGAGACATAATCATGCCGGAGAAATATAAAGAACAAGCAGTGGTCGTATCACAAGAATGCATTGCAACAGATATCTATAGTTTATGGCTTCAGACAGAACAAATAGCTGAAAAGGCCAATGCGGGACAATTTATTTCTATGTATACCAACGATGGAACGAAATTGCTTCCAAGACCAATCAGCATTTGCGAGGTGGATCGGGTTCATAACAGACTTCGGGTTGTGTATCGCGTGACCGGACCGGAGACAGGAACTAAACAATTTTCAGAACGCAAGGTAGGACAGACGATTGAGATTTTAGGACCTCTGGGGAATGGATTTCCTTTCAAAACGAAGAAAGCATTTTTATTCGGAGGGGGTATTGGAATTCCACCAATGTTGGAACTTGCAAAGGAATTGGATTGTGAAAAACAAATCATTGCAGGTTATCGGGATGAGTTGTTTTTGACAGAAGAACTAAAAGCACAAGGGAAACTTTATATTGCAACGGAAGATGGAAGTGCAGGTACAAAAGGCAATGTTATGGATGTAGTAGCACAATACCATCTACAGGCAGACATTATATATGCCTGTGGACCTACACCTATGTTACGGGCCATTAAAGCATATGCGATGGAACATCAAATAGAATGTTACGTGTCCATGGAAGAGCGGATGGCGTGTGGCATTGGAGCCTGTCTTGCATGTGTGTGCAAAAGTAAAGAAGTCGATGCTCACAGTCATGTGCATAATAAACGAGTGTGCAAAGAGGGACCGGTATTTCTGGCAACGGAGGTAGAACTTTGATAGATATGACGATTGATTTAGCAGGAGTTTGTTTGAAAAATCCGGTTATGACAGCATCCGGAACCTTTGGATCGGGAGAAGAATATAGCGAGTTTGTAGACTTAAATCAATTAGGGGCGGTTGTTACAAAAGGCGTAGCCAATGTGCCATGGCCCGGAAATGAAACTCCTAGAATTGCAGAGACCAGTTGTGGGATGCTAAATGCCATTGGTCTTCAAAATCCGGGAATGGAAGTCTTCTGCCAAAGGGATATTCCTTTTTTAAAGCAATATGACACAAAAATCATTGTGAACATCTGTGGAAAAACAACAGAGGATTATTGTGAAGCCGTGGAAAGAATGGCGGAAGAAGAAGTGGATTTGCTGGAAATCAATATTTCCTGCCCTAATGTAAAAGAAGGGGGAATTGCTTTTGGACAAGATCCAAAAGCGGTAGAGCAAATTACAAGAGAATTAAAAAAGCGTGCAAAGCAGCCTATCATTATGAAATTAAGCCCCAATGTAACGGATATTACAGAGATGGCAAAAGCAGCAGAGGCCGGAGGGGCAGATGTTTTATCCTTAATTAATACGATTACCGGGATGAAAATCGATGTGCATAAAAGAGCATTTGCACTGGCGAATAAAACCGGTGGGATGTCCGGCCCAGGAATCAAACCGGTTGCGGTGCGAATGGTGTATCAGGTCGCCAATGCCGTGAAACTTCCAATCATTGGAATGGGCGGAATTGCCACACCGGAAGATGCTGTTGAATTTATTTTGGCAGGAGCCACAGCAGTCTCGGTAGGTACGGCCAATTTTTACCATCCTACAGCCACCGTGGAAATCATAGAGGGAATTCGAACGTATATGGAGCAATATGATTTTCACAATATCCGGGAAATGACTGGAATGGTAAAATAATGATATTGAAAAAGGAGAATCAATATGGAACAATATAAAAAAGAGTTTATCGAATTTATGGTAGATGCGGAAGTATTGAAATTCGGAGATTTTGTAACAAAAAGTGGAAGGAAAACTCCATTTTTTGTAAATACCGGATTTTATCGTACCGGTGGTCAGTTAAGAAAACTGGGAGAATATTACGCAAAAGCAATTGAACAGGTATTTGGTTTTGAATTTGATGTGCTATTTGGACCGGCTTACAAGGGGATACCGCTTACCGTTGCAACTACTATGGCCATCAGCGAGTTTTATCACCACGATATTAAATACTGTTCTAACCGTAAAGAAGTGAAAGACCATGGGGACAAAGGAATTCTGTTGGGAAGTCCTATTTCGAACGGAGATCGAATTCTGATTATTGAAGATGTTACCACAGCAGGCACATCCATTCAGGAGACACTTCCCATTATTCAGGCACAAGGAGACGTGACGGCCATGGGGTTGGTGGTTTCAGTGGACCGAATGGAACGTGGACAAGGGGAACAAAGTGCATTGGAAGAGATTCATCAGCGTTATGGACTAAAAACGACAGCCATTGTCACCATGAACGAAGTAATCGAACATTTATATAATCGGCCTTACCGGGGAAAAATAATGATAGATGATACATTAAAAGCGGCAATTGATGCATATTATGAACAGTATGGAGTAAAATCATAGGAGGAAGCGTCATGATGGAGAAAACTTATAAGGCAATGAATGGTGTAGGAACAGCAAATATTGTTGTGGGTATTATTATGATTTTGGCAGGTGTAGCTGCTGGCGTAATTACAATCATAGGAGGGGCGCGCTTATTAAATGGGAAAAGAGGCTTGACATTTTAAATGAAAGGATACTATTTTGAAGATTGAAAACAGAAAACGCGTCCGTATCCTTGGGAAAATCTTGTTTTTATTATACATGTTTTTTGTATTTTATTTTCTGATATTTTCAGATTGGTATGGGCGATCAGGAGAGATGCAAAATTACCACTATAACCTGACTCTGTTTAAAGAAATAAAACGATTTTGGCAATATCGTGCCCAAGTGGGTATGTTTGCCATGTTTACGAATGTATTCGGAAATGTAGTGATTTTCATTCCATTTGGATTTTTTCTCCCAATGGGAAGCAGATATAGAAGCTTTTTTATGAATTTGTTCTATAGTTTTGGATTTAGTTTGTTTGTGGAGACGTTTCAGTTCATTACAAAAGTGGGAAGTTTTGATGTGGATGATTTGTTCCTCAATACCTTGGGAGGAATTTTAGGATATATTTTATTTGTATTATGTAATACCATAAGGAGAAAACATGACAGTGAAAGAAAAAGATAAGGAGAAAAAACGTAGAAACCGAAAATATGGACAGGCAAGATTAAAGCATGCCAAAAAGGGCATTGTTTCTTGCTGGATTGGTGGAGGAACTTTTCTTCTCTTTTTGCTTCTGATTTTTTTTGCAGTAGTACAAAAAGGCATGGTAGGAACGTTTGCCGGAGGGTTCGGTTTGATTGCTGCCATATTTGCAGGAATTGGAATTGCCATGGCATTGCGTGGACTGAAAGAACGAGAAAAAAATTACATCACTTGTAAAGTGGGATTGGTTATGAATATCTTTCTTATATGGAGTTTTATACTAATGTATGCAAGGGGGTTTTTATAAATGATAGAGCGATATATGCTTTCGGTGGAGAGAATTAGTACTGTACAGAAAGAAAAAACAGTTCATAAAACGTACTTGGAGTTTTTCCAAAAAACAGCGGAATTCATTTTAAATGTTGGACGAGTACGGGAAAAGATTTTGGATGGAACGTGGGAAGCTTTATCACAAAAGGAACTTCAAAAAGAAAACGAACAACTCTATGGGGATATTTTAAAGGAAAACTATGAGACAAGCTATGCAAATCCGTCCTATGCAGTGAAAAAATTAGGAGAAACTTATGGTGCACTTTTAAGTTTTTTATATGTGGAGATGAGAGGCGAGATTGCTCATGCATTTGAAAATCAATTAGAATACTTAACGATTTGCAATGAATTATTTATTGAAATCTACAATGCATTTGAAGAAGTGAAAGAACCGGAGTATTCAGTGTTGAAAAATATCATTTATTGGTATGCAGGTGATTATTGTGATGTGTTTGTGGCCGACCGTGTAAAAGAGCAGATAGATCCATCAAGCTCATTTGCAGCAGAGATAATCAAAAATGCAGATTTAGATGATATTCGATATTTATATCGTTTTGGTGAGTATATAACAAACAATGAAATCCAAACAGCACAGCATTTAAAGGAACTACCGGAAGAGACCATTCAGAAAATGGCAGATGTGTATACACAAGGATATCATATGGGATTTATCAATGGTGGAAAAGATTTGTCGAAGAAATCGGTGGTAAATATCCGGTATCAATTAGGCTTTGAGCGAATGGTAAAAAAAGCCATTGATAATTTTGAAGAAATGGGACTAAAGCCCACGATATACCGGGCGGCAGTGAGTGTATTGACAAAGAAAATGCAGTATAAAGTGGGCTATTATGGTGCAGTTGCCAACAAGCAGTATGAGTATGACCACCGAGGAGATCAGGCACTTTTTTTGGATAAAAGATTTTTGGAACGAAAACTGGATGCGATGAAAAATGTGTATGAAAAAAATAAGGAGTTGGCAGCACAGTTTGCCGGTCCTGCAGTGATTGAAGTGTTTGGAGAAGAACCATTTGCACCAGAACAAAAAAAGGAGTCACTGGTACTGAATGAAAAACAAGAACAATTGTCACTGATGTTTGAAAGCAAGACCAGTCAGCTTACCAACCGGTATATCAAAGGGGAAGAAAGAAGCTTTACGATTATTGCATATCCGGTACCGGATATTGGAAAAGATTATGAAGCAATTTTTGATGAAACCATCCGCATTAATACGTTAGACGCAAAGCAGTATGAAGAAGTGCAGCAAAAACTGATTGATGTATTGGATAAAGGCAGATATGTGCATGTCCTGGGGAGGGGGTGCAATCAAACAGACTTAAAGATACAGTTATATCCATTGCAGTCCCCACAAACGGAAACCATATTTGAAAACTGTGTGGCAGATGTGAATATTCCGGTAGGAGAAGTATTCACATCCCCAGTGCTTTTGCACACAGAGGGTGTACTTCATGTGAGTAAAGTGTATCTGAATGAATTGCAATATTTGAATTTGAAGATGGTATTTACAGATGGGAAAATCACCGATTACAGTTGTGATAATTTTGAACAGCCGGAAGAAGGTAAAAAATATATTCATGAGAATATTTTGCATCATCACGAGACATTACCATTAGGGGAATTTGCGATTGGCACCAATACTACGGCATATGCAGTTGCCAAAAAATACGGAATTGAAGATAAGATGCCGATTCTGATTGCAGAGAAGATGGGTCCTCATTTTGCAGTGGGGGACACTTGTTACAGTTATAGTGAAGATAGTAAAATTTACAACCCTAATGGGAAAGAAATTGTGGCAAAAGACAATGAGGTTTCTATTTTGCGAAAAGAAACACCGGAAAAGGCATATTTACAATGCCATACCGACATTACCATACCCTATGAAGAACTGGAAGAAATTAGTGTGGTGACAGAAAGTGGAGAGCGTATTCCATTGTTGCAAGAAGGAAGATTCGTGCTTCCGGGAACGGAGTTACTGAATGAACCGTTGAAAGAATTGGAGTAATGGTTAGTTATAAGTATTAATAATTACTGATGGAGATGTCAGATGTTGACAATAGAGCGAAGACTTAGTAAAATGTCTTATAAATAAGATGATATTTATTTGTATTGCTTATAAATCGAAAGGAGAGATAGAATGTCTAAAGTAGGAATTGTAATGGGAAGTGACTCAGACATGAAAGTAATGAGTAAAGCGGCAGATATGCTGGAGAAATTGGGAGTGGAGTATGAAATGACCATTATTTCTGCACACCGTGAACCGGATGTATTTTATGAATATGCAAAATCTGCAGAGGAAAAAGGATTTAAAGTTATTATTGCAGGAGCAGGGATGGCGGCACATCTTCCTGGAATGTGCGCTGCGATTTTTCCTATGCCAGTAATTGGAATCCCAATGTCTGGAAGCGTATTGGATGGAGCGGATGCACTGTATTCCATCGTTCAGATGCCACCTGGAATCCCGGTAGCAACGGTAGCAATTAATGGAGGGATGAATGCGGCAATTTTAGCGGCAAGGATTTTGGCAACTTCTGATCAAGAGTTATTGCAACGATTAAAAGAAAATTCTGAGGGAATGAAAAAGACAGTTCAGAAAAAAGCAGAAAAATTAGAACAGCTGGGTCATAAAGCATATTTGGAACAGATGTAAAACAAGCGGAGGAAAAGAGATGGATTACAAAAATGCAGGTGTAGATATCGAAGCAGGATATAAATCAGTAGAACTTATGAAAGAGCACATTAAACAAACCATGAGACCGGAAGTGTTGACGAATATCGGTGGGTTTTCAGGTGCTTTTTCCATGGCAAAATTCAAAGATATGGAAAAACCTACTTTAGTATCTGGAACGGATGGTGTGGGAACCAAGTTGAAACTGGCATTTATGCTGGATCGCCATGACACAATTGGAATTGACTGTGTGGCTATGTGCGTGAATGATATTGCTTGTGCAGGAGGAGAACCATTATTTTTCCTAGACTACATTGCATGTGGGAAAAATGAACCAGAAAAAATTGCGACCATTGTAAGCGGTGTGGCAGAAGGATGTAAGCAGTCAGGAGCAGCGTTAATTGGTGGAGAAACTGCAGAAATGCCCGGATTCTATCCGATAGATGAATATGATTTAGCAGGTTTTGCAGTGGGCGTAGTAGATGAGAAAGATTTAATTACCGGAAAGAGTTTAGCAGCAGGGGATGTACTGATTGGTATGGCTTCTTCAGGCGTACATAGTAATGGATTTTCACTGGTACGTAAAGTCGTTGATATGAAAGAAGAAGCATTAAACCGCAGATATGAATCTCTGGGATGTACTTTGGGAGAAGCGCTTCTTGCACCGACGAAGATTTATGTCAAGGCACTTCGCACCGTGCGAGAGTCTGGAGTTACCATTAAGGCTTGTAGTCATATTACAGGTGGCGGATTCTATGAAAACATTCCACGGATGCTGTGCGATGGCGTGCATGCAGTGGTACAAAAAGATTCTTATCCGGTGCCACCTATATTTAAAATGATTTCCGTGGCCGGAGATATTGAAGAATATGCGATGTATAATACTTTTAATATGGGAATCGGCATGATTCTTGGAGTAAAAGAAGCAGATGTTGAAAAAACAATGGAAGCAATCAAAGCATCCGGCGAAGAAGGGTATATTGTAGGCCATATTGAAAATGGTGATAAAGGAGTTACTTTATGCTAAAGATTGTTGTATTAGTGTCCGGGGGTGGAACAAATCTTCAGGCGATTATGGACGCAATCGATGATGGAACTATTACCAATACGGAAATGGTTGGAGTGATTAGTAATAATCCCAATGCATATGCGCTTGTGCGCGCAAAAAAACAAGGAGTCAAAGCCATTTGTATTTCTCCGAAAACATATGAATCCAGAGAAAAATTTAACCAGGAGTTTGTGAAAACGATAGAGCAGTTGCAGCCGGATTTGATTGTACTTGCAGGATTCCTTGTAGTGATTCCAAAGGAAATGATTGAAAAGTATCGAAATAAAATCATTAATATCCATCCCTCTTTAATACCTGCTTTTTGTGGAAAAGGGTATTATGGATTAAAGGTTCATGAGGCGGCACTTTCACGGGGAGTGAAGGTGGCAGGAGCAACGGTACATTTTGTTGATGAAGGAACCGATACGGGACCAATTATTTTGCAAAAAGCGGTAGAAGTTATGGAGGATGATACTCCGGAAATCTTACAAAAACGAGTTATGGAACAAGCAGAGTGGAAGATTCTTCCCCAAGCGATTCAATTGATTGCCAATGGGAAAATCGGATGTAAATAAGGAGGTTCTATGAAAGTTTTCATCGTTGGAAATGGCGGAAGAGAGCACACTATTGCATGGAGTGTGGCAAAGAATAAGAACGTAGATAAAATATACTGTGCGCCCGGGAATGCAGGAATTGCAGAATATGCCCAGTGCGTAGACATTGGTGTGATGGAATTTGACAAATTGGCGGCATTTGCAAAAGAGCAGGAAGTGGACTTGACCATTGTAGGACCAGACGACCCATTGGTGGGCGGAATTGTAAATGTATTTGAAGCAGCCGGTCTTCGTGTGTTTGGACCACGTAAAAATGCGGCGATTCTGGAAGGCTCTAAGTCATTTTCTAAGGATTTGATGAAAAAGTATCATATTCCTTCGGCAGAATATGAAACCTTTGATTCGGCAAAGGATGCTCTGAAATATTTAGATACGGCCAAATTTCCCATTGTCTTGAAAGCAGACGGGCTGGCACTTGGAAAAGGGGTATTGATCTGCAATACCATGGAAGAAGCAAAAGATGGAGTAAAGACCATTATGCTCGATAAACAATTTGGTTCTGCGGGAAATCGTATGGTGATTGAAGAGTTTATGATAGGTCGTGAAGTATCGGTATTGTCATTTGTAGATGGGAAAACGATTAAAACCATGACATCTGCACAGGACCATAAACGTGCCCAAGATGGAGACAAAGGTCTAAATACCGGTGGCATGGGTACTTTTTCACCCAGCCCTTTTTATACGAAAGAAGTAGAAGAATTTTGTGAAAAACATGTATATCAGGCAACCGTAGATGCAATGAAGGCAGAAGGACGAGAATTTAAAGGAATTATTTTCTTTGGTTTGATGCTGACGCCTCAAGGTCCCAAAGTGCTGGAATATAATGCCCGATTTGGAGATCCGGAAGCGCAGGTTGTTATTTCACGTATGAAAAATGATATGGTGGAAGTGATGGAAGCGTGTATTGACGGAACCTTGGATCGTATTGAACTGCAATTTGAAGATAATGCAGCTGTTTGCGTAGTGCTGGCATCCGATGGATATCCGGTCAAATATGAAAAAGGAATTCCAATTACAGGGCTAGAAGAATTTCAGAAGCATGAGGGATATTATTGTTTCCATGCCGGAACAAAATTGGAACAGGGCCAAATTGTAACAAATGGAGGTCGCGTATTAGGAATTACGGCAAAAGGGAAAGACTTAAAAGAAGCCAGAAAAAATGCCTATGAGGCAACGGAATGGGTAAAATTCAAAAATAAATATATGCGAAATGATATTGGAAAAGCAATTGATGAAGCATAGAATGTAAGTGAGTTCAAATGAGGACGCCGTACTTTGAAAGTGCGGTACGTCCTCATTTGAATTTGCCGGTAGAGAGTATTGACAACGTATATCATCTGTTATACCATAGATATAACAAAACCATATAGAAAAAGGTGATTATATGACGATTGATATTGATATCGATTTTAATAGTGAAGAGGCAATCTATATTCAGTTACGAAACCAGATTATTATGGGGATTGCCACGTCTTCCATTCAAGAAGGAGAGGCACTTCCGTCGGTTCGTCAGCTTGCTGATACCATTGGAATTAATATGCATACAGTCAACAAAGCATACACGGTGCTAAAGCAGGAGGGTTTTCTCCAACTTGACCGCAGAAAAGGGGCAGTGATTGCAATAGATATTGATAAATTGCAGGCATTGACAGATATGAAATTGCAGCTCCAGGTGCTGTTGGCAGCGGGGAGTTGTAAAAGCATTACCAAGGAAGAAGTCCACGCATTGGTGGATGAGATTTTTGAAGAATATCAATAATGGGAGGACAGCATGCAAAGTGAGTATACAAAACAAGCAAAAGAGGCGTTAGTAAATGCAAAAAAATTAGCGAAGGAACTCCATCATCCTTATATTGGAACAGAACATTTGCTTTTGGGACTTTGTAAAGTATATACAGGAGTCGCCGGTCAGGCATTAGCGATGAATCAGGTAGAGGAAGATGGGATATTGACCATTATTGATGAGTTGATTTCTACGGAATCCGATGTTATGGTCCAAAATCGTTTGGAAGAGAGTCCCAGACTTCAGTTTATTTTAAAGGATAGCAAGGTGGAAGCAGAACGATTTCGTTCGGAGCAGATTGGAACAGAGCATATGCTGTTGGCAATGCTTCGGGATGTAGATTGTGTAGGAACGAGAATTCTAGTTACATTGAATATCAATTTACAGAAATTAATCCAAGATGTATTGGGAGGAATGGGCGTAGATGTTAAAGAATATATGGAAGAATTTCAAGAAGATGGGAAAAAACAGGGGATTTTAGAACAATACAGTACGGATTTGACGGCACAGGCGGAGGAAGGAAAACTAGATCCGGTCATTGGCCGAGAAGAAGAAATCAATCGTCTGATGCAGATTTTAAGCAGAAGAATGAAAAACAATCCTTGCTTAATCGGAGAACCGGGTGTCGGGAAAAGTGCAATTATTGAAGGCTTTGCGAATCAGATTGCCAAAGGAATGGTTCCGGAAGGAATGAAGGATAAGCGGGTGGTTACGTTGGATTTGCCGGGACTAATTGCAGGTTCCAAATATCGAGGAGAATTCGAAGAACGTATGAAGAGAATGATTCAGGAAGTGAAAGATTCCGGTAATATCATTTTATTTCTAGACGAAGTTCATACTATGATTGGAGCTGGTGGAGCAGAAGGCGCTATTGATGCATCCAATATTTTAAAACCTTCCTTGGCACGGGGAGAGCTTCAATTAATTGGAGCAACGACGATTTCGGAATACCGGAAATACATTGAAAAAGATGCCGCTTTGGAACGCCGTTTTCAACCGGTGATGATTGAGGAACCAACGGTGGCTCATTGCATCCATATTTTAACGGGATTACGTCCCCGATATGAAGCACATCATCATGTGGTCATTGAAGAGGAAGCACTGGAGGCAGCCGCAAAATTATCTGACCGATATATTAATGATCGCCATTTGCCGGATAAGGCCATTGATGTTATGGATGAAGCTTGTTCAAAGGTGAGTCTGGCGGGTTTTAAAGTACCGGATAGTTTTGAACAGATGGAGGAGACCATTGGACTGATTAAGCAACGGAAGGAAGAGTGCATTATTGCAGGAAAGATGGATGAGGCATCCTTCCTGCAAGGAGATCAGGAACAAGCAGAAAAAAAACAAGAAGAGGTTCGCAAACGATTTGACAGAAAAAATGCGCAAAGGCGTATTACGGTAACCGAAGAAGATATTGCAGGGGTTATTTCGGAATGGACTAAGATTCCTATGCAGAAATTGAAGGAATCAGATACCGTTCGATTAAAAAATTTGGAGGAGATTCTTCATCGAAGAGTAGTGGGGCAGGAAGAGGCGGTCACGGCAGTTGCAAAAGCAGTGAAACGTGGAAGAGTAGGACTCAAAGATCCAAAACGCCCGATTGGTTCTTTCTTGTTTTTGGGTCCTACCGGTGTAGGGAAAACGGAATTATCCAAAACCCTTGCAGATGCATTATTTGGAAGTGAAGCGGCTATGATACGAATTGACATGTCCGAATATATGGAAAAACATAGCGTTTCTAAGATGATAGGTTCTCCACCGGGATATGTAGGACATGAAGATGGTGGACAGTTAAGTGAAAAAGTACGTCGGAATCCTTATGCAGTTATTTTATTTGATGAAATTGAAAAAGCACATCCGGATGTGTTTAATATTTTGTTGCAGGTATTGGATGATGGTCATATTACGGATTCCCAAGGACGGAAAGTGGATTTTCGAAATACCGTTATCATTATGACATCTAATGCAGGTGCAAAATCTATTATTGATCCGAAGAAATTAGGGTTTGCAACGAAAGAAGATCCGGCGGAAGATTATAAGAAGATGAAATCCAACGTCATGGAAGAAGTAAAACATATATTTCGTCCGGAGTTTTTAAACCGAATTGACGAAATTATAGTATTCCATTCTTTAGATGCCACTCATATGAAAAAAATTGTAGGATTGCTGTGCAAGGAATTCTGCAATCGTGCAAAAGAACAATTGAATATCAAACTGACTATTCGTGAGTCAGCGAAAAAATTAATTGTGGAAAAGGGTACAGACCGAAAATACGGAGCCCGTCCTTTAAGAAGAGCAATGCAAAATGAACTGGAAGATAAGCTTGCGGAAGCAATACTTAATGGAGAAGTAAGTGAGGGGATGAGCATTGAAGCTGGAGTTTCTAAAAAAGATATTAAATTTTTTCGAAAGGACACAAAGAACTAGAAAAAAAGAAGAATTTATTATATAATAAGCGTAGCGATGTTAAATACCACTAGGAGGAGAAATAAAATGGCTGTAGTCAAAGAACTATTGAAAGTAGAAGGGGATGGAACACTGAGCTTTGGTGATTACACATTGGAATCGAAGACAAAATTAGATGGTTTTGAATTCCAGGGAGATTTGTACAAAGTGAAGACGTTTTCACAGATTACAAAACTCGAGAAAAATGGGATGTTTGTGTATGAATCTGTTCCGGGAACAGCCGTAGAGCATTTTAAAGAGACGGATCAAGCAGTGTCTTTTAAAGTGTCTGCACCGGAGGATGTGCAGTTTACATTAGAACTGGAAGCGGATTGTAATTACGAGGTACTCATTGATGGCGTGAATGCAGGAGATATGAAGACGAATTTAAGTGGAAAGTTGAGTGTCAGCGTAGAATTAGGTGAGAATGAAAGCGTCGAGATGAAAATCGTAAAAATGTAATTCGTTCGGTATAGAGTAGGCATCGGGGATGGGGGTTTTTATAGAAACCTCCATCCCCGATGTGTTATTTGAATCCAGTGGTCTGAGAAAAATAGAATGGTTGGAGGAAAGCATGGCAAAAGCAAAAAAAAGTGTATATTTTTGTCAAAATTGTGGACATGAAGAAGGAAAATGGCTGGGACAGTGCCCCATGTGCAAAGAGTGGAACACTTTTGTAGAGGAAAAGATGACCACGACCAAAAGTACAACTGCAAAACAAGTTAAGGATGCAGAAGTAGTGACACTGTCCAATGTAAAGATGGAACAGGAAGAACGAATGCAAACAAGGATTGCGGAATTAGATCGTGTGTTAGGTGGCGGAATTGTATCGGGCTCATTGATATTAGTTGGTGGAGATCCCGGAATCGGGAAGTCCACGTTACTTTTACAGGTTTGTCAACATTTGGGAGCAGAAAAACACCGTGTTCTTTATATTTCAGGCGAGGAGTCCTTAAAACAAATTAAACTCCGTGCGCAACGAATGGGAGAATTTACAGATGATCTGCATCTGTTCTGTGAAACTAATTTGGAGGTCATTCGTTCGGTTATACAAAAAATAAATCCGGAGATCGTCATCATTGATTCGATTCAAACCATGTACAGTGAAGAGGTGGGATCAGCACCGGGGAGCGTTTCTCAAGTCCGGGAAGCAACCAATGTCTTCATGCAGATTGCAAAAGGGACAGGAATTTCTATTTTTTTGGTTGGGCACGTAACGAAAGACGGAGCGGTGGCCGGTCCCAAAGTACTGGAACATATGGTGGATACCGTGCTTTATTTTGAAGGGGATCGTCATGCATCTTATCGTATTTTGCGAGGGGTGAAGAATCGTTTTGGCTCCACAAATGAAATTGGTGTTTTTGAAATGAGACAAAATGGATTGGTAGAAGTGGAAAATCCATCAGAGTTTATGCTAAATGGGAAACCAGAAAATGCTTCCGGTTCTATTGTGGCATGTTCTATGGAAGGAAGCCGTCCTATTTTAATTGAAATTCAGGCACTGGTATGTCAAAGCAATTTCGGTATGCCAAGAAGAACAGCGGCAGGAACGGACTATAATCGCGTAAATCTTTTGATGGCGGTTTTAGAAAAAAGATTAGGGATGCCCTTATCTAATTATGATGCCTATGTGAATATTGCCGGCGGAATCAGAATCAATGAACCTGCTGTGGATCTTGGAATTGTAATGGCAATTGTGTCCAGCTATAAGAATAAACCAATTGATGAAAAGACCATTGCATTTGGGGAAGTAGGCTTAAGTGGCGAAGTACGAGCGGTCAGTATGCCGGAACAAAGAGTCTCAGAAGCTAAAAAATTAGGATTTACTACCTGCATTCTTCCATTTGTATCAAAAGAAATGGTGAAAGGGATTAAAGATATTCAGATTATTGGAGTGAAAACGATTAATGAAGCAATGAATTTTTTGTAGAAGAAATAATATGAAACCAAAACGAGGAAGGATATGCTCTGTCTTTTGGATTCTCAGAGGTGATATCGGATAGAAACAAGGAAGAATACGCCCTTGAATTGTATAAATTGTATAAAAAGAATAAATAATAAAAAAAGTATTGACAATTCAAGGGGGAAATGGTAGTCTTAACAAGTTGCTTGAGGGAACGCAAACAGTACCAAGAGCTGACAAAAAGAATGAAAAAAAGAATAGAAAAGTCTTGACAAGACATAGTAAGACATGATATTCTAATGTAGCTGTCGCAAGAGACAGCAAGCAGAACATTGATAATTAAACAATAGACAAACAACCTTGAAAATTTC
>JAVWVS010000026.1:0-33086 GCA_036666555.1 Lachnospiraceae bacterium | reverse complement strand
GAGGAAATGCAAATGACTACACAACAAGAAGATGTAAAAAGCAAGATTATAAAGGGGGAGACTACTCTGGGAATCGAGTTTGGTTCTACCAGAATTAAAGCCGTTTTAATCGATGATACTTATACGCCCATTGCTTCAGGAAGTCATGACTGGGAAAATCAACACGTAGATCATATCTGGACTTATGGGCTGGAGGATATTTGGAAGGGCTTGCAAGATAGCTATCAAAACTTACTTGCAGATGTGCGAGAAAAGTATGGAGTAACCATTTATACGCTCCGAGCAATTGGATTTAGTGGTATGATGCATGGATATATGGCATTTGATCAAGAAGATAGGCTATTGGTTCCTTTTCGTACTTGGCGTAATACCATGACCGGACAAGCGTCTGAAGAGTTAATGGAGTTATTTCAGTATAATATTCCACAAAGATTCAGTATTGCACACCTTTATCAGGCTATTTTAAATGGAGAAGAACATGTGAAAGATGTCAGGTATTTTACTACTCTGTCAGGGTATATACACTGGCGATTAACCGGACGAAAGGCATTGGGTGTAGGAGATGCATCAGGCATGTTCCCCATTGACATACATACGAAAAAATTTCAGAAAAAAATGATAGACCAGTTTGATCAGAAGATTGCTACCAAAGAATACGGATGGAAGCTAGGTGATATCCTGCCAGAAGTACTGGTAGCAGGAGAAGACGCAGGAAAGTTGACTTCAGAAGGTGCGAAATTGTTAGATACTTCTGGACAATTAAAAGAAGGAATCCCACTTTGTCCTCCTGAAGGGGACGCAGGAACCGGAATGGCAGCGACCAACAGTGTAGCAAAATATACCGGAAATGTATCTGCGGGCACATCAGTCTTTGCGATGATTGTACTGGAAAAAGAGCTTTCCAAGGTATATCCGGAGATTGATCTTGTGACCACACCAGCAGGGGACTTAGTAGCCATGGTTCATTGTAATAATTGTACCAGTGATTTAAATGCCTGGGTTTCTCTATTCAAAGAATTTCAAGAGACATTAGGTGTGAAGGTAGACATGGATCAATTGTTTGGAACACTTTATGAAAAAGCGTTAGAAGGTGATGCGGATTGTGGAGGATTGCTTGCCTATAATTATTATTCAGGGGAGCATATTACCGGATTTGAGGCAGGCAGACCTTTGTTCGTTCGTACGCCAGACAGTAAATTTACCCTGGCTAATTTTATGAGAGTGCATTTATTTACGTCTCTGGGGGCACTAAAGACAGGAATGGATATTCTTCTTAAGCAAGAAGATGTGCAGGTGAACCAGATTATGGGGCATGGTGGATTATTTAAAACTCCAAAGGTGGGACAACATGTACTGGCAGCGGCTATGAATGCACCGGTTTCCGTTATGGAAACAGCAGGAGAAGGTGGCGCCTGGGGAATTGCATTGTTGGCTTCTTATATGGTACATAAAACAGAAACAGAAACTTTGGATGGGTTTTTGAATGAAAAAGTTTTTGTGAATAATCAAGGGTTGAAAATAGAACCGGATTCCAAAGATGTAGAAGGGTTTGAATTATTTATGAAACGATATGCACAGGGGCTTCCCATTGAACGTGCAGCAGTGGAGCATATGGAGTTGTAAGAAAAGATGGTAGGCAACAGTAATTGCAGGTTGCCTACCGTCTTTTTTGTGGAGTGAAGTGGAATTCTCAAAAACTTGATTCCTATAGTTGACTATTGTTTGCAAACCTCATAAAATAAGAATATACGGAAATAGAAAAGACCGTAGCGAAAGGGTGAAAAGAATGCTTATCAGTGCCAGCAGAAGGACGGATATTCCGGCATATTACTCCGAGTGGTTTTTGAATCGGTTACAAGAAGGAGAAGTCCTAGTCCCTAATGTTTATAATGAGAATCATTTAAGCCGGGTGCACTTGACACCGGAAGAGGTAGAATGTATTATATTTTGGACCAAGAATCCCATACCAATGATTCCCAGGTTAAAGGAAATTGATGCAATGGGATATCAGTATTATTTTGAATATACGATTACCGGATTTGGAGCGGATTTAGAACCGTTTTTACCAAAAAGGGAGGAACGCATTGACGCATTTATTCAACTATCCCAACATCTTGGAATAGAGAAAGTGGATTGGCGATTTGATCCGATTATGTTAAACCATACGTATACAATGGAACGAATGACAGAAGAATATGAAATATTATGTGAACAATTGCATCCATATACCAATCGGTGCATTATTAGTTTTGTAGATGCCTACAAGCGAAAAGACAATTCATTTCAAGAAATGGGAAAAGTACAGATGCAGCAAATTGCCGAACGCATAGCAGGGATTGCAAAGAAGTACGATTTGCCGGTGTATACTTGTGCGGAAAAGATAGATTTAAGTGCCTATGGAATCAAACACAGTGCTTGTGTGAATCAGAAGAAAATAGAAAACATCATTGGAAGTAAAATTGATTTAAAAAAGGATAAAACGCAAAGGGAAATTTGTGGTTGCCTGGAAAGTATAGATGTGGGTATGTATGACACCTGTGCAAATGGATGTCGGTATTGTTATGCAAATCGAAACAATGAAACATCCAGAACCAGACAAAAGATGCATTCACCGGATTCACCTATATTGATTGGATATCCAACTGGGGAGGAAGTCATCAGTAAGAGAGCTATGATGAATAATCGTGTGCCACAATTGTCCTTGTTTGATTATTTAAAAGGAGAAGTAGAAAAATGAAAAAGAAGATTTTAATGTTGGGGACCGGAGGAACGATTGCTTCCAAACAGACAGACAGCGGATTGGCACCCGGATTATCTTCCGAAGATATATTGTCTTACATTCCACAGGTGAAAGAGGTCTGTGATGTAGATACCTTGCAGGTGTGTAATATTGATAGTACGAATATTATGCCGAAACACTGGAAACTTTTATCAGAGACCATAGAACAGCAATACGAAAAATATGACGGATTTGTAGTATGCCATGGAACAGATACCCTTGCATACACAGCATCCGCATTGTCTTATATGATACAGAATTCACAGAAACCCATTGTGATTACCGGAGCACAAAAACCAATTAATATGGATGTGACAGATGCTAAGACCAATCTGCTAGATAGCTTCATCTATGCAGCAGATGTGGAGTCTCAGGATGTCAATATTGTGTTTGATGGCAAGGTGATTGTAGGAACCCGTGCAAAAAAAGAGCATGCCAAAAGCTACAATGCATTTTCCAGCATAAACTTCCCTTATCCGGCAGTGATTCAAGATCAACAAGTGGTTCGTTACATTCCATCCATTCCGTATAAGAAACCGGTGCAGTTTTATCACGAAATGCGGGAAAGCATTTATATATTAAAATTAATTCCGGGCATGAAACCGGATGTATTGCCTTACCTATTTGCAAATTACGATTGTATTGTTATCGAAAGTTTTGGTGTGGGTGGATTCCCGGAAAGTATGATGGAGCAATTCTATGAGGAAATGCTAAAGTGGAAGAAAAAAGGAAAACTGGTAGTGATGGCAACTCAGGTAGCAAACGAGGGAAGCAACATGACGGTATATGAAGTGGGCAAAAAGGTAAAACAGGATTTTGATTTGATAGAAGCTTACGATATGACAGTGGAGTCTACCATCACCAAGCTGATGTGGATTATGGCGCAACGGGAACTGGATTCTGAGAAGGTGCAGGATTTGTTTTATACGATGATTAACCATGATATTCTCTTTACGAAGAAGTAAGCCCGACAGCGTTCATATTTGTTTTTAGGCACACATATAGTAGTAAATGATAACATTATAGGAGGCGGACATGGAATATAGGAAAATAAATGCACTATTGGCAACACTATTACTGGGGATGCTAGTTTGTTTTAATCTGCCAATCCATGGGATTGCACAAAAACCGAAGGATACTGCTAAGGTTACCTTGGCACAGAAAGATTTTATGCCGTGTCCTACGCTTGCGTTGGCCAAAAAGAAGGCACAGGCAGAAAAACCGGTGGAGCAGCCAGTTGTACAGCCGGCACCACAACCCGCAGCGCAGCCGGCAGAGCAGGAAATGCCACAGCCCAATATCCAACCACCGGAACAAGAAATAGAAGAAGTGATTGCACCGGGAGCTTATCCGATTATGGGAAAAGCGGTCACAAGTGTAGAGAAGATGGTGCAGTTCTACGAAACGCAGGGACAGCCATATCCGGCAGATGCGTTAGCACCGGGAGGAGCGGGAGACATTCAGACATTTTGTCAGATGTATGTGGATGAATCTCTGGCAGAAGGAGTTCGTCCAGAAGTGGCTTTTGTGCAGACCATGAAGGAAACTGGATGGCTACAATATGGAGGAGATTCCCATGTGGAACAATACAATTTTGCGGGACTTGGAACCACCGGAGGCGGTGTGGAAGGTAATGCATTTCCGGATGTACGAACAGGTATCCGTGCGCAGATTCAGCATTTAAAAGCGTATGCCACAGCAGATCCGCTGAACCAAGAGTGCGTGGATGCCAGATATGATTATGTGGCAAAGGGATGTGCGCCTTACGTGGAGTGGCTGGGACAAAACGAAAATCCGGGTGGTTATGGATGGGCAACGGGCGAACAGTACGGGTATGATATTGTAGATATGATACAAAAATTGAAAGCATTATAGTAGCAGAAAAGAATATTAAGATTTTCTAAATTCCTTGACAAAATGGTGTTTCAAGGATAAGATTATCAGTAGTTGAAAGGCAATGAAAAAGAGGAGTACACATTAGACACTTGAAAGAGAAAACTATCCGTGGGCTGAAAGGTAGTTACAAGAAAAAATTGTGGAAGGTAGCTTTGGAGCCGGATATCTGAAAGCAGGAAACCGAGAATACTCGGCAGGGCGAGGAGTAAGATATGACGGAGTCGTTCCCGTTAGAGAACGGATGCTTAGAAAGTTGAGAGACTTTGTAAGCTGTGAGATATATGCATAGGCATATAACAAAGGTGGTACCGCGGACATTCGCCCTTTACGTAAGTAGAGGGCTTTTTAAATGCAAAAATGTGTGAAAATTTAATGAACTTTATGAGGAAAATATGAAGGAGGAAACGATGAGCAAAGAACTGGCAAAGACTTACAATCCAAAAGAAATGGAACCAAAATTATATAAAAAATGGTGTGATAATAAATATTTCCATACAGAAGTAGATAGGAGCAAAAAACCATTTACCACGGTAATGCCTCCTCCAAACATTACGGGAAAACTGCATATGGGACATGCTTTTGACAATACTATGCAAGATATTTTGATTCGTTACAAAAGGATGCAGGGCTACAATGCACTTTGGATTCCGGGAACCGATCATGCGGCAATTTCCACGGAAGTAAAGGTGACGAATCAGTTAAAAGAGGAAGGCATTGATAAAAAAGAATTGGGTCGGGAAGGCTTCTTAAAAAGAACTTGGGAATGGAAAGAGGAATATGCTGGTACCATTGAAAATCAGTTGAAAGAATTGGGAGTATCCTGTGACTGGGACCGCAAACGCTTTACGATGGATGATGGCTGTTCCAAAGCAGTGGAAGAAGTGTTTATTAAGTTATATGAAAAAGGATATATCTATAAAGGATCTCGAATTATCAATTGGTGTCCGGTATGCAAAACTTCTCTTTCCGATGCAGAGGTGGAACACGAGGAACAAGCAGGTCATTTTTGGCACATCAAGTATCCGATTGTAGGAACTGATGATTTTCTTGAAATCGCCACCACACGTCCAGAAACTATGCTGGGAGATACTGCGATTGCAGTACATCCGGATGACGAAAGATATAAAGACATCGTAGGAAAGAATGCAATACTTCCATTGGTGAATAAAGAGATTCCAATCGTTGCAGATTACTATGTAGATAAAGAGTTTGGTACCGGTGCCGTGAAGATTACACCGGCTCATGATCCCAATGATTTTGAAGTAGGAAAACGCCATCATTTGCCGGAAATTAATATCCTCAATGATGATGCTACAATCAATGAGCAAGGTGGAATCTACGAGGGGATGGATCGTTATGAAGCAAGAACAGCCATCATAAAGGATTTAGAAGAGCAAGGGTACCTTGTGAAAATTGCAGAACACATTCATAATGTAGGAACTCATGATCGTTGTGGGACAACCGTAGAGCCACTGATTAAACAGCAGTGGTTTGTAAAGATGGAAGAACTGGCAAAACCGGCTATTGAAGCACTAAAAACACAGGAATTAAAATTTGTTCCGGAGCGCTTTGATAAAATTTATTTACACTGGTTGGAGAATATTAAGGATTGGTGTATTTCCAGACAAATTTGGTGGGGACATCGTATTCCGGCGTACTATTGTGATACTTGCGGAGAAATCGTGGTATCGAAAGAAACACCTACCGTTTGCCCGAAATGTGGCGGAACCCATCTGACACAAGATGAAGATACACTGGATACATGGTTCAGCTCGGCATTATGGCCATTTTCTACACTTGGCTGGCCAGAGAAAACGGAAGATTTGGACTATTTTTATCCTACAGATGTGTTGGTAACAGGGTATGATATTATCTTTTTCTGGGTAATTCGTATGGTCTTCTCCGGATATGAGCAGACCGGAAAATCTCCATTTCATACAGTGCTCATCCATGGGTTAATTCGTGATTCTCAGGGGCGTAAGATGAGTAAATCATTAGGAAATGGAATTGATCCTCTGGAAATTATAGATAAATATGGTGCAGATGCACTACGACTCACACTGGTAACGGGAAATTCACCGGGAAATGATATGCGTTTTTATGAAGAACGAGTAGAAGCAAACCGAAATTTTGCGAATAAAGTATGGAATGCTTCCCGCTTTATTTTGATGAATATGGAGGGGAAAACGGTTACAAAACCTTCAGAAAAACAGTATACACCGGCAGATAAATGGATCCTTTCTTCAATGAATACCTTGATGAAAGATGTTACGGAAAACATGGATAAATTCGAACTGGGTATTGCGGTACAAAAGGTGTACGATTTTATTTGGGATGAATTCTGTGACTGGTATATTGAAATTGCCAAATACCGCATTTATCACAGTGAAGAAGATCAAGAAGCCGCAAACTGTGCTTTGTGGGTGCTGAAACAGGTATTAACACAGGGATTAAAGCTTCTTCATCCATTTATGCCGTTTATCACAGAAGAAATCTATGGAGCTTTGGTTCCGGAAGAAGAATCTTTAATGATGTCGGTATGGCCGGAATATTGTGTGGCAAATGAATATCCTGCAGATGTGGCAGTGATGGATCATTTAAAAGAAATCGTGCGAGGCGTTCGAAATGTTCGTGCAGAAATGAATGTACCCAACAATAGAAAAGCCAAAGTGTATTTGGTGTGTGAAGCCAAAGAACTATGTGAGGGATTTGAATTACAGCGTGAAGCAGCAAAAGCACTGATGAATGCTTCCGATATTATCATTGGCCAGAAAAAAGAAGGAATTGCAGAAGATGCAGTATCTATTGTGGTTCCGGATGTGACGGTTTACGTGCCATTGGAAGAATTGGTGGATTTTGAACAGGAAAAAGAGCGTCTTACCAAGGAGCGAGAACGTCTTACCAAAGAGATTGCACGTTCCAATGGGATGTTGAATAATGAGAAATTCTTAAGCAAGGCACCACAGGAAAAAGTAAATGAAGAAAAAGAAAAATTAGAAACATATATGCAGATGATGAAACAAGTGGAAGAAAGACTGTTTCATTAGGCATTGAGAGGTTGTGTATGAAAAAAATCCATTTTGAGAAATTAAAACAGCTGGATCGAGTTGATATTAAAATTTGGTGGCATGAAAAAAAGGAACGACGAGAAGCTATTTTGGAAAGACGCCGCAATAGTGAATTTGCACAGAAGTTAAAGCCGGTCTATCGGTATATGAACCGCTTTTCTCTTTTGTGTCAGGTACTTCTTGCCTGCTTTTTAGAGTTTGTTATTGAAATCGTTTCCAGACATTCACTCTTTGAGGCATGGGATTTTTTAACAGGCGCACCCGTTGTATTTTTGTATAATGCATTTCTCATATTTGTCACATTTTCGATTGTGTATTTGTTTAAACGACGAGTGTTTGCTAGAATTTTGATTAGTGTATTTTGGCTGTTTCTTGGAGTCTGTAATGGATATATGTTAATTAAGCGTGTGACCCCATTCAATGCTCAGGATTTAAAGGTTGCGTCGGATGCAGTTTCTTTGTTGGGTTCTTATTTTAATCCGTTGGAAATGATATTGCTGGTGGTAGGAATTACGGCAGTAGTGATTTGGGTTGTTTCCATGTGGAGACGAGGAGGACAATATGAGGGGAGAATGCATCGAATCGTGGCACTGATTGGTGTATTTGTATTTGCCGGTATTTTTTCTATAGTGACGAATATAGCTATTGATAAGCGTGTGGTTTCTACGTATTTTGGTAACATCGCATTCGCCTATGAAGATTATGGATTTCCATACTGCTTTAGTGCCAGTATCTTTAATACCGGAATCTCAGAACCAAATGGGTACGGTAAAGAGGAAATGGAAACCATAGGAAATCATGGGAAATTGACCCAGTCCACAACGGGAAGAAAGGAAATGCCCAATATTATATTTGTGCAGCTAGAGTCCTTTTTTGATGTTGCTGATGTGGAGTTTTTAAAGACTTCGCAAGATCCCACACCCAACTTTCATGGGCTGGCACAGAAGTATTCTTCCGGATATTTCAAAGCGCCATCCGTAGGAGCAGGAACTGCAAATACAGAGTTTGAAGTACTGACCGGAATGAATATGCGGTATTTTGGACCGGGAGAATATCCTTATAAGACTGTGTTGAAAAAAGGGAATTACGAAAGTGCCGCAACTGCTTTGAAAAAATTTGGATATGGAACTCATGCACTTCATAATAATGGCGGTAATTTTTATAGTCGTGCAGAGGTGTTTAATAATATTGGATTCGATACCTTTCAGAGTAAGGAATTTATGAATATCCTGCAAAAAACAGAAACTGGATGGTCCAAGGATGATATTTTAACACAGCAGATGACGGATGTTATGGATACCACCCCACAACAGGATTTTGTATTTACGATTACCGTGCAAGGTCATGGTGATTATCCAAAAGAAAAGATATTAGAAAATCCTAAGATTACGGTATCTGGAATCGAAGATGAAGGCACTAAAAATTCATGGGAATACTATGTGAATCAATTGTATGAAGTGGATCAGTTTGTAGGAGATTTAGTGCAGACACTAAAGGATCGGGGAGAACCTACAGTACTTGTACTGTACGGAGATCATTTACCAACCATGGGCCTGAAGTCGGAAGATTTAAAAGGGAGATATTTATATAATACGAATTATGTGGTTTGGGATAATATTGGATTACAAAAAGAAGATCGGAATGTGCCTGCTTATCAGTTGATGGCAGATGTATTTGGCAGATTGGATGTGCATTCCGGGACTGTGTTTAATTATCATCAGGAAAGACGAAAAACCAAGAATTATCTGGCAGATTTAGAATTGCTGCAGTATGATATGCTATATGGCAAACAATATGTGTATGATGGGAAGAATCCGGTAGAAGAAGGAAAGATGCAGATGGGCATCCGAGATGTGACGTTGTCTGAGGTGGTCCCACATCTGGACGATACGTTTAGCTTGTATGGGGAGAATTTTACACAGAGCAGCAAGGTCTATGTCAATGGAGAAAAGCAAAAGACTACGTTCCTAAATAATACCAGATTAGAACTTGCGGAAGCGAAAATCAAAGATGGAGATGAGATAGAGGTGAGCCAGGTGGGTTCCAGCAATACTATTTTCAGAACATCAAAAACCTATATATACAAAGATGGAAAACTTACAGCGGCAGCAGAAAGCCTTGGAAATTTAACCGGGGAAATATCAAAACAAAAAGATACAAAGGAATAGAAAATGGAAAGAAATGCCCCTAATTATGAAGAAGCAGTTGCTTATATATTACAGGTGCCCAGATTTACGGAAAAAAATCTGCCGTCCCACACCAAAGAATTTTTGAAAAAACTTAAGAATCCGGAGCAGGGAAAAAAAGTCATCCATGTGGCGGGAACCAATGGAAAAGGTTCTGTATGTGCTTATATGCAGGCACTTCTACTTGCTGAACAAAAAAAGGTAGGATTGTTCACTTCCCCCCATTTAGTAAAAATCAATGAACGGATTCGTATGAATGGCAGTATGATTTCAGATGAATTATTTTTAGATGCTTTTTTAGAAGTGATGGACGGAGTAAAACAGATGCACGAGGAAGGGCTTCCTCATCCTACTTTTTTTGAGATGCTGTTTGGTATGGCCATGATTTCCTTTGATAGAGCTGGCATGGAGTACGTCATTTTAGAAACCGGTATGGGAGGAAGGCTAGATGCTACCAATGCAGTTGCCGATCCTCTTGTTACCATATTGACATCCATTAGTTTAGACCACACGGAAATATTAGGAGATACCATTGAAAAAATAGCGGCAGAAAAGGCCGGAATTATTAAAGAAGGGGTTCCTGTCATTTGTGATGCCAATGAGCCTCAAAGCATTGCAGTGATTCGCAAAACAGCGCAGGAAAAGAATGCACCGTGTAGAGAAATCACGAATCATGCGTACGAAATAAAAAAAATCACCGAGAAAGATATTGCTTTTTCCTGTACAGATGCGTATTATGAAAGTGTCACATGGAATGTAGGAAGCAGTGCGCTTTATCAAGTGAACAATGCGGTCTTGGCATTGTCTGCTATGCCTTATGTGATGAAAAACCATGTGAAACATCTAGAATGTTGGAAAAAAGCAATTGCATTGGTTCGATGGGAAGGGCGTATGGAGGAAGTGTCACCGGGTATTATTGTAGACGGTGCACATAACTTAGGAGCAGTACAAGCTTTTACAGAAAGTGTACACGCTATGAGGAGAGTACATACAGGAAAAACCGTAGTTTTGTTTTCCGCGGTGAAAGAAAAAGCGTATGAAAAAATGATTGCTTACTTATGCAGTCATATGAAAACAGACACTTATGTGATTACAAAAATTGACAATGCACGTGGGGTAGATGCCAAAAAACTGGCTTTGGTATTTCACAAGTATACAGATAGCAGGATTGTAATCGAAGAAAACGTAGAAAAAGCACTGGAAAAGGCGATTCAAGAAAAGGGAACTTTGGGGACCTTATACTGTCTTGGCTCTCTTTATTTAGTTGGAAAGATAAAAGAATTGTGGTAGGAGGTGTGGAATATGCTTGATTTTGAGGAAGAATTAAAAAAGTTTAAACCCAGTTTAGAAGTGGAAGATGTAGAAGGTGCGGTATATCAAGAGGATTTGACTGATATGACGGATATTTTGCGGGAAATGGTGCAGCAGACAAAGTAAAAAGGGACAGCGGTGAATAGTATGAATTATACAAACAAACTGTTATATCAATCGAATATTTGGTATAATGATGGTCTTCAAAAAGCAAAAATCCGCGATATGTCCGGTGCCATTGCTTCTTTAAGACACAGTTTACAATATAATAAAGAAAACATTGCGGCGAGAAATTTACTGGGTCTGGTGTATTATGGTCGTGGAGAAGTGGTAGAGGCCTTAGTACAGTGGATTATCAGTAAGAACCAAAAGACCAGTGAAAATGTTGCAAATTATTTTATTCAAAAAGTACAGGAACCGGCAAATGAACTGGAATCTGTGAATCAGGCTATTCGAAAATATAATCAAAGTTTAGCCTATTGTAAGCAAGATGGGGAAGACCTTGCAATTATTCAGCTCAAGAAAGTGATAGCGGTACATCCCTTGTTTTTAAAGGCATATCAGCTTTTAGCCCTTTTGTATCTGCATACAGAACAGTACACGAAAGCTAGGCAGATTCTTCGGCGAGCACATAAATTGGACACGACCAACGATATTACACTTTGTTATATGCATGCACTTACGAAAATGCGTGTCAAAAAAGCAGCAAGAGTCAAAGAGCAAAAAGAAGAGACGGTTACTTATCATCTGGGCAATGAAACGATTATTCAGCCTACGGCATCCGGATTTAAGGAAAACACAGGAATGTTGACAATGATCAATTTGCTGATTGGAATTGCAGTGGGTGTGGCAGTGATGTGGTTTTTAATTATGCCGGCGGTCAACCAGTCTCAAGCAGGGAAGGAAAATAAAGAGGTCCTTGCTTATAGTGAACAGTTGGAAACCCAGAAAAGTCAGGTCAATGCATTGAAAAAAGAACTGGAAACTTACCGGGCCACCAGTCAGGAGACAGAAGCAGCACAAGCAAGTGCAGCATCAGCTCAGGCAAGCTATGAAGCACTTTTGACCACGTATGATAATTACAATGCATCCAATGTAGGCGATGCGGAGATAGGGGATGCATTGCTGGCTGTGAATCAAAATGTACTGGGAGAAAAAGGAAAAGTGATCTATTCCCAGATATCGGGAGAGGTTTTCCCGCGAATTTGTTCGAAGCAATATAAAAGTGGTATGGCAAGTTATGAGGAAAAAGATTATGCTGCAGCGATTACGGCATTTGAAAAGGTCATTGCAATGGATGCCGGTTATCAAGAAGGACAAGGATTGTTGGCATTGGCAGATGCTTATGCTGTGAGTGGCAATACAGAAAAGGCAAAAGAAAAATACAACCAAGTCATTGAACTGTACCCCAATACCGATCAGGCGACACAGGCACAGGCAGGCATTGGTGGCAAAATGTCAAAACCGGTGCAACAAACGGATGAACAAACGGATGAACAAACGGATGAACAAACGGAATAGAGGTAAGATACGAAAGAGAAGGATGTGTGACCAGAAGTGGTTACACGTCCTTTTTAATGGGAGAAATAAAAAAAGGGAGGCAATACTGTGAAATATCAAATACAAGAAAATTGTCTGACAATCTATCTGCCGGGGGAGCTAGATCATCATAACGCAGAAGAAATACGAAAAGAGGCAGATCAAATGATTGAAAGAAAGCATATTAAGTATATTATTTTTGATTTTGGGCATACAAATTTTATGGATAGTTCCGGAATTGGCGTCATTATGGGAAGGTATAAATTACTTCATTTATTGGGCGGAGAAGTCTGGGCAGTTCATGCAGGAGAACGGATGCAAAAGATACTAAAAATGTCAGGTGTGACAAAAATCATGAAGATGGTAGAGGAGGAAAAAATACGATGAAAAACACAAATGAAATGGAGTTAGTATTTGATAGTCGTTCAGAAAACGAAGGATTTGCAAGGGTAGCGGTGGCATCCTTTTTAACACAATTAAATCCTACGTTAGAAGAGGTCTCGGATGTGAAAACAGCCATCTCAGAAGCAGTAACCAATGCAATTATTCATGGATATGAAGAAAATGCACCGGGAGATGCCCAAGTACATAAAATTACGATTCGATGTGCACTTCAGGAAAAAGATATTTATATTGAGGTAGTCGATCATGGAATTGGAATCGAGGATATTGCAAAGGCAATGGAACCACTCTTCACAACTAAACCGGAAATGGACCGCTCAGGAATGGGGTTTGCCTTTATGGAAGCTTTTATGGATGAGTTAGAGGTGGAATCACAGCGGATGGTGGGAACCACAGTAAAAATGCGAAAAACAATTGGAAAAGGACGGAAGCCATGGACCACACAATCACTTTGATCGAACGTTCACACGAGGGAGATAAAAGTGCGAGAGAACAACTGGTGGAAGAAAATGTAGGACTGGTTTGGTGCATTGTAAAGCGTTTTCGTGGCAGAGGGACAGAAGCGGAAGATTTATTTCAAATCGGCAGTATCGGTTTATTAAAAGCAATTGATAAGTTCGATCTGTCCTATGAAGTGAAATTTTCCACGTATGCAGTACCTATGATAACGGGAGAAATCAAACGATTTTTACGGGACGATGGGATGTTGAAAGTAAGCCGCTCTTTAAAAGAACTGTCTTATAAGGCGTTCTTTGCCAAAGAAGAATTACAGGAACGATTGGGAAGAGACCCCACTTTGATGGAACTTGCAGATATGCTGGAAGTGGAAAAAGAGGAATTGGCACAGGCATTTGAATCCAGCGGGGAAGTGGAATCGTTACACAAACCTATTTATCAAAGAGATGGAAACGAAATTCAATTGATGGACAAGCTGGAGGAAAAGGAAGAACGGGAAGAAATGCTTCTAAACCGCATGTTGCTGACGCAACTTTTAGAGGAACTTGGAAAAGAAGAACGGCAGTTGATTTATCTGCGCTATTTTGATAATGAAACCCAGTCGGCGGTTGGGAAAAAGTTGGGAATTTCACAAGTACAGGTGTCACGATTAGAAAAGAAGATATTAGAACATTTGCGGACACAAATATAAAAAGCATACCTGAAGCGTATAATTTTTTCAAAAGTTTATCATACTAATCTCCAGAAGAAGGAGGAGATGCGAATGAATAAAGCAAGAAGAAGGCTTCGGGTATGCTTGATTTGTGTTGTGATGGTGGCAATTGTAATTGGCATTTTCTATTATTATTATCATATGAATAGGGAAACTACGATGAATGAAGGAATGTTAGTTACAAAAAACATGATACCGGTGTGGATATGGCAGTAACCAAGGAAACTTTGTATATCAAAGCGGAGCGAAATGTCGAAGTCACAAAACCGGAGGTAACCTTAGGAGATGTGCTGACGATTACCGGTAGCAATCCAGAGATGATATCCAAAATCAAGATACTAAAACTTGTTAAAATGCAGGAAAAAGGACAGCGAAGATGTGTAATTTCCATTTTGAAAATCATCGAATGCATTCAGGAAAGTTATCCATCCGTGGAGATGCAAAACATGGGTGAGACAGATTTTATTATTACTTATGAGAATCAAAAAACACCCAACCTTTTTCTCTATTTCCTTAAGGTCATCACGGTGATGGCAATTACCTTTTTCGGTGCTGCTTTTTCTATTATGGCATTTAACAATGATGTGGCGGTTACTCGCATGTTTGCCCAAATCTATACATTACTCACAGGTCGGGCAACGGATGGATTTACAATATTGGAATTGACTTATTGTATCGGGCTGACAGTGGGGATTCTTGTGTTTTTCAATCATTTTGGAGGCAAGAAATTTTCCGCTGATCCAACACCAATGGAGGTAGAAATGCGACTTTATGAGAATGACATTCAAACTACATTGATTGAAAATTATTCTAGAAAGGAGCAAGAACTAGATGTTGGGAACACAAATACTTCTGGGAATCATCGGTCTTAGTTCCGGAATTGCAGTAGCCGGAGGGTTATTTTCATTTATCATCGGATTGGGTGTAGTGTCTGATTTTGCAGATCGTACCCATACTGGAAATCAAGTATTACTATATGAAGACTGTATAGCAATAGGGGGTATTCTGGGAAACGTGGTGTTTATTTATCAGATACACATTCCGTTTGGAGTGATGCTTCTTCCTGTTTTCGGTATTTTTTCGGGAGTTTTTGTAGGATGTTGGTCCATGGCTCTGGCAGAAATTCTAAATGTTTTTCCCATTTTTATAAGGCGGGTAAAATTACTACGCTGCATTCCCTATATTATATTAGGGATGGCACTGGGAAAAGGTATCGGAGCATTTATATTTTTCATCAATCGCTGGTAGAAAAGAGGAAACGAAATCATGACAGATATAGAAAAAATTAAAAAAGAGAAAGCGTATGCCGATTATGTGAAGAAACAAACACCGGTACACAATGTTTTTTTCAATATGGTAAAAGCATTCATAACAGGTGGAACCATATGCGTAATCGGGCAGTTGATCTTCCACTTTTGTGAAGCCAAGAAACTTCCACCGGATATATGTGGAGCGTGGACATCGTTGCTATTGATATTATTAAGTGTAATCTTAACCGGAATGAATGTGTATCCTTCGATTGCAAAATGGGGAGGAGCAGGAGCATTGGTGCCGATTACCGGATTCGCTAATTCCGTAGCCGCACCGGCAATCGAATATAAGAAAGAAGGGCAGGTCTTTGGGATTGGGTGCAAGATATTTACCATTGCAGGACCGGTTATCCTGTATGGCGTATTCACAAGCTGGGCGCTTGGAGTTCTGTACTGGATGCTAAGCATTACGGGGGTAATGTAGGAGAAACGAAGTTACTGGACAACGGGTAATCAATGAAAGTGTGGGAGATGATCAAGTGATAAAAGGAAGCCAAAGTATTCAATTTGAACAAGCGCCATTTCTTATTAGCAGTGGTTCGGTAGTAGGAAAAAAAGAAGGTGAGGGACCACTTGGAAAGCGGTTCGACATGGTGGAAGAAGCGGATCTGTTTGGGGAAACAACATGGGAAGCGGCAGAAAGTACCATGCAAAAGGAAGCCTGTTTATTGTCTATTGGAAAAGCCGGAATCGATGCAAAAGAAGTCCGCTATCTTTATGGAGGGGATCTACTGCGCCAGGGAATTGCGACGTCAATGGGCGTGGAAGCATTGCAGATTCCTATGTTCGGACTATATGGAGCGTGCTCTACTTCCGGAGAGGCATTGGCACTGTCAGCAATGAGTGTAGCTGCCGGATATGGTACGTATATGCTGGCAGTAACCTCCAGCCATTTTGGAAGTGCGGAAAAAGAATTTCGTTTCCCCTTGGGTTACGCTAATCAACGTCCGTTATCGGCCCAGTGGACAGTGACCGGAAGTGGAGCTTTTTTGGTAGGCTCTAAGAAGTCGCATGTCCGAATTACAGGAGTCACTATCGGAAAAATAGTGGATTATGGATTAAAAGATTCACAGAATATGGGAGCGTGTATGGCTCCAGCTGCTTGTGATACTATTTTAAAAAATCTGGAAGATTTTGACCGTGTGGAAATGGATTATGATCGAATTATAACCGGAGATTTAGGATATGTAGGACAGACTATTTTATTTGATTTAATTCGTAAGCGTGGAAAAGATATTAAATCCAATCATATGGATTGTGGCATTACTATTTTTGATCAGCAATCACAAGACACCCATGCAGGAGGAAGTGGCTGTGGCTGTGCAGCAGTTACGCTTGCTTCCTATATTTTACCCAAGCTTGAAAAAGGGGAATGGAAACGGGTCCTTTTTGTACCAACAGGTGCGCTGATGTCGACAGTTAGTTATAATCAAGGAGAGAGTGTTCCGGGAATTGCTCACGCAATTGTTTTGGAGCATTGCTAAATGGAGGAAATAAAATGGAGTATATCAATGCATTTTGGGTAGGAGGACTGCTTTGTGCCGGTGTGCAGATATTGCTGGATCGAACAAAATTAATGCCAGGGAGGGTGATGGTATTGCTAGTCTGTGCCGGTGCCGTACTTGGTTTTGCCAATATCTACGAACCTTTTCAAAAGTTTGCCGGAGCCGGAGCCAGTGTGCCATTATTGGGTTTTGGAAATGTACTGTGGAACGGAACGAAAAA
Organism: Lachnospiraceae bacterium; assembly: GCA_036666555.1. GTDB lineage: Bacteria > Bacillota > Clostridia > Lachnospirales > Lachnospiraceae > UMGS1251. Next base: position 15,702 of record JAVWVS010000026.1, on the reverse strand, counting down.
GGCAATTATAGAACAAGGCTTCATCGGCGTATTTATGGGAGGATTTACTGCCAGTGCGGTAGGAATTTCGGCGGCGCTTATCTTTGGGTATCTGTCTTCCTTTGTATTTGATCCACAAATGAAAAAATGAGAGAGGATGAAAAAAGAAATATGCGAAATGCATAGATAATATAAAAAAAATGTAAAATTTTGTTGTTTTCTGCAAGGGATAATGGTATTGTAAAACGGTGGTTTAACTAATCAACAGCATCGAGGAGGAAACGATGGATTACATTAGTATTATTATCCCATTTGTAGGTGGGCTTGGAATGTTTATTTACGGTATGCAGATTATGGCACAGGGGCTTGAGAACGCAGCTGGAAACCGAATGAAAACCCTGTTGGAAGTGTTAACGAAGAATAAATTTTTTGGTGTATTGCTGGGGGCATTTATTACCGCAGTCATCCAAAGTTCATCCGCTACCACGGTTATGGTAGTTGGATTTGTAAATGCAGGAATCATGAACCTTACCCAGGCAATGGGTGTCATCATGGGGGCGAATATCGGAACAACCGTCACCGGTTGGCTGGTTTCCAGTGTGGAATGGGCGAAATTTTTAAGTCCTGCGATGTTGGCACCGGTTGCGATTATGATTGGTGTCATTATCATGTTGACCGGAAAGCGTCGCGCAACTAAAGAAATTGCCAGTATTGTGATTGGATTTGGATTGTTGTTCGTAGGAATTTCAACCATGTCTGGTGCAGTAGCACCGTTACAGGATTCAGCAGCATTTAGAAGTATTTTTGTAAAATTAGGAACTTCTCCACTTCTGGGAATTTTAGCCGGCGCAGTGGTAACTGGTATTATTCAAAGTTCTTCTGCTTCTGTGGGAATTTTACAAAGTCTTGCAGCAGCCGGGCTGGTGCCAATGAATGCAGCAGTATATATCATCATGGGACAAAATATCGGTACTTGTGTAACGGCAATGTTATCCAGTGTAGGAACTAAGAAAAATGCAAAGACAGCAGCACTGATGCATTTACTGTTTAATATTATCGGAACGATTATATTTAGTGTTGTGGCAATTCTATTCTTCGAAGTGTTACGTCCTAAGGTAGGCGCAGGGATTATTAGTCAGACCCAGATCAGTATGGTACATACAGCCTTTAACATTGGAACTACAGTGCTCCTATTCCCAGTATCCAACTTTATCATTAAGCTGGCCAAAAAGATCGGTCGTGTAGAAGAAGATGTACAAGACGTCAGTGAAGTATTATTAGATGATAGAATTTTAGAGACACCAAGCATTGCACTGCAAAGTACTATTACAGAAGTAGGACGTATGGGCCGCATTGTAGAAAAATCACTGAATATTGCCAAAACAGTTCTATTTACCCAAAGTGAATCGGATATCAAGGTGTTGAAAGATGATGAAACAACAGTAGACCGATTAAGTGCAGGAATTACAGAATATTCCATCAAACTGACTTCTTTACAAATCAGCGAAAAAGAACATCAATCGGTGGTACATCTGTTGCAAATCGTATCAGATATGGAGCGAATTAGTGATTATTGTGAAAATATTTCCGAATATGCAGAGACATTAATCGCCAAGAAATTGACTTTCTCAGACATAGGAAAAGAAGAGATGACAGACATGCTCACAGTTTGCATCAACAGCTATGTCTATGCCTTACAGGCATTTGAAACTAGTAGCAAAGAAGCGGCATTACGGGTAGTCGAAGAAGAAACAAAAGCAGATGCGCTAGAAATAGCGTTGCGGGAAAAACATATTCAACGACTCACTAGCAATCAGTGTAATACAGAAGCGGGAATTGTATTCCTGGATATGCTTGTATGCCTGGAACGTATTTCTGATCATGCGAGAAATATTGCGGAAGAAGTATTGAAAGAAATCAACTAAATCATTTGTGTAAAAAGGCAATGCTTGTACGGGCATTGTCTTTTTTATTGCTTTTAAATCATATCAAACACCCCAAAATCACATTAAGAAAATTTTAACTTTTTCATAGTAATATCTTACTGTTTATATGATAGACTTACAAACATATGTAAAGGAAACTAGGAGGAGGACTTGTGAAAAAAGTAATAGAAGTAAAGGATCTATACAAGTTATATCGTGTAGGTGACAGTGTGGTAAGGGCACTGGATGGGGTTGATTTTGCAATTTATGAGGGGGAGTTTTGCGCCATTGTAGGAACATCCGGTTCTGGGAAATCCACATTGTTAAATATGCTTGCAGGATTAGAGAAACCAACCAAAGGGGAGGTTATCATCAGTGGCAGCCACATGGAGATATTAAATGAGGATGGATTGGTAAAATTCCGAAGGGAAAATGTGGGATTTATTTTTCAGTCCTTTCATCTGGTGGGTACGATGAATGCAGTGGAAAATGTAGCTCTTCCACTTACTTTTCGAGGAGAAACCAAAGAAAAAAGGTTGAAAAAAGCAGCTCAGATGTTGGACTTGGTCAATTTAAAGAAGCATAAAAAACACTTGCCGAATCAGATGTCTGGCGGACAGCAGCAAAGAGTGGGGGTAGCCAGAGCATTGGTAGTCGAACCTAAGATTATATTTGCAGATGAGCCCACAGGGAATCTGGATTCTCACACTTCCAAGGAAGTGATGGAACTGATGCAGGAAATTGTAAGAAAACAGAAAAAAACATTAGTCATGGTTACTCATGATGATCATTTGGCACAATATGCCGATCGGATTTTTCATATCATAGATGGAAAAATCGTAAAAATAGATGACAACAGGAAAAATCGAGAGGAGAAAAGAGAAGATGAGGAGTAAAAGATGGGTTGCCGTGGCAATGAGCATGATGATGGCTGTGGCGGTAGTGGTGCCGATGCATGTAAGAGCGGAGGAACCAACAGTGAAAGTTTCAGGAACACCGGGTATAGAGGTGGATACTAAGATACAAGATCCATATCAGTTTACCTATCAAGGAACGAAGTCGATTAAGTTTGTCATTAAAAACGGAGGTGATGTGGATTTAACGAATGTGAAAATCAATCCTGTGGTTGATAATGCGACCAATCCGTGGAGATTTGAAAATGCATCTCCCAGCGAGAGTTATGAAAAAACCATTCCCAAGATGGAAAAAAATGCAAGTGCAGAGGTCACTTATGATCTGCGGGCAAAAGCAGATGCTCCCGGAGGATGGTATGCAGCAGAATTTACCATTACTTCGGCGGAAGGATTGAATGTAAAACATACTATATACACCATTACAACTGAAAAACCAACGGAACAACCGGCACCACAGCCAACACCAACACCAACACCAACACTGGAAGAACCGTCCATACAGCCTGAACAGCCAACGGGAGACGTGGGAGGAGCAGACGGAGGAGGATTTTCCAATGCACAGCCAACAGCGACCAACGGCGCCGCCGGTGTACCTCGTGTCATTGTCACCGGATTTTCCACAGATCCGGGAACGGTAACGGCAGGAAGTAATTTTAAACTGATTATTCATCTGCAAAATACATCTAAGGCAACAGCGGTATCCAATATGTTATTTGACTTGCAGGCACCTAATGAAGGAGCGGATGCCAACACGGCAGCACCGTCATTTTTGCCGGCATCCGGATCCAGCTCCATTTATTTGGATAAAATACCGGCAGGGGGAACGAAGGATGTGGCGATTGACTTGAATTGTCGGGCTGATTTGGTACAAAAGCCATATAGCATTGCGATGACTATGAAATATGAAGACAGCAATAAAACGCAATTCGAAGGAGCATCCAGTTTGTCTATACCGGTGAAGCAAGCGGCCAGATTTGAGTTCAGTGATTTTGAAATCAATCCGGATACCTTAGCTGTGGGGGAAGAGGGAAATGTAACCTGCAGTCTATACAATTTGGGAAGAACGAAATTACATAATGTTAAAGCAAAATTTACCGGGAACGGAATATCTTCCAAAGATGTATTCGTGGGAAATGTAGAATCCGGTGCCAGTGCTTCTATTGATGGAATGATTACGGGAGAAAAGAAAACACCGGAAGATAATATTATTAAAATGACAGTAACTTATGAAGATGAAGCAGGTACGCTTGCTACTACAGAAAAGACATTTAAACTAGGGGTCACAGAACAGATGGCAGCAGATGCAGGGGTCATGCCTATAGATGCACCTAAGGAGAAGAAATTGCCTGTTATTCCAATGGTAATTGCAGTTGTAGTATTGGCAGGAATTGTGATTGGAATTGTCTGGTATAAAAAGAAGAAAAAGAAAGCATTGGATGATGCGGAGGGAGAATTAACAGATGAGATTGATAGACCTTCTGAGGATGAGTAGCGGTAGTTTACATCGTAGAAAGCTTCGGACATTTTTGACTGTGTTAGGAGTGGTCATCGGAACAGCGTCTATTGTGGTTATGATATCCCTTGGGCTTGGGCTGCAGCAATCAGTCTATGACCAAGTGGAGCAATCCGGCGGGGTCACATCCATGCAGGTCAGCGGAAAAGGAAATTCTATGGGGAGTATGATGAGCTCCGATTCCGGATCCAAAGAAGCGGATAAATATGTAACCGATGACACCATTAAAAAGATTCAACAGATTGCACATGTAAAGTTTGTATCCCCGGTACTAAAGATGAACAGTGTTTTGGTGCAAGGAAGTTATCAAGCGTATATTGAGCTACAAGGAATGAACCCTGCTACGTTGGAACAACTAAATATTCCACTGAAAGCCGGAGGAAAACTTCCACAGGTAGGAAGTAGCAATCTTGATTTAGTGATTGGCAATATTGTCCCAGCTATGTTTGCGGAAAAAAGTTCAGGAAAAACTTACTGGGATACCGGAAAGATTTCTGACATTGATTTGACTAAAAAAGCCTCTTTTCTAATGTTGGATGGGGAGTCCTATATGAATGCAGAAGAGAGTAAAAAAACCCTTGGAAATACGGGAACTTCGGACGGAAACGGAGAAAACGGAGGGAAGGGTGATGTTTATAAGAAAACCACACCTCCTAAAAAATATGTAGTAAGGGCAAGCGGAGAGGTGGAAGGAAACATTGACTCTTACAATGCACATGCATATAATGTGTATTGCGATCTGGATTCTTTAAAAAGAGCATTAAAAAAAGAATATGGGGAGAAAGCAATTCCGGGACAGCCCACGAAAAAATCAGGCAAGCCTTATCCGTATCTTACCTATTCTACTGCTTATGTAAAAGCAGATGATATGAAAAATGTAGAAACGGTCTCTAAGACCATTCGAGATATGGGATTTAATGTAGAAAGTAACATTGAATTGATGGACAGTATGAAAAGCCAAATGGCAATCATTCAAGCAGTACTGGGTGGAATCGGAGCCGTCTCTTTGCTGGTTGCAGCTATCGGCATTGCCAATACCATGATGATGTCCATTTATGAAAGAACGAAAGAAATAGGGGTATATAAAGTAATTGGATGTAGTTTAAAGAACATTAAGCAGATGTTTTTATTAGAGGCGGCATTTATTGGATTATTGGGAGGTGTGATTGGAAATCTATTAAGCTTATTGATGTCCGTGGTGATTAATTTCTTGGCAAAAACTGCGGGTGCATCTATGGGAATCCAAGGGAATATTTCTTTTATTCCGCCTTGGCTCGCTTTGGCATCCATGGCATTTGCCGTATTCGTTGGAATGGCGGCCGGATATTTTCCTGCATTACGGGCGATGAAGCTAAGCCCATTGGCTGCCATTCGCAATGAGTAACTATTCCTCGATGACTTGGATTTCCAGATAGTCAAAGTCGATGGAATCTACAAAGCTGTCTTGAAAAAATCGGGCTTTACCATGTTTTTGAAAATCTTGTACAGTGGAATCCAGCCAGATGGGTTTGCTTAAATCAAATTCACAGCAGATTTCATAGAGCGCTTGAAATATTTTCTTGGTCCGGCTGTTATCTGTTTCGTCGCAGATAACAGTGTCTCGGAGCATTCGATTGTCTTTGAATTCTTTTCCCCATAAACGAAACATAATGTTCACTCCTTCTTATACGCTACTGTTATAAAACAATCCTTATTATAACATGGACAAAGAAAATCGCAAACTGTTTTAAATGAAAAGTGGTTGATAATATAAGAGGAGTAAATTATAATGAAAGGCAGGCACGAAAATGAGGAGGATGAGAAGTTATGGATGGAGAGTTGAGACGAGAACAGATTGCAAAATTGTTAAAGACCAGCAAAGAACCAATCTCCGGAACAGAGTTGTCAAAACAGATGAAAGTCAGCAGGCAAGTGATTGTACAGGACATTGCGCTTTTGCGTGCTACGAATAAGAATATTTTATCTACCAATAAAGGATATGTGCTTTTTGAAAAAGAAGAGGATTCTATTTCCAGCAGGCGTATTATTGCGGTAAAGCACACCGATATGCAGATGCAGGACGAACTTTATTCCATTGTAGATACCGGAGCACGGGTTGTGGATGTGGTTGTGGAACACGAAGTATATGGTCAGATTACCGTGGATCTCTTAATTTCCTCCAGAAAAGATGTAGATGAATTTTTAATGAAACTTCAGAATAATAAAGCAAAGTCACTCAAAGAATTGACCGGAGATGTACATTATCACACAATTGCGGCACGAAGTGAAGAAATACTTGATTTAGTAGAGACGGTGCTGGAACAGAAGGGGTATTTGCAGGAGGAGCAGACATGGAGAAGATAAAGAAACTATTAGATCGTATTTTTATTGATGGTTTAAGTGGAATGGCGCAAGGGCTATTTGCTACTTTGATTATAGGAACCATTATTCAGCAGATTGGATTGTTGGTGGGTGGCAGCAAGGGCGACATGCTTTATACGATTGGAAAGGTAGCAGCATCATTGACTGGTGCAGGAATCGGAATTGGAGTTGCTTATAAATTTAAGGAACGCCAGTTGGTGGTGGTATCGGCAGCAACTGCAGGAATGGTGGGAGCCTTTGCGGGGAAACTGCTTACGGGCACGCTAATGATTGATGGTGCCATGGTCTTGGCAGGACCGGGAGAACCACTGGGCGCTTTCTTGGCAGCTTATATTGGAATTGAAGTGGGCCATTTGGTGTCCGGAAGAACCAAAATAGATATTTTAATTACACCACTGGTTACCATAGGTGCAGGAGCAGTGGCCGGACTTTTATTGGGGCCACCCATTTCAAGATTTATGACGGGGCTTGGTTCCATTATCAACTGGGGGACGGAACAACAACCATTTCTAATGGGGATTACAGTGTCGGTGTTGATGGGAATGATTTTGACATTGCCCATCAGTTCGGCGGCACTTGGAATCATTTTGAATCTATCCGGGCTTGCAGCTGGAGCCGCAACGATTGGATGCTGCTGTAACATGGTAGGTTTTGCGGTGGCAAGTTATCGAGAGAATAAAATTGGGGGATTATTGGCACAGGGAATCGGAACATCCATGTTGCAAGTACCTAATATTATAAGAAAACCGATTATTTGGCTGCCGGCGATTTTATCCAGTGCTATTTTAGGACCGGTAGGTACCATGATTTTCCATATGACCAGCAATGCAACCGGCTCGGGTATGGGAACCGCAGGTCTGGTGGGTCAGATAATGACGTGGCAGACAATGATTGTATCGGAATCACCTACGGTGGTCATGGTAAAGATTGTCGTGCTGCAAGTTGTGCTGCCGGCGATTCTGACCTTGGGAATTTCTGAATATATGAGAAAGAAACACTGGATTAAATTCGGAGATATGAAACTGGAATTATCATGATTTTTCTGTGAAAGGTATTAAAAAACAATGAAATTTATGACATTTCAATGGGAACATGGTATACTATAGGTGTACGAAATTAGCTCTTCGTGTACTACGAGAGGAGAGAGTCATCTATGGAAACAACGATTAGGAATTACGAAGACGTGGATAGTTGGAAGACCGTTATATTTTTATATAACGCAGCTTTAAAAGAAGTGGGAACGAAGCTTGAGATACTCAATGATGAGTTTCAACATGTACATCAATACAATCCAATTGAACACATTAAAACTCGGATAAAATCACCGGAAAGCATTGTGAAAAAGTTAAAAAGATACGGATATGAGACATCCATTGAAAATATGGTGAAATACGTAAATGACATTGCAGGTGTAAGATTGATTTGTTCCTTTACATCGGATATTTATCAGTTAGCAGAAATGATTGGAAATCAAAGTGATTTAAAAGTATTGTCTATTAAGGATTACATTCGGAATCCAAAAGAAAGCGGATATAAAAGTTATCATATGTTGGTATCGGTGCCGATATTTTTATCAGATAGTGTAGTGGATACGAAAGTGGAGATTCAGATTCGGACGATTGCCATGGATTTTTGGGCCAGTTTGGAGCATAAGATTTACTACAAGTTTGAGGGAAATGCACCGGAATATATTAGCCGCGATTTGCGGGAATGTGCGGAGATGGTATCTGAATTAGACGATAAGATGTTGTCATTAAATGATGCGATACAAGTGTGTCTGGAACATCCGGAAGAAATTGAAGAACAGATTCAAAAACCAAGAATCACAACCCAATAAAACAAATAAAATCATCTCAGGATATTTTGAGGTGGTTTTTGTGTTTTAAATCTTGCAATATCCCAAGGAGAGGAGTAAAGTGTATAAAGGAATTAGCATAGAGAAACAGGGGGATAAAGATGACAAGTTATGGTTACTTAATGGATTTAGCAATTATTTTATTATTCACAAAAGGGTTGGGACTTTTAACACGAAAGGTACAGATGCCACAGGTAGTTGGGGCGCTGTTGGCAGGACTGCTTTTGGGGCCGGCTTGTTTTGGCTTGTTGAAAGGAACGAATTTTATTCATGAGGTAGCAGAAATTGGAGTCATTGTATTGATGTTCTGTGCCGGTATGGAGACGGATATTAAGGAATTAAAGGCAAGCGGAAAAGCATCCTTTATCATTGCGGTGTGTGGAGTGGTGGTACCACTTTTCGGTGGATTTGGTGTGGCATGGATTTTTAACCGACCGGGAATTATTGATTCCAATGCAAATTGCACCTTATTTTTACAAAATGTATTTATTGGTGTGATACTAACAGCCACATCGGTAAGCATTACCGTGGAAACATTAAAAGAATTAGGGAAATTAAAGACCCGATCGGGAAATGCCATTTTAGGAGCAGCGATTATCGATGATATTCTAGGTATCATTGCACTGACGATTATTACCAGTATGGCAGATGAATCAGTCAGTATTGTGATTGCACTTGTAAAGATTGTAGCGTACTTTATCTTTGCGGGAGGCATTGGATTCCTATTCTATAAGATTTATAAAAAATGGACAGAATCGGCAGACAGAGGACTTCATAGACACGTCATTGTGGCATTTGTATTTTGCTTGCTGATGTCTTATGTGGCAGAAGAGTTCTTTGGGGTTGCGGATATTACAGGAGCATTTATTGCAGGATTGATTATATCTAATACGGAACGTTCCGTATTTTTACAATCCCGATTTGAAACGTTATCTTATATGCTGCTATCACCGGTGTTTTTTGCAAGTATTGGGCTAAAAGTTGTGCTTCCCAAAATGTCGTCAGCGGTTATCTGGTTTTCCATTATTTTGGTAGCTGTGGCAATTGTGACAAAAATTGTTGGTTGCGGTCTTGCAGCGAAAGCTTGCGGATATCAGAATTATCAGTGTAAACGTATTGGTGTGGGAATGATATCCCGTGGTGAGGTAGCACTGATTGTGGCAAGCAAAGGGACACAGCTGGGGTTACTGGGGGCGAATTTTCTAGGACCGGTAGTTATTACCGTTATTGTCACAACGATTATTACTCCTATTTTATTGAAGCCGGTATTTAAAAAGGTTCCGGCCAATGCAATTCTTCCCAATCATCCTCAGGAAAACTTGGTGGAAGAACAGTTGGAAGAAGGAGAAGAAATCACAACTTACTATGATCAAGCAGATCATATCCGAAAGGAAATACAAGAGAAATACAATCAAAACCAGAACGGTCAGTAAATTTCGCTCTGTAATACGAAAGTGGCGTATTACAGAGCGTTTTGAATAAGGGAGGAAACTTATGCTGGAACAAAAATTACAAGAGATTTTGCAAAACCGATATCAAGTAGAAATTTCACAAGCAAGTAATCAAGAACTTTATTATGCCTTGTTAGAGATGGTGAAGGAAAGAACGGGTAATGATGCAAGTGCAGAGGGAAATAAAAAGTTGTATTACATATCCGCAGAATTTTTGATTGGAAAATTGCTATCGAATAATTTGATGAATTTGGGTTGGCGTGAGGAAGTGGAGCAACTGTTAAGCAGTCATGGGAAAAGTCTGGCATTGATAGAGGAGGAGGAACCAGAGCCATCTCTGGGAAATGGAGGTCTGGGGAGATTGGCAGCATGTTTTCTGGATTCTGTAGCAACTCTTTCCTTAAAGGGAGATGGAATTGGTTTAAATTATCATTATGGATTGTTTCAACAATTGTTCCGGGAACGTCAGCAAAAGGAAATACCGAACGAATGGATAGAAGTTCCCAGTTGGCTGAATCCCACCGAAGTTCGTTTTGAAGTGCCTTTTCAAGAGTTTACATTACAGTCTCGCATGTATGATATTGATATTATTGGGTACAAAGGTGTGGTGAATCAGCTGCATTTATTTGATGTGGAAACAGTGGATGAACATATAGTCAAAGAGGGAATTACGTTTGATAAAACAGATATTTTGCATAATCTTACATTATTTCTCTATCCTGATGATAGTGATAAGGCGGGCAATTTACTGCGTATTTATCAGCAATATTTTATGGTGTCTTGTGGGGCACAGTTGATTTTGAAAGAGTGTAAAGAAAAAGGGTATGATTTACACCAACTTTCGAAACATGTGGTCATTCAAATCAATGACACCCATCCGTCTATGGTGATCCCGGAACTCATCCGATTACTGGGGCTTCAAGGAATTCCATTTGAAGAAGCGGTAGAAATTGTCTCTCATACCTGTGCATACACCAATCACACAATTCTGGCAGAGGCATTGGAAACATGGCCTATCAGTTATTTGGAACAGGTGGTGCCGGAATTGGTACCGATTATCCGAAAGCTAGATCAAAAAAGCAAGGAAAAATATTTGGATGAACGGGTTGCTATCATTGATGCAGAGGAGCGGGTTCATATGGCTCATATGGATATTCATTATGGCTTTAGTGTAAATGGAGTGGCGGCGCTGCATACGGATATCTTAAAAAAAACAGAATTAAAACCATTTTATGATATTTACCCGCAGAAATTTAATAATAAGACTAATGGAATTACATTTCGTAGGTGGCTGTTGTCTTGTAATAAGGAATTGGCGGATTTGATTACAGAATTAATTGGTGAAGATTATAAAAAGGATGCAGAAAAACTGAAGGGACTGCTTGCGTATACAGAAGATGAATCGGTGAAAAAACGGTTGTGGGAGATTAAACAGCAAAATAAGCAGAAGCTGAAAAAATATATTGAGAAGACCAAGAAAATAGAAGTGGCGGAAGATTCTGTTTTTGATATTCAAATTAAGAGATTACATGAATACAAACGGCAGCAGATGAATGCACTTTACGTAATCTACAAATATCTGGAAATAAAAAAAGGAAATTATCCCGCTCGTCCAATTACGATTATCTTTGGAGCGAAAGCAGCACCGGCCTATCAAATCGCCAAAGATATTATTCATCTGATTCTTTGTCTGGAACAACTGGTCAATGAAGATCCCCAGGTGAATCCTTATTTAAAAGTGGTGATGATGGAAAATTATAATGTAAGTGCAGCAGAAAAACTAATTCCGGCATGTGATATTTCGGAACAGATTTCTCTTGCTTCCAAAGAAGCCAGTGGCACCAGTAACATGAAATTCATGTTAAATGGAGCATTGACCATAGGAACAGAAGATGGTGCCAATGTAGAGATTCATGAACTGGTGGGGGATGACAATATCTATATTTTTGGAGAAACCAGTGATCAAGTCATTGAACATTATGCAGAGGCAGATTATCAGGCAGTTAAGTACTATATGGAGGATACACAAATTCGACAATGGGTGGATTTTATTATTAGTAATGAGCTACTTTCCATTGGAGATGTCAAAACTCTTCTTCGCCTTCATGCGGAATTGATTCAGAAGGACTGGTTTATGACGTTGTTGGATTTAAAAGCATACATTGTTACGAAAGAACGTATGTATAAAGATTATGAGAATCGTAGTGAATGGATGAGAAAAGTAATTGTCAATATTGCTTATGCAGGATTTTTTTCATCGGATAGAACGGTGCGACAGTATCATGAGGATATCTGGAAATTGTAGGGTTTCTTGGCAGAGAATTGTATGTTTGGAAATATGCTTTCATATAATTGTGAAAAAGGATATGAGAGACATATGGCAGAGCAAGTTAGCTGTAAAATGAGGATTTTATCAGAAAATTATCGGGACTTTATTATTGGCAATGAAAGAAATCTGATGTTAGACGGAATCGACGTCAAGCAGGTGTGTGAACAAGAGCTTGTACAAGGGTATCGAGGACTGTATGTGGAAAAAGAGTTAGTAGAACCTATGAATTTGTCCAAGTTTTCTTATAGTGCCATTCCCAATTGTTATACACTACTGGACATGGAAGCGATGAATCAAGCAGGAATTACCCGGGTACAGAATTACCCCTCTCTTCAGTTGAAAGGGGAGGGAGTCTTGATTGGATTCCTGGATACCGGAATTGATTATGCGAATCCAGTTTTTCGAAATCTGGATGGTACTACCAGAATTCTGGGTATTTGGGATCAAACCATTCAGACAGGTGTTTTGCCAAAAGGATTTGATTATGGAAGTGCGTACTCTGAAGAAGACATTAATGAGGCACTTTCTTTGGAAGATGAACAGGCACAAAAAGAACGTGTGCCCACGGAAGATACCAATGGACACGGAACGTTTTTGAGCAGTATTGCGGCAGGAGGAGCGGACGTAGAAAATAGATTTTTAGGGGCAGCACCGGAATCCACCATTGCGGTTGTCAAATTAAAAGAAGCAAAAACTTATTTGAAAGATTACTATTTTATTAAAAAAGATGCGGTTTGCTATCAAGAAAATGATATTATGGCAGCCATTCGATATTTGGACGAATTGGCAAAAGAAAAGAATTTACCCATGGTTATCTGTGTTGCCTTAGGAAGCAATCTCGGTGGACATAATATAACAGAACCACTGGCGGTGGCATTAGAGGCTTATGCATATCACGTGGGGCGGGCAATTGTCATTGGCGGTGGAAATGAGGCTAGTCAGCGACATCATTTTTTAGGAGAACTTAAAAATGATACGGATGTCAAAGATGTGGAAATTCGAGTGGGGAATCAAGAGCTGGGTTTTACCATGGAACTTTGGACAGATATTCCTAACATTCTTGCAGTATCCATTGTATCCCCGTCGGGCGAACGAATCCCAAGGGTGCCACTTCGCCAGACCGGCAGTAATGTATATCGATTTGTATTGGAAGAAACCGTGGTGTATTTAGATTATAAGATTTTAGTGGAACGGAGTAATTCGGAGTTAATTGTATTCCGATTTGATGCTCCCACTGCAGGAATTTGGAAAATTACCGTAGAATCCGTGCAGATTGCAGACGGAATTTTTCATATGTGGCTGCCGGTCAGCGAATTTTTAACCAGCGACACCTATTTCTTAAGATCCAACCCGGACTATACCATTACAGGTCCCGGCAATGCCGTTTCACCCATGACAGTGGCATTTTATGATGGAGTTGATAATAGTATTGATATTCATTCGGGAAGAGGATATACTAGAAATGAAAGATTAAAACCAAATTTTGCAGCACCCGGTGTAAACGTTTTGGGTGCAGGGAAAAGAGGTCAGTTTGTGCGACGAACCGGTTCCAGTATTGCTGCCGGAATCACCGCAGGCGCAGCAGCACTTTTGATGGAATGGATTGTATATCAGCTAGGATATCCGGACGTGGATTCTACGCCCATTAAAAATTTGTTGATTTTGGGAACGGTAAGAAGCAATACCAATACATATCCTAATCGAGAATGGGGATATGGGGCACTGAACCTCTACAAGACATTTGATGAAATCAGACAGTATTGACAGAAGACGAAAGGAGAAATTCATTATGGGAGATTTTTTTGACGATTTAGGAAAACGGATATCAGAGACAGCAGAGGTAGTTGGAAAAAAGACGGAAGAAGTAGTCAATCTTCAGAAGATTAAGAATCAGATTCGCATATTGGAACGAACCAATGAAAAAGATATAAAAGATTTAGGTGAAATGGTGTATGCCGACTTTCGAAATAAAGAAGAAATGGCAGTGGAATATGTAACTGTCTGTGAAGAAATTCAAAAAAGAGAAGATACGATTGAGGCGTTTAGACAAGAAATCGCACAGATAAAAGGGATTGGCACTTGCGAAAAATGTAATCAACCGGTAGAAGAAGAGATGACGTATTGTCCAAACTGTGGAGCTAAAATTGAACGGGTGGAACCACCAATTGTAGATGCGGATGATGCGGTGGATGAAAGTATATTTGAAGAAGAGGATACTGCGGAGCAGTCAGTTTCAGATGAAAGTGGTGAGTAGATGGGAATGGTTTTATTTGTGGGAATTTCCTGTGCACTACTGATCACAGACTTGTTCATTAAAAAGTATGTGGAAGAAAATGTAGAAAGTACAAAAGAACGTGCTCTTTTAGATGGAAAAGTACTGATTCGTAAGGTGTATAATAAAGGTCTGATGTTGAGCATGCTGGAGAAATATCCAAAGGTAGTGAAAGCAGCTTCCGGAGGTGCCGGTATATTATTGGCAGTGTATGATTTGTTTTTATTAACAAGAAAAGGTCATTTTATAAAAAAAACCGGAATTTCCTTCATGGTAGGTGGCGCTTTTAGTAATCTCTATGATCGGTTGGTCAGAGGGTATGTAGTTGATTATGTTGGCTTTCAAACGAAATGGAAAAAATTAACAGATGTAACGTTTAACCTGGGAGACTTCTTTATTTTTGCAGGAGGAATCTTAGTGGTAATCACAGCATTGTTTCGAAAAAAGAAATAAAAAAATGACAGGAGATTATTCTCCTGTCATTTTTAGCTCTTCGGTTCAATTATGCGATACAAACGTTGACTGCCTGAAGTCCACGAGGGCCTTCTTGGATCTCATAAGTTACAGCTTGTCCTTCGTCTAATGTTTTGAATCCGTCTACAGCGATTCCTGAAAAATGTACGAAGATGTCTTCTCCGCCTTCGTCGTTAGTGATAAATCCAAAACCTTTTTGTGCATTAAACCATTTTACTGTACCTCTATTCATGATGGGTACCTCCTCAAATTATTATTTGTATTCTTATAATATTGACAATAAAAAACACATATTTTTGTAAACAATTAAACGTTAATTGCTTACAAAAATATGTGAATCCAATACAACATTTAAAATACCCATTTACAATAACATGAGTAAGCGATTAAGTCAAGAGGAATAGGAAAAGAAATCCTGAATTATTTGACAGAAAAATCAGCAGGGATTATACTATTGAGAGATATCCAATGGAGGGACGAAAGATGATACAAGATATTGCACCACATGTTTTTTTGAATCAATACCAACCGAAACCACCGGAAGCCCAAAGTTATATTCTTTATTATGAGGGGAATCCACACTTTTGCAGCTACTTTTCAAAATGATATAGCTCGATTGCTTTGTTTAT
>JAVWVS010000025.1:0-34068 GCA_036666555.1 Lachnospiraceae bacterium | reverse complement strand
ATCTTAGACTATTATAAAAGATAAATGTGTACAAACTATGATGAAAATCTAAAAAAAATCTTAAGCAATTATAAAATCAGTTGGCGTTGACGAATACAAAATCATCTGATAAAATAAAGAAAGAGTAAAGTTTACATGCAATTTTACGGGGTGATATAATATAGAAGGAGGATAAAATCATGCTGAATTTGACATTTGGGGAGCAAGTCAAGATTATTTTAAGCCGGAAGGGAATGACTATTAAGGAACTGGCAGAGAAAGTGGAAGAAAAGACGGGAAAAAAGATGTCGCGTCAGAATCTGACACAGCGTTTGGGACGTGATAATTTTCAAGAACAGGACATGCGTACAATTGCAGAGATATTGGAATGTCCTTTTCAATTAAATATATTGGTAAGCAGCGAAGCTGTTGAAGAAGCACCAACCGAAGAAGAAATAAAGAAAGCAACTAAAAAGAGCAGAAAGCAAGGAAAAACTATCTTTTTGGAATCTAAAGAACATTTGATAAAAGAAGACGAGAAACGTTCTCCGGCCGAAAGAGACATTACAATCGGAGAATTGGTTGACATACATGAGGAACAGCAGGAACCGGAACAAACTAATCAAATAGAATCAGAGGTGGAAGAAGTGAAATCCGAACAAACAGCACAAAATCAGGACAATAGTAAGAAAAAACCTCTTGCCAGTGTTTTAAAAGGGTATATAAAAAAAGCTCCAATTGTAAAACAAGAAGAGACACATGCAGAGGTGATAGAAGAGCCGGAAGAAGAATCAATTACAGAAGTACCGGAGGAAGCAGCGGAAGCAGTAGCAGAAGAAAAACCAGAACCAGTCATTCCGGTTCCAGAACGAAAACCGGAAATCAATCCGTACACCGGCGCAGAGTATGCAACTAACAGCGTGCGGATGCATCCCTCTCGTATCGGATATGTACAGGTCTATGACAGAGCAGAAAAACAATGGACGGATATGACAGAGTGGGCATTTCTGGGATACCAGGAGCGTAAGAAAACATTGCTTGGGAAAAACTATGAACCACCGATTTATCTGGATTAGGGGAAACAGAAAAATAAGAGGAACATTGAATGACCGTGCAGTGATTAACTGCACGGTTTCTGGTTTCATAGATGGAGAAAGGGAGGCGTTACCATATGAAGTGGGAACAGTTGCTGTCAATAAAAAGAAGTCGGGACGGGCAAGGAAAGAAACCATATAAATCTGCAGATTTACGAAGTGAGTTTGAAAAAGATTATCATCGCATTATAGGAAGTGCATCCTTTCGAAGATTGCAAGATAAAACACAGGTCTTTCCATTGGATAAAAGTGATTTTATTCGCACCAGACTTACTCATTCTCTAGAAGTATCCTCTTTTGCAAAATCTTTAGGACAAAACATTGGAGAAAGTATTTTAAACAATGGAAATGATTTGAGTTTTACCATTCAAATGAAAGAGGACATTTGTAATATATTGCAGTGTGCGGGGCTCATTCATGACATTGGGAATCCGCCCTTTGGACATTTTGGAGAGGATGCTATTCGGGAGTGGTTTCAGCGAAATCTTCCGACACTTTTTATAGGTGGAAAATCGGTAGAGCAAATACTGACACCACAGATGCGGGAGGACTTCTATCATTTTGAAGGAAATGCACAGGCGCTTCGGTTAGTCAGTAAACTTCATTACCTGGTAGACGAACAAGGCATGAACCTAACTTATGCACTGCTTGGTACCATTATAAAATATCCGGTATCTTCTTTGCACATACAAAAGCACGGAAAAAATATGAAAGATAAAAAAATGGGGTATTATTATGCAGATCAAGAAATTTTTCGGGATATCCAAAAAGAAACTGGAACCGATGGAAACCGACATCCACTGGCATTTGTGTTAGAAGCAGCAGATGATTTGGCATATAAAACAGCAGATATAGAGGATGCTTTTGTAAAAGGATTTATTTCGTTTTATGTACTGAAAGAGGAACTGCAAAAATTGGATGAGGCTTATCCGGATATGGGTTTTCAAGCAATGGAAAACTTAGAGAAACAGTATCGCAGAGGAGTGGAGCATCAGGTGGAGAATCCGGAAGAATACGCAGTGAAAAATTGGATTGTACGTGTGCAGGGATTCTTAATTCGTTGCGCGACGGAGGGATTTACACTTCATTATAATGAAATTATGGAAGGAATCTACTCCCAAGATCTATTTTATCATACCGGTGCAGACCCATTGATGAAATTGCTTGGAGACGTAGCGTGCCGATATGTTTTTCTTTCTCCGGAGATTTATCGCATGGAAGTGTCAGAGGCAACCATCATTGATTTTCTTATGGATCGATTTGTAAAGGCCGTCATAGAGTATGATACGGGAAAAACTATGCATCCGCTGGATGTAAGAATGATTTCCTTTATCTCAGATAATTACAAAAGTGCATATCATTTTCATGCACAGGGAAAAAGCGAAGCAGAAAAATTGTATTTACGATTACTTTTGATAACCGACTACATTTGTGGTATGACAGACAGCTATGCAAAACGACTTTATCAAGAACTGAATGGTATACTGTAGAGGGAGTGTGAATAAGCTAAACTATATCATCCATGAAGCGGGGTAATCAATTGAAAAGGTTTAGCAAATATCTGTATGAATATGAAAAGGGAAATAAAATACGTAATATAGGGTTTGTAAAAGTGGAAGGGCAGGAAAACGGCTGTGTTGTTCATATTTACGGACAGGGTCTGCAAGTATCTCCGGATACAAAGTGGACGGTTTACTTACTTTACAAAACGGAAGAAAAATGTGTGGGAATTCGTCAAGGAGTAATCGAAGAAGTATCACCTACTATGCGATATCGACTTGCTTATACTGCAGAAGATGTGGGAGGGGCCGATTCTTATCAGAAAGTGAATGGCATTTTATTATGGGAAAATAATCATAAAAAATATGCGGCATCCTGGGATGATAGAGCAATTCCCATAGAAGAAATCGTTATGATGGAACAGTTTGAAGAAATGGAAGAGACAGAAGAGACGGAAGAACTGAAAATAGAAGCAGAAGAGGAACCAGAAAACTTAAATACCCAAGCGGCAGAAATGAAATGTGAATCGAGACGTTGCGAAAAAATTAGCCGTCAGGATATAGCCAGATTGCCAAGGTGTGAATGGCGGATTGCCAATAATAGTTTTCTTTTACATGGATATTATAACTATCACCACCTTTTGTTTATTGAGGAAGAGGAAGTCCTATGGCTGGGAGTTCCGGGAATCTACCATGAACGAGAAGAAACGGCAGCAAAAACATTTGGATTTCCAGAGTTCATAAAAGTTTCAGAAGAAGAAGTACACTTAGAAGAGAAAGAAAAAAACAAGGCGGATGCATTTGGATATTGGTGCAGGAAAGTGAAACAGGGAAAATAATGAATACAGATGAAAAATATATGAAAGAGGCCATCCGACAGGCAAAGAAAGCCTATGAAATTCAAGAGGTACCGATAGGATGTGTCATTGTGTATGAGGGCAAGGTGATTGGCAGAGGGTATAATAGACGAACGATTGACAAAAATCCCCTTGCTCATGCCGAATTGATTGCCATCAAAAAGGCCAGTAAAAAAATGGGTGATTGGAGGCTGGAAGATTGCACCATGTATGTAACACTGGAACCATGTCAGATGTGCTCCGGCGCAATCGTCCAATCCCGCATTAAGAGGGTGGTGGTGGGGTGCATGAACCCCAAGGCCGGATGCGCCGGCTCTATATTAAATATGCTGCAGATGCCGGAATTTAATCACCAGGCAGAGCTCACGTTAGGTATACGAGAAGAAGAATGCAGCCAGATGATGAAACAATTCTTTAAGGAGTTAAGAGCTGGTAAATAAAATGTAATACATAAAATATCAGCACAATTAAAATCCCACAAAGAAGGCACATCACTCTATTTTCAATGGCAGTGGAAGTATCTAACATAACCAAAGATGCATTAATGGCATTCACTGCATTGAGAATCTGAGTATATTTGTACTCTTTTATAAAATTGTTAATATAACCAATGAGAAATACAAGAATGAAAACATATTTAGGCGGAACTAAATACTGAAATACAACAATGAAAATAAGGATGCCCAGGATGGTGCCAATGGTTCGGTGCTTGATTCGAAGGAGGGTATCCTTTAATTCTATTTGGGTAAGAGACATGACAACGATACTAATCCACAGTGGTTTTTGGATGTGCAGGACAGTCCCAAGCAGCATCGCAACGGAAATTCCGAAGGATAGGCGTAAGATAAAACCGCGATGATGTGTACTGTGTAATATTTGCTCTTTGAGTGACAAGGGTTCTTGACCATAGCCATTTTTTTTCCACATCAAAAAAGTATAGAGAGCAGTTCCCAATGCACAGACGGTAATGCCAGTCATTCGAAGAACTAACTCTTGCCCTTGTACAGGAACGGACTGACAGAAAATAAAACATAATAAAAAAGGCATATAAGGTTTATAGGCAGATGGTTCGCTGGTGAATAAAAGTAAAATAATAATATAGGAAGTATTGATTAAAAAGGCAATAGCCGGATGGAATAAGGTGGAGGCAGAAGATAAACCAGAACCAATCAATAAGAAAAAAATGAGAAAGGCCATGTGAATTGGCGAAATATTCATATCCAAAGAAGGGTATGTCATAAAGGCAACAGCAATGGCTACGCCTACAAGCGTATTGGCAGGTCCAAACAGCGTCATATAAAGATTAATAAAAATCATCATGGCAATAAAACGAAAGGTGTTTTCAAAAAATAATTTGCTATAGTGTGATAAGTTTGTTTTACTAAGTTTAATAAAAATTCCTTCTTTCTTTTGGGGTAGCATCCAATGCGGTAAGGAGTATTATAACGTTTGAAATTAAAAAAAGCAAGAACGTTAATTTTCATTTTTTTAAAAAAATGTTATACTAGAATGCATAATATATATAGAAGGAAGAGAATGCAATGCGAGAAGAAAAATTTAAAATGGAACGTCAGGGATTAGTAGAAGTGGGACAAGAAATAAATATTACAGAGCGAGTCAATGGAAGCTTATACAGCTACGTAGCGGAACCATCGGTTGCAATGTCCGGTATCTATCGGACCTTACAACGCATTCAATCTAAAAAGGGAATCATCAAAGAGATTCAGGAAACAGATCGAGGGTTTTACCTGATTATTGAGTTTGACGAAACATTATAAAAAAAACAGCCATCTAGGTCGATAAAGACCGGGTGGCTGCTTTGCAGTTTTGTTATTATTTTACGTGCGTTACGCTTCGAACTGCTCTTCCGAACGTTACCTTGACAGCCAACTCAATCCAGGCACCCTTGCGGCACACAAAAGATTCCACTTAGTGCTGCTTCGTTCCCGACCTGACACAGTTCGTAGATTTTTGTTGCGCAAGACCCAAATCTCAACGCCACTTTTCAAGGGCAGCTTCACAAAAACAAGCCCTCTGCGTAACATCACCCCTACTATAGCGGATTGTAGGTACAAGGTACCGCTAGCACCCCGGCTGCACGAGTCTATATTGTATCGTATTTTAAAAAAAATGTCAACGGAATCTGCCTATAAAAACGTGCGCTAGAATCAACAATTGCTTTTTATCCTTGCCCGAGATGTAAAAGTTGTGTAGAATAAGAATAACGTTTGACCCACGTTAGAAAGAGGCAGTCTATGAAAGTGGTACTGACAGCAATTAATGCAAAATATATTCATTCCAATTTGGCAGTGTATAGTTTGAAAGCGTATGCACATTCTTTTTGTGAGGATATCCAGATTGTGGAATATACAATTAATCAACAAATAGATGATATTTTAATGGACTTATATAAGAAACAACCGGATGTATTGTGTTTTTCCTGCTATATTTGGAACTTGAATTATATAGAAGAGATTGTGCGGGAATGTGGCAAAATATTTCCCGGAATACCCATATGGTTAGGTGGTCCGGAGGTTTCTTATGATGCAACAGATGTGCTTGTACGACTGCCGGAAGTGACAGGAGTTATTCGAGGTGAAGGGGAGGAAACATTCCGGGAATTGGTGAGCTGTTATGAAGAAAAGAAATCTATAAAAGAAATAAGAGGCATTACCTACCGAAGTGCCCAAAGCGGGATTGTGGAAAATGAAGGGCGTTCGGTTATGGATTTAAGCAAGGTGCCATTTGTATACAATCATTTGGAACTGTTTCAAAATAAGATTATATATTATGAGACCAGCCGTGGCTGTCCATTTTCCTGTAGTTACTGTCTCTCTTCCATTGATAAATGTCTACGTTTTCGGGATATGAAATTAGTGAAAGAAGAACTTGGTTTTTTCATTGAAAAAAAAATTCCACAAGTAAAATTCGTAGACCGCACCTTTAACTGCAATCATGAGAGAGCAATGGAAATTTGGTCTTATATTGTAAAAAAAGATAAAGGAATTACGAATTTTCATTTTGAGGTAGCAGCGGATTTGTTAAATGAAGAGGAAATCCGCTTTATTGAGCAGATGCGTCCGGGACTAATCCAATTGGAAATTGGCGTACAGTCCACCAATGAACGAACCATAAAAGAAATTCGAAGAACTATGGATTTCAAGGAAGTTGCACGCATCGTGAAACGAATTAATCAGGCCCACAATGTGCATCAGCATTTGGACTTGATTGCAGGACTGCCCTATGAAGGGTTGGAGAGTTTTCAAGAATCTTTTAATCAGGTGTATGCATTGGAACCGGAACAATTGCAGCTGGGATTTCTAAAAGTACTAAAGGGTTCTTATATGGAACAAGAAAAGACCGCCTATGGATTGGTGTATAAAAGCCGTCCCCCTTACGAAGTGCTGTATACGAACTGGATGAGTTATGGGGAGATCTTAAAGTTAAAGGTTATTGAAGAAATGGTGGAGATCTACTATAACAGTGGCCAATTCCGGCATACCTTAAAAGAATTAGTCAAGGAATTCCAGACCCCTTATGAGTTTTTTGAACAGTTGGGGAACTACTATGATAGTCAGGAACTGAATCTGGTGAGCCATTCCCGTATTTCACGTTATGAGATTTTATATCGATTTATTGGGGAAAAGAGAAAAGGAACTAAGGAATCTTTCTATCGGGAGCTTTTGACTTATGATGTATATTTACGGGAAAATGTAAAGAATCGACCGGAATTTGCCGGAGAATCCCAAGTAGACAAAGAAATAGTAAGAGAATTCTATGAACGGGAAGCGAAGGAACATAGATATTTGCAAGGGTATGACCAGTGTGACATGAGACAACTTCGAAAAATGACTCACATGGAAAAATTTACCTATCAGGGCAGAGAAGAATACCTGCTGTTTGATTACCAGAACCGAAATCCACTGAACCATGAAGCGACTGTATATCACATTAGAAAGAAGGGAATATAGCGTGAAAAAAAGAACACAAGAGATATTGGATATACTAGATGAGCAATATGGAAGGGAAGGCAGGTGCTACTTAAATCATGAAACACCTTGGCAACTTCTGATAGCTACTATGTTAAGTGCACAATGCACCGATGCCAGAGTGAACATAGTAACGGAAAAGCTATTTCAAAAATATAAAACCATTGATTCTTTTGCAGATGCAGACTTGCGAGAGTTAGAACAAGACATCAAATCTACCGGGTTCTATCATAATAAAGCGAAGAACATTATTGCCTGCATGCAGGGGGTGCGAGAACGGTTTCATTATGAGATTCCAAGAGATGTAGAAGAACTTACATCCCTTGCGGGAGTAGGAAGAAAAACAGCCAACGTTATTCGGGGAAATATATACAATGATCCCAGTGTGGTGGTGGATACCCATGTAAAACGGATTTCCAAACGGTTGGGATTGACCAAGAATGAAGACCCGGAAAAAGTGGAACAAGATTTAATGAAAGAATTACCAAAAGATCATTGGATTCTTTATAATATTCAGATTATTGCCTTTGGAAGAAGCATTTGCACAGCTAGGTCACCAAAATGTGAGGAATGTTTCTTGCAAAAGAAGTGCAAAGAGTATAAAATGTAATGAACTATAAAAATGTAGAGGTGAAAAGAATGAATTTTTACAATAAAAAAACACGTCGTATTATATCGATTGTGGTCATGGTGATTATCATTGCTATGGTTGCAACTATGATTATTCCGTACTTACTCTAAGAATGGCGAGGGGCATATGAAGATAGGGAAAGTATCGCAGACAGTATTAAAACGTTCTGTGCAAAAACAGTTGCACTACCGACGAGAGGAGTCGGTCATGGAACCATCCATAGAAGAGATGTGTGGTGGTATCAAAGTAGGTGAATCAGACAACGTGCTGGTTACCGGGACGTGCCTTTATGGAAATCAAAAAGAATTAGGCGTATTTGCGTTAGCTAAAGTGGCCAATGATTTAGCCACGAGAGGTGCTGAGATTGTGGGTGCGGGAGTGACTATTTTACTTCCTCCACATGCTTATGAATCGCGGCTAAAGGCTATGACAGAGGCATTGGAACGAGCCGGAAGCGCTCACGCCATTCAACTTTTTTATGTCAAAGTGGAAGTGAGTCCGGTGATAGAGTCGGCGATTATATCTGTGACAGGCGTGGGCCTACAAAAAAAAGGAACGGTAGTCAAATCCATCCTTGCCCAACCAAGCCAAGATATTGTGTTGGTGAAATGGATTGGACTAGAGGGAACTATGCGGATTCTTTTGGAAAAAGAGGAAGAATTATCCAAACGGTTTATTCCGGCATTTCTAAACCCCATCAAAGCATGGGAGGAAGTGTTGTTTTCTCAAAAAGAGATTCAAATGGCAGAGCAGATGGGTGCATCGGCCATGCAACAGATTGGTGATGGTGGGATATTTGCTGCGCTTTGGGAGATTGCAGAAGCGTCTAAAGTGGGTTTGGAAGTAGAGTTGAAGCAGATGTCAATTCGCCAAGAAACAGTAGAAATATGCGAATATTATCATCTCAATCCTTATCAACTTACCAGTACCGGAAGCATCTTAGTGGTGACCGATCAAGGAAAAGAACTGGTGAAAGAATATGAAAAACAAGGGATTTGTGGGATGGTGTTAGGAAAGATTACCGATCAAAAGGAAAGAATCATATCCGGAGGCGGCGAGAAACGATATTTAGACCGTCCTGCCGTGGATGAACTGGTGAAAATATATCAAACAGAGGAGAACGAGGCATGAGACAAGAAATCTTAAAGTATTTAGAGAAAAATAGCCGGATAGATTTAAGTGAGCTGGCTGTTTTGCTGGATGTGGAAGAAGCAACGGTTGCCAATGAGGTTCAGGCAATGGAAAAAGAGAAAATTATATGTGGGTATCATACACTGATTGATTGGAGTAAAACCGGAATAGAAATTGTTACGGCACTGATTGAAGTACGTGTAACACCACAACGCAATCGAGGATTTGACCGAATCGCAGAACGGGTATACAACTATCCGGAAGTCAATGCAGTATATCTCATATCGGGAGGATACGATTTATTAGTTACCTTGGAGGGGAAAACACTACAGGAAGTAGCACAGTTTGTCTCCGATAAATTATCTCCAATCGAAGAAGTTATTAGTACGGCAACGCATTTTGTATTGAAAAAATATAAAGACCACGGTACGATTCTGGCACAAAAATCAGAATCAGAAAGAATGCCGGTGACTTTGTAATGAGAGATCCATTAGCAAAAAAAGTAGTCGATATCGAACCCTCCGGAATCCGGAAATTCTTCGATGTCGTCAGTGAGATGAAAGATGCTATTTCCCTTGGAGTAGGAGAACCTGACTTTGATACACCGTGGAGAATCAGAGAAGAAGGAATCTATACACTGGAAAAAGGGAAAACATTTTACACCTCCAATGCAGGATTAAAAGAACTCAAAATAGAAATTTGTAAATATCTAAATCGAAAAGTACACGTTTCTTACGATGATACCAAGGAAGTTATTGTAACTGTGGGAGGAAGTGAGGGAATTGACATTGCACTGCGTGCGATGCTGGATCCGGGAGACGAGGTCATTATTCCCCAACCAAGTTACGTATCTTATCTTCCCTGCACCATATTGGCGGATGGAGTACCGGTCATCATTCCACTTCAATATGAAAATGAGTTCAAGTTAACTCCGGAGGAATTAGAAGCAGCCATTACACCGAAGACAAAAGTGTTAGTCATGCCATTTCCAAATAATCCTACGGGAGCTATTATGAGCAAAGCAGATCTGGAACCCATTGCAGAAATAGTGGTTAAACATGATTTGTTTGTGATTTCCGATGAAATTTATTCCGAGTTAAGTTATAAGGGTGACCATGTGTCCATTGCCGGATTTCCGGGGATGAAGGAAAGAACCATTTTGATTAATGGGTTTTCCAAAGGATTCGCAATGACGGGATGGCGTTTGGGATATGCTTGTGGTCCCAAGGAAATTATTGAGCAGATGATTAAAATTCATCAATTTGCGATTATGTGTGCACCTACCAACAGCCAGTATGCGGCAGTAGAAGGACTTCGAAGCTGCGAAGCAGAAGTAGCAGAAATGCGAAATGCATATAATCAGCGAAGAAGATATTTGATGCATGAGTTTAAGCGTATGAAGCTAGAATGCTTTGAACCATTTGGTGCATTTTATGTGTTCCCAAGTATTCAGGAATTTAACATGACATCAGAAGAATTTGCGAATCGGCTTCTGGAAGAAGAAAAAGTGGCGGTAGTACCGGGGACTGCATTTGGAGCTTGTGGAGAAGGATTTCTTCGAATCTCTTATGCGTATTCACTGGAGGATTTAAAAGTGGCCATTGGGCGTTTTGAGAATTTTGTAGGACGGCTCAGAAATGAACGCAGATAAATGTATATTTGGGAAAATTGGAGAATAGAATGTTAAATATTGTATTGCACGAGCCGGAGATCCCGGCCAACACGGGAAATATTGGCAGAACTTGTGTGGCTGCCAATGCAAGGCTTCACTTAATAGAACCCATGGGATTTCGGCTGACAGAAAAGAACTTAAAACGTGCCGGGATGGATTATTGGAAAGATTTGGATGTGACTACCTATATTGACTACGAGGATTTTCTGGAACGAAATCCAAAAGCTAAGATTTATATGGCAACGACAAAAGCACCAAAGGTTTATACAGAGGCGAATTATGAGCCGGATTGCTATATAATGTTTGGAAAAGAAAGCGCAGGAATTCCGGAAGAAATTCTGGTCAGACATAAGGAAGACTGTATTCGGATTCCTATGGATGGGGACATCCGATCTCTCAATCTGGGGAATTCCGTAGCCATTGTTTTGTATGAGGCCTTACGGCAAAATGACTTTGCAGGAATGAATTTACAGGGCCATTTGCATCATTTGAAATGGTAGTAAAAGAATGGGATTGTCAAAAATGCATAAAACAAATTGATTTATGGGTTTGTTTATGGTAAAATTTTACTGTATTGTAAAAGGTGGTGAGAGAAGTGGTACAAGAAACGATTAAAACAGTAAAGGAGTCAGAGGAAAAAGCCGGAGCAATTATGAAAGAAGCAGAAAGCAAAAGTGCTGCAGTAATTGAACAGGCGAAGCAGGCTGCAAAGAGTTTAAAAGAAGAGAAAATCAACGCTGCGAAAGAACAGGCACGCCTTGCAATGGAGACCGCCAGAACAGAAGCTTCGACCATGATGGAGAACGCATCGTCACAAGTGACACAAGATGCACAAGCGCTGAAGGAAGCGGCAGCAGCAAAAGAGGCACAAGCGATAGAACTCGTGATAGCAGGGTTATATTAATGTGCCACTTTTTGTAATGATATAAAAAAGGAGGGAAAAAGTATGGCAATATTGCAGATGCAACGAGTTAGTATCTGCGCAATGAAAAAGGATCGTAAATCCATATTAGAGCAATTGCAGGCATGGGGTGTTATGGAAGTAAACAATTCCGTTTCCGACGAAGAGTTCCTGAAAAAAATGGATACCGTAGATGCCCGTCAGACATTTGAAAAAAATGTAGTGTTAGCTGACAGAGCACTGGAGGTATTACAGGAATATGCGCCGGAGAAGACGAATATGCTTTCCAGTCTAAAAGGTAAAGCATTAGTTGAAAAGTCCGAGTATGAATTGGACATGCAGAATAAAAGCACTATTATGAGTGCGGCGAATCAACTATTGGCATTACAAAAAAAGATTGCAGAGACCAAATCTCAGATTGCAAAATTAGAGGCACAAGTCGAAACATTGTCACCATGGCTGACCTTGGATGTTCCTATGAATTATACAGGAACGAAGAAGACAGAGGTGCTGATAGGTGCGATTAGTGCAGAAATGTCACTGGAACAGATTTATGTACAGATTGCAGAGGCAATGCCGGACCTAGAGAACTTTGATATTCAGATCGTGTCATCCGATCAGGATCAGACCTGTATCGTAGCGATTAGTCTGAAAGAAGAAGCAGGAAAACTAGAAGAAGCATTGCGGACATTTGGATTTTCGAAACCATCACAGGTAGTACAGATGGTACCTAGAGAGCACAAGGAAAAACTTGAAGCAGAAATGAAAATGCTCAATGAAAGTGTCATACTGACAGAGGGGAAAATTCGAGAGTATGCTACAAAAAGAGAAGAGCTTCGGATTATATCTGATTACTTTAGATCAAGAAGTCGGAAATATGAAGTGTTGGGAGAAGTCCTTCAATCACAACAAACATTTATTATCAGCGGTTATGTGCCGGCGCAAAAAGTGCCTCAGATAGAAGAAAAGCTG
Source organism: Lachnospiraceae bacterium (assembly GCA_036666555.1). Lineage (GTDB taxonomy): Bacteria > Bacillota > Clostridia > Lachnospirales > Lachnospiraceae > UMGS1251. Next base: position 21,343 of record JAVWVS010000025.1, on the reverse strand, counting down.
ACCAGCAGATATGATTTAGTTGTAGATATCGAAGGATTGAAAGAAGATGAAGAATCACCAATTCTACTTCAGAATGGTACATTTTCAGGTTCGGTAGAAGGTGTTATTGAATCCTATGGACTGCCAATACAAAGTGAAATTGATCCAAGCAAAATTGTCTCATTTTTTTATGTCTTTTTCTTTGGACTTATGCTTTCGGATGCAGCATATGGAATTATCGTTTTTATTGCGTGTTTGGTAGTTTTGAAGAAATTCCCACGAATGGCAGAAGGAATGAATAAAACACTCCACATGTTCATGTATTGTGGACTCTCCACATTGGTTTGGGGAATTTTATTTGGAGGATTTTTTGGAGATGCAGTGCAAGTAGTATCTCGGGTATTCTTCGGACATGAAATTATAGTACCGGCATTATGGTTTATCCCATTAAATGATCCTATGAAGCTATTGCTTTATTCGATGTTGTTTGGTACGATTCATCTTTTTGTTGGATTGGGAATCAAAGGATATATGTGTATCCGTGATAAGAAGTATGTAGATTTTGTGTGTGATGTAGTATTTTGGTATGCATTACTCATTGGTCTGATTCTCATACTGATCCCAAGTGATATCTTTGCCTCTATTGCAGGGATGAAGATGGCATTTCCACCGGCGCTTACCATGCTTAGCAAGGTGCTTGCCATTGGTGGAGCAGCGGGAATATTACTGATGTCAGGTAGAAGTTCTAAAAATCCGGGACTTCGAATTGCGCTGGGCGCATACGATTTATACAATATTACCGGATGGTTAAGTGATGTACTTTCTTATTCCAGACTATTAGCTTTAGGGCTTGCAACCGGTGTTATAGCATCTGTTATCAATCAGATGGGTAGTATGGTCGGGAATAATATTTTTGGTGTGATTGTATTTATTATTGTTTTTATCGCAGGACACTTGTTCAATATGGCAATCAATTTATTAGGCGCTTATGTGCATACAAATCGTTTGCAGTTTGTTGAATTTTTTGGCAAGTTTTATGAAGGTGGAGGAAGAGCATTCCACCCATTTACTACAAATACAAAATATGTAGATATTAAGGAGGAGACGAGTTTATGAATGAATTAGGAATTGTTTATGCGTTATTGGGGGCAGCACTGGCAGTATTATTAGCAGGTGCAGGTTCATCTATCGGAGTTGGTACTGCAGGCCAGGCAGCTGCAGGAGTTGTTACAGAGGATCCAAGTAAATTTGCAAAAGTTTTGATTTTACAGTTACTTCCAGGTACACAAGGAATCTATGGTCTATTAGTTGGATTTATCACCTTATCAAAAGTTGGTTTGTTAGGTGGACAGATGGCAAACATCACACCTCAGACAGGGTTACTTATTTTAGCAGCATGTCTTCCAATTGGAATTGTTGGTTTAGTTTCAGGTAAATACCAAGGCCAGGCAGCTGTAGCAGCTATCGGTGTAGTTGCAAAGAAACCGGAACAGTTTGGTAAAGCAATGTTATTCCCAGCTATGGTTGAGACTTATGCAATCCTTGCACTGTTGATTTCTATTTTGGCTGTAAGTTCAATTCAGATATAAAACGTAGTCAACTGAAAGAAGGTAAAGGAGAGCTTAACAATGACTGGATTAGATAAAATAACAAACCAGATTATCGAAGAGGCGAACAGCTCCGCAAATGAGATGCTTCAAAAAGCAGAAACACAAGCAAAACAGTTTCAGGACACTGCGTTGGAAGAAGCAAAAATAGAATGTGAGAAAATCAATCAAAAATCAGCATCAGAGATTGTGAATTACAAAGACAGAATGAATTCTTCAGCAGATTTGCAAAGAAGAACAGCAATTTTGAATGCAAAACAAGAAATGATTTCCACCACACTGGAAAAAGCATATCGTACATTTTGTGATAAAGATGATGCAAAGTATTTTCAGACCATCAAAGAGATGCTGAAGAAATTTGCGCTTCCACAAGATGGAGAGATCTTTTTCTCCGGTGCCGACCTAGCGAAAATGCCGGCAGATTTTGTCAATGAAATCACAGCAATCGCTAAGGAAAAAGGTGGTACACTTACATTGTCTCAGGAGAAGAGAAATATCGAAAGAGGATTTATTCTTGCCTATGGTGGCATTGAAGAAAATTGTTCTTTTGAAGCACTGTTCCATTCTAAGAGAGATGAATTACAAGATCAGGTTCAAAAAGTATTATTTTCATAAACGCGCATTTCCGCGAAAAGGAGGTTACATCTTATGTCAGATATGCAGTATACCTATGCGGTTGCGCGAATAAGGGCGATGGAAGTTTCACTTTTCTCCCAAGCAGCAATAGAACAATTGTTGGCATGTAAAACAGAAAAACAGTGCCTACAGTTCCTTGCGGAAAAGGGATGGGGTGCTTCGGACACTGCCTTGAATGCAGAAACAATCTTGAATAAAGAACGAGAAAAAACGTGGGAATTGATGAGGGAATTAGTAACAGATATGTCGGTTTTTGATGTACTGTCTTATCCGGATTTATTCCATAACTTAAAAGCGGCTATCAAAGAGTCTGCAACGAAAGACACGAATGCCAATATCTTCTACAATGATTGTGAAATCAGCGGAGAAGAGATGATGGAAATTGTAAAGACGAAAGACTTTGCAAAACTTCCGGAGAGCATGCGCAGTGTTGCACAAGAAGCGTTTGATACGTTTTTACACACACATGACGGTCAGCTATGCGACCTTATGGTTGATAAAGCCACATTAGAGGCTATCTATCGGGCAGGGAAAGAAGCAAAGGATGATATTATCCGAAATTATGCAGAATCTACGGTTGCGGTAGCAGACATCAAGATTGCAGTGCGTTCGCAAAAAACTGCAAAGTCATTAGAATTTATGGGAAAAGCAATGGCGGAATGCGATACCATCAGTGTAAACCGACTTGCACACGCCGCACTAAACGGTGAAGATGCAATTCGTGACTATCTTATGGAAACACCCTATGCAAAAGGTGCAGTGGCACTTTCAGAGTCCACATCGGCATTTGAGCGTTGGTGTGATAACCAAATGATGGAAACAATTCGTCCACAGCTTTATAACTCATTTACAGTTGGACCTCTGGTTGCTTACGTATTGGCCAGAGAAAATGAAATCAAAACGGTGAGAATTATCTTATCCGGCAAAGCAAATGATCTGCCGGAAGATTCTATCCGGGAAAGGGTAAGGGAAATGTATGTATAAGATTGCAGTCATAGGCGATTACGATAGTATTTACGGATTCGCCGCACTAGGTCTTGATATATTTCCGGTATCAGACCCTGAGGATGCAGAACGAAAATTTTCAAAGCTGGCAGGTGGGCAATATGCAGTTATCTATATTACCGAAAGCCTGGCAGCAATTTTAGGACATGAAATTGAGAAATATCAAGGAGCGGTTTTACCTGCCATTATCCAGATACCGGGAATATCCGGTAATACGGGTGCAGGTGTAGCAGGAGTTAAAAAGTCTGTAGAACAGGCAGTTGGCTCAGATATTCTCTTTGGTGATAAATAGAAAGGTGGGTGATTTGTCCAAATGAGCAAAGGAACAATAAAAAAAGTGGCAGGACCACTGGTTATTGCTGAAGGAATGCGGGACGCCAACATGTTTGACGTAGTCCGTGTAAGTAACCAGCGATTAATTGGTGAGATCATTGAAATACATGGCGATGAAGTTTCCGTTCAAGTATACGAGGAGACTTCTGGCTTAGGGCCAGGAGAACCGGTAGAGTCTATGGAAGTACCTCTTTCCGTAGAATTAGGGCCTGGATTAATTCAGAGCATCTATGACGGAATTCAGCGACCATTGGATAAAATTAAAGAAAAAATAGGAAACAACTTACAGCGAGGGGTAGAAGTAGCGGCCCTTGACCGTGAGAAAAAATGGAACTTTGTAGCAACTGCAAATGTAGGGGACGAAGTAGAGGGCGGAGACGTTCTTGGTACCGTACAAGAAACAGAAGCAGTTATGCAAAAAATTATGGTTCCACTCAATGTTAAAGGAAAGATTAAGTCCATTCAATCCGGTGAATTTACCATCGAGGAAGCAATCGGTGTATTGGAAACCGCAGATGGAGAACAAAATCTTACCATGTTACAAAGATGGCCGGTTCGTGTTGGCCGTCCTTATCTGAAAAAACTTCCTCCGGTAATGCCATTGGTAACCGGACAGCGTGTTGTAGATACCATGTTCCCAATCGCAAAAGGTGGTGTTGCGGCAGTACCGGGACCTTTCGGAAGCGGTAAGACAGTTATCCAGCATCAACTTGCTAAATGGGCAGAGGCAGATATCGTTGTCTACATTGGTTGTGGCGAGCGTGGAAATGAAATGACAGATGTTTTGAACGAGTTCCCGGAATTAAAGGATCCTAAGACAGGTCGTTCTTTGATGGAAAGAACCGTTTTAATTGCGAATACCTCCGATATGCCGGTTGCAGCTCGTGAGGCTTCTATCTATACCGGTATTACCATTGCGGAATATTTCCGTGACATGGGATTTTCGGTAGCATTGATGGCAGATTCTACTTCTCGTTGGGCAGAAGCACTTCGAGAGATGTCAGGACGTCTGGAAGAGATGCCAGGTGAAGAAGGTTACCCTGCATATCTAGGAAGTCGTTTAGCACAGTTTTATGAAAGAGCAGGTCATGTAATTTCTCTTGGTAAGAACGGAAGAGAAGGAGCACTGACGGTAGTCGGAGCAGTATCTCCTCCGGGTGGTGATATATCAGAGCCGGTATCACAGGCAACCCTTCGTATCGTAAAGGTATTCTGGGGACTGGATGCATCACTTGCAGCAAAGAGACATTTCCCGGCAATCAACTGGTTGACCAGCTACTCTTTATATCTGGATGATATGAGATCTTGGTTTAACGAAACGGTGGCACCGGATTGGATGGATTTACGTCAGAAGATGATGAGTCTTCTTGCAGATGAATCGGAGTTAGAAGAAATCGTTAAGATGGTAGGTATGGATGCATTGTCACCTACCGACCGTTTGAAGATGGAAGCAGCTCGCTCTATCCGTGAGGATTTCTTACATCAGAACTCCTTCCATGAAGTAGATACTTATACTTCTTTGGCAAAACAGCATTATATGATGCTTCTGGTAACCGGATTCTATGAACAATCCTTAGAAGCACTGGGAAAAGGTGCAGGAATGAATGAACTATTAAAAATGCCGGTACGTGAGCAAATCGGTCGTTACAAATATACGTTGGAAGAGGATTTAAAAGTGCAGTTTGATTCGGTTATGAAAGAACTATCCGTAGAGATTGCAAATGTATTAGGAAAGGAGGGCCAATAGAATGCCAAAAGAATATAGAACCATACAAGAAGTTGCCGGCCCTTTGATGCTGGTGCGTGATGTTGAGAATGTAAACTATGATGAGTTGGGTGAAATCGAACTGGCAAGTGGTGAAACAAGACGTTGTAAAGTCCTTGAAATTGACGGAAGCAATGCGCTGGTACAGTTGTTTGAAAATTCTACCGGTATCAACTTATCTAACAGTAAGGTTCGTTTCCTTGGACGAAGCATGGAACTGGGTGTATCCGGCGATATGTTAGGCCGGGTATTTGACGGACTGGGACGCCCGATTGATGATGGCCCTGAGATTCTTCCGGAAGAACGAAGAGATATTAATGGTCTTCCTATGAATCCGGCAGCTAGAAAATACCCTTCAGAGTTTATTCAGACCGGTGTTTCAGCTATCGATGGTTTGAATACACTGGTTCGTGGACAAAAGCTTCCAATCTTCTCTGCATCTGGTTTGCCACATGCGAACTTAGCGGCACAGATTGCAAGACAAGCCAAGGTACGTGGTAAAGATGAACAGTTTGCCGTTGTATTTGCTGCAATGGGTATTACCTTTGAAGAATCCAACTATTTTATTGAAAGCTTTAAAGAAACAGGAGCGATTGATCGAACAGTACTGTTTGTAAACTTAGCAAATGACCCTGCAGTAGAACGTATTTCTACACCACGTATGGCATTGACTGCAGCAGAATATCTTGCTTTTGAGAAAAATATGCATGTCCTTGTTATTATGACCGATATTACCAACTATGCAGATGCTCTTCGTGAGATTTCGGCAGCGCGTAAAGAGGTTCCTGGTCGTCGAGGATATCCTGGATACATGTACACTGACCTTGCTTCTTTATATGAAAGAGCAGGCCGTCAGGATGGCAAAGACGGAAGTATTACTATGATTCCTATTTTAACCATGCCTGAGGATGATAAAACCCATCCTATCCCTGACCTTACCGGGTACATTACGGAAGGGCAGATTATCTTAAGCCGTGAGCTATATCGTAAAGGCATTACGCCTCCAATTGATGTACTTCCTTCTCTTTCTCGTTTGAAAGATAAAGGAATCGGCGATGGGAAAACTCGTGCAGACCATGCCAATACTATGAATCAGCTGTTCGCAGCTTATGCTCGTGGTAAAGATGCCAAGGAATTAATGGTTATCTTAGGTGAGGCGGCATTATCTGACATTGACTTAATCTATGCGAAATTTGCAGATGCATTTGAGGAAGAGTACGTATCTCAAGGCTATTTAGCAAATCGTGATATTGAAGAAACTTTAAACATCGGCTGGAAACTATTGTCTATCCTTCCGAGAAGCGAGCTGAAACGTATTGATGATAAATTCCTTGATGAATATTACGGAAAATTCTAGGATACGAAGCTGCAACAGGAAAGTAGGTGATGGAATTTGGCAACAACTCAAGTAAACCCAACCCGTATGGAGTTGACGAAGCAAAAGAAGAAGTTAAAAACGGCTATCAAGGGGCATAAGCTTCTGAAGGATAAACGTGACGAACTGATGCGCCAATTCCTGGATTTGGTTAGAGAAAATATGACACTGCGTTTAAAAGTGGAGGAAGGTATCCGATCTGCCAACACGAATTTTGTCATTGCAAAGGCGGGAATGTCAGAAGAAACACTGAATACTGCGCTGATGGTGCCAAAGCAGGAAGTATTTTTGAAAACAGATAAGAAAAATGTAATGAGCGTTGACATTCCGGTGTTTGAATATCAGACCCGTACTGCCGATGCAAATGATATTTATTCTTATGGATTTGCCTTTACGTCAAGTGATTTAGACGGTGCAGTAAAATCCTTAGCGGATATTCTGCCGGAGATGTTAACACTTGCGGAGCATGAAAAGGCTTGTCAGTTAATGTCATCTGAGATTGAAAAGACAAGACGTAGGGTAAATGCACTGGAACATGTAATTATTCCGGAAGCACAGCGAAACATCAAATACATTACGATGAAATTAGATGAAAATGAAAGAAGTACTCAGATTCGTTTGATGAAGGTAAAAGACATGATGTTGGAAGAAGCACATAAGTATAAAGAAAGACCTTATAAAGAGGCATAATGAAATAGAAGAGTGTGTCAAATAAGTAGAAATACTTCATTTGACACACTTTTTTGTTAGGCATTTCCTAAAATTCGGCGCAGCCGTTTGGCAGGATTCATGTGAGCTGCCTCTTTGCGATTGGTCTGCTGCTGGCGAATTAGAAAATCAAGTTTTCGATAGCGTTCCTCTTCCTGCTGTTCCTTGGACTGCAGAAGATAGTCTACATTTTTTGCAACTCGGTCACTGACGGCCGCTTCTAGTACTTTGTTATTTTGGAGCAATACTCGCTCCACCACATCTGCAATCAAAGACTGCACTTGTTCCAACCGCTGATCAACGGCATCCGTAGGTGCTGGTTCCTTCGAAGTGTGAATTGCAATCTCTGCACTGGGTTGAGTTGCCACAGATTCTGGAACAGAATTGTCAGGAGCCTTTGCTTCTTTAAATTGCTCTTTCGTTCGTATAATGTCGGGGATTAAACCTTTTAGTTCTTTTAAAGATAATCCCTGTTCTTTTAGTTCTTTAATACAGTCCACTAACTGTATGTTCTCTTCCGTATAGTATCGATGTCCCATTTCAGTTCGCCCAATCGGTAACGTTAACTCTTCTTCCCAATATCTTAAGACATGGGGTTCTACGTTTAACTGTTTTGCAGCTTCTGATATCATGTAATGAACCTCGCCCATACAATACCCCCTTTATGTAAATCGTAGATCTTTGCTACTCCTTAATAATAGCACAAAATGGACAAGTACTTGCAAAGTTTTTGTCATCAAATTACGACAAAAAAACCGATTCCAACCCTTTTAAAAGGTTCGGAACCGGTTTTTGCTCTACAATTACTAGCTTTCTATTATTGAGCAGAAATTGCGCCTGTTGGGCATTGAGATGCGCAAGCACCACAATCCACGCAAGTATCAGCATCAATTTCGAAATGGTCAGCGCCCTGGCTGATAGCCCCTACTGGACATTCTGCTTCGCAAGCTCCACAGCTTACACATTCATCACTAATTACATGTGCCATCGTATGTCTCCTCCTTTTCTATTTGACAGATATACCGTCAAGCATGTCTCTATTCTAATACAAACAAAGTAATTATACAAGTAGATTTTGTGCTTTTGATTCCGTACAATAAGCATTTAGAATAATATTTTTTGCAGCAATGGCATCTTCGGTGGAAGGTTCCTTCGTATCTGCCAGGGGGTATGTGATCCCTAAGCGGTCATATTTCATTTTCCCCAGAGCATGGTAAGGTAGCACATCCAGTGCCTTGATGTTGTGAAGAGAGCCCATAAAAGTGCCAAGCTGTTCCAGATATTCCCGGTAAAGGGTAATGCCCGGGACGATGACATGGCGAATCCAGACAGGAATCTGCTTCTGATCCAGGTAATGTGCAAATGCAAGGACAGGTGCATTGTCGTGACCTGTGAGATGCCGATGTTCCTTGGAATCCATGTGTTTGATATCCAGTAAAACTAAATCGGTGAGAGTCAACAGTTCATCCAGTTTTCTTAAATAACTCACATCGGACGGAGTAAATAAGATGCCGGAAGTATCGATGCAAGTATGGACATGGTGATGTTTTAAATTCTTAAAAAGAGCTATTAAAAAATCCATCTGCATCAGGGGTTCGCCTCCGGTGACGGTTACACCACCCTGTTTATAAAAGGGAAGATTATTATAAAACCCATCCAAAACCGTCTCTACGGTCATGAGGGTACCCTTGCCGGTATCCCAGGTGTCTGGATTGTGACAATACAGACACCGCATGGGACAGCCTTGCAGGAAAATCACATAACGGATGCCGGGACCGTCTACGGTGCCACAACTTTCTATGGAGTGGATATATCCGGTTTCGCACATTATAGGTTCTGGTGGAATGTACGGGTAATGACATCATCTTGCTGTTCTTTGGAAAGCTTGATGAAATTCACCGCATATCCAGATACACGCACGGTCAATTGGGGATATTGCTCGGGATGTTTTTGCGCATCCAATAAGGTCTCTTTTGTAAATACATTGACATTCAAATGATGTCCGCCTTGCTCCACGTATCCGTCTATCATGGATACTAGATTATCGACTTGCTGCTGGTTGGTTGTCATAAAAATTTCCTCCTTTTCATGGGGTATACTATTCGTCACGGTCGAGTCCTTGGTGAAGATTTGGGATGTTACATGCAAAGTCTTCACATTGGTCTAAGTGGTCTACATCCAGGTCACCTACGAATACTCTGTTGTCTTTTCCAAGGGCACCGGGAACGATGGAAAAGGTGTTGGAAATACCATCTTGGGCATGGCGGAAAGGAATCTTAGCAACAGAGGCAAGAGATGCCATAGCACCGTGGGTATCCCGTCTGTGCATGGGGTTGGCACCTGGAGCCAGAGGTTCCCCCATGCGGCGTCCGTCAGGAGTATTACCGGTTTTTTTACCATACACCACATTGGAAGTAATTGTGAGAATGGACATGGTAGGGATGCTGTGGCGATAGGTGTGGTGTTTACGGATTTTGTCCATAAAGGTACGGACAATCATAACGGCAATCTCATCTACCCGATCATCATTATTCCCATATTTTGGAAAATCTCCTTCGATTTCATAGTCAATGGCCAGTCCATTTTCATTGCGGATGGGCTTCACTTTTGCATACTTAATAGCACTTAGAGAGTCCGCCACTACAGATAATCCGGCGATGCCCGTAGCGAAGTAGCGTTTTACTTCCCGATCATGAAGTGCCATCTGGATTTTTTCATAGCAATATTTATCGTGCATGTAGTGGATGATGTTCAATGTGTTGACATAAAGGCTGGCAAGCCATTCCATCATATCATCAAATTTTTCCATCACATCTTCATAATTCAGATATTCCCCTTGGGCAGGCCGGTATTTGGGGCCAACCTGAATCTGAAGCTTTTCATCTACCCCACCGTTAATGGCGTAAAGCAGGCATTTTGCCAGATTGGCACGAGCACCGAAGAACTGCATCTCTTTCCCTACGCGCATGGAAGAAACGCAGCAGGCAATGGCATAATCATCCCCGTGGGTTTCTCGCATCAAGTCATCATTTTCATATTGAATCGAAGAGCTTTTGATAGACATTTTTGCACAGAAACGTTTGAATGGTTCCGGAAGTCGCGGAGACCACAGTACCGTTAGGTTCGGTTCCGGAGCGGTTCCCAGATTTTCAAGAGTATGAAGATAGCGAAAAGAAGTTTTGGTTACCAGAGGGCGTCCGTCGATACCGATGCCACCGATGGATTCCGTTACCCAAGTGGGGTCACCAGAGAAAAGCTCATTGTATTCCGGTGTTCGTGCGAATTTTACCAGACGAAGTTTCATAATAAAATGATCCACATATTCCTGGGCTTGGGTTTCGGTAATCCGTTCATTTTTCAAATCCCGTTGCATATAAATATCAATAAAGGTGGAAGTTCGTCCCAGACTCATAGCTGCACCGTTTTGTTCTTTGACAGCGGCCAAATATCCAAAATAGAGCCACTGGAGTGCTTCTTTTGCATTGGCTGCCGGTTGGGAAATATCGTAGCCGTAAATGGTTCCCAGTTTTGCCAAATCACCCAGAGCACGAATCTGTTCCGAAAGTTCTTCCCGCAAACGGATATTTTCTCCGGTCATGCGTACCAAAGAAGTAGCTAATTGTTGTTTCTTATCCTCAATTAGGAAGTCCGTTCCGTACAATGCCACTCGCCGATAGTCACCGATAATTCGACCACGGCCATAAGCATCCGGGAGACCGGTAATAATAGCAGACTTTCTGGCTAAGCGCATCTCAGGGGTATAAGCATCAAATACACCTTGGTTATGGGTTTTGCGATAATCCTCAAAGATTTTTACTACATCGGAATCCACATGATAGCCATTGTCTTCACAGGCTTTTACTGCCATACGAATGCCACCATAAGGTTGCAAAGATCGCTTTAAAGGTTTGTCCGTCTGGACACCTACAATCTGTTCCAATTCTTGGTTTAGATATCCGGGTCCATGAGAAGTAATTCCAGAGACGATTTTGGTATCCATATCAAGAACACCGCCGGCTTCGCGTTCCTGTTTGGATAACTCCATGACTTGTTCCCATAATGTGGTAGTGGCTTTGGTAGGTTCGGCTAAAAATGAATCATCGCCTTCATAGGGTGTATAGTTTTGTTGAATAAAATCGCGGACATTGACCGATGTGCGATTCCAGCGTCCGGGCTGAAAACCGTCCCATCCGGGGTTCCAATTTTTTTCCATGATGTTTCCTCCTATTGCATGCGGTTAAAAAGAACTGACAAGTTTCATTATAAAGATTCTGTATTTTTGCGTCAAGGAGTGAAATGCATAAGAATTACGAAAAATTTAAGAAATATTTCACCACTTTTTTATGAATTTGGTGTATAGTGTTCATGTTAAGCTGTAAGATAGTTTACGAATAGAGATGAATGGATATGAACTAGTTAATAGGAGACGGAAACATGGAAAATAAAAAGAAAGCGGCGAGAATGATATGCGCAGCGTTCATTATCAGCTTGGCAGGCGGGTGTGCAGTGAAAGCACCGAAGCCTACACAAAATGCAGGAACAGACAAGACAATGGTGGCAAAAGAAAAAGAATACCAGAGCAATCTGGATGTCATACGACCTCAGGCATACAGTACCGTAGACGGGCTGCATCTGGAAAAGGGCACCTATCTTTCGGTGATTGGAAAATCCGATGATACGGAGTACTGGAAAGCGGTGAAAGCAGGTGTGGATCAGGCTACAAAAGATTTCAATACGGCACTGGGCTATAAGGGAGAAGACAAAATCAAAGTAAATTACAGTGGTCCTACAGAAGGGAACAATGTAGATGAACAGATTAATATTCTAGATGAAGAACTGGCAAGATATCCGTCTGCAGTAGGGATTGCGGCAGTGGATGCAACGGCGTGTACGGTACAGTTTGATTTGGCAGCGGAGAATCATATACCTATCATAGCCTTTGATTCCGGTAGTGACTATAAGAATATTATATCCAAATGTTCCACAGATAATACGGCTGCGGCACAGACGGCGGTCACGAAGTTAAGCGATGCGATGGAAGATAAAGGTGAGGTTGCACTTTTTGTTCATGACGCAAAATCTACAACCGGAATGGAACGGGAGAAAGCGTTCGTAGATGAGATGAAGAAGAATCATCCGGCTATCAAGATTGTAAAAATCTACTACATGGATGAGATGGATGTTATGGCAAAGCAGATTGCCCAAGAACGAAGCACGGAAGTAAAGCCGGTGACACCGGAAGAAATCACACAGATAGATGTGGCAAAATACATTTTGGAAAAAAATCCTATGATTACCGGAATCTATGCTACCAGTGCAGAAGCCACGCAGACAGTATTAAAGGCATGTGAAGAATTGAAAAAAGATGAGATGAAGATAGTAGCTTTTGATGGTGGCGAAGAGCAGCTGGCGGCACTGGAGAAGGGAACCATATCCGGATTAATCGTGCAAAATCCATATGGAATGGGTTATGCAACCGTGGTTGCTTCGGCCAGAGCGGTGCTTGGTATGGGCAATGAAGCCATTGTAGACACCGGGTATACATGGGTCACCAAGAATAATATGGACAGTAAAACCATTAGCAGAATGTTGTATTAATCAAAATAGTAGTAAGAAGCCAAGAAGCTTCTTACTACTATTTTTTATGGTGCTTTGGGAAGTGAAAAAATAAATTCGGTGCCTACGCCCTCGGTACTGACCACGTTAATATTCTCCCCGTGTGCCTGAATGGCTTCCTTTACAATAGCAAGTCCCAGACCGGTGCCTTTTTTATCTTTTCCACGGGAAAGGTCTGATTTATAAAACCGTTCCCAGATTTTATTTAACCCGGTTCTTGGAATCCCAATTCCCTGGTCTTTCACTGACACAAAGATTTTCTCATTTCGTTCGGTTGTTTCAATGGTAATAGCCGAATCGGTATGGCTAAATTTAATGGCATTGTCCAACAGATTATAAAAGACCTGTTGGATTTTCCGCTTGTCGGCACGGACATTTAAAGTTCTGGAGGCCAGCACCAGTTCGATGGAAATTCGTTTTTCGGTACATTTTCCTTCGAAGGTCTCGGCAGTTGCTTTAATCATTTCATGTAGGTCAAAGATGGTTTTATTTAGTAAAAGTTGTTTGGTATCGAATTCATTTAAGGTGAGCAAATCCTGAGTCAAATCGGTTAGCCGCTCCGTTTCAAATAAAATAATTTTCAAATAACGATCCTGCATTTCCGGTGGAATGGTACCATCCGCAATGGCTTCCACGTACCCTTTAATAGAAGTCAGAGGAGAACGAAAATCATGAGAGACATTTGCTACGAATTTCTTCTGATAATCCTCCATATCCCGCAGTTGGGAGGACATATAATTGAGGGAAGCAGACAAATATCCCATTTCATCCTGAGTATTTACCGGAATCTCATATTCCAAGTTGCCCGAAGCATATTGGGTAGCAGCTTCTGTAATCTTACGTAAGGGCCGGTAGATGAAGAACTGAAAGGCCAGCAAAACGAAAAAGGACAGGGCATAAATAACCAGGACGGTAATATAAATCACATGAATAAGAAGCTTACCGGATTCGGTAATATCTGCAAGGGGTTTGTGAATCAGCAGATAACCTTTGGTGGAAAAACCTTGAATGACCGGAGCCATAACGGTCATCACATCGTCGGTAAAGCAGTCGTGATATTTTCCAGATTGGTATTGTTCATTGCCAATTTCAGCAGGGTCGAAGGATTGAATATAGGAAGGGGCAGTATTGGTATCGTCTAACTTAGAATAGACCAACATTTTCCCTTCGTTGTCCACAAACCATAAGGAAGCATCCAAATAAGTCCGCATTCCGTCTAATTGAATGCGAACTTCCGATTGCGATAAGCGTTCCGAAAAATAGGCAGGAAGATATTCGGAAGCGACTAAGTTGGCCTCTTTATAAAGGGTAGAAGCGGTCTGCTCCTTTAGGTAGCTGCCGGTTAGTCCGGAAGATAATGTGGCCACAGTAAAGAGACTTAAGAAGCCAAACAGGATGTAGATAATAATGAACTTCAAATACAGAGTGCTATGCATGTGCATATTTATTTCACCTCAAACTTATACCCAATACCCCAGACTGTTCCCAGACTCCAAGTATCGTGATCTTTAATCTTTTCCCGGAGACGCTTAATATGAACATCTACCGTTCTTGTGTCTCCAATGTATTCATATCCCCAGATTTGATCTAAAAGCTGTTCTCTGGTAAATACTTGATTGGGAGAGGCAGCCAGAAAATATAAGAGCTCTAATTCTTTGGGAGGCATTTCCACATTTTTCCCGTCTACCACCACAGAATAGTTGGTTAAATTAATAATAATACCCGGATATTCCATGCATTTCCCCTGAGTTGCAGTGTCCTCTGATTTGGGAGACTGGTAGCGGCGAAGCACTGCTTTTACCCGTGCGACTAATTCCTTGGAATCAAAAGGTTTGATAATATAGTCATCGGCTCCTAGTTCCAGTCCAAGTACCTTGTCGAACACTTCTCCTTTGGCAGAGAGCATAATGACCGGTGTGTTGGATTTGGCACGAATCTCCCGGCACACCTGATAGCCGTCAATACCCGGAAGCATTAAGTCTAACAAGACTAGATTCGGGTGGTAGGAATCAAAGGATGCAAGAGCTTGTTCTCCATCACTTACCATCTTCGTGTCGAAACATTCTTTTGTGAGATAGAGAGATATTAATTCTGCAATGGCATCATCATCATCCACAATTAAGATTCTTTGCTTTGAGATCATAGAAACCTCCTTCAAGTTGGTTTATTTAAATTCTACAATAGTAACACCGGCATCGCCTTCACCGAAAGCGCCCAGCCGATAGGTTTTTACATGTTTTTGTCGTTTTAGATAGTTGTGCACCCCACTGCGCAATGCGCCGGTGCCTTTTCCGTGAACAATGCGTACCGGATTCACATGGGCTAGATAGGCATCATCCAGATATTTGTCCAGTTCTGCAATGGCTTCGTCCACGGTCTTTCCAAGAAGATTGATCTCGGAACGTACCGATAGGGATTTGCTCATTTTCATCTTTCCGGAAGAGGTTCGCTGCATGGTCTTACTGGTAATGACCGGTTTATCGATAATCTCTAAATCAGCCATAGAAACTTGAGAACGAAGAATCCCCATCTGCACATACAGATTACCTTTGGCATCCGGCAGAGAACTGACGATTCCATTTAAATTCAAGCTCAGCACCCGTACGGATTCCCCTAGCTTAAAGTCGCTGGCCTTATGCTGCTTTTGGGGCTTAGCGGGGGTCATGTTGCTATTCGATTGGTTCTTCGCCAATTTCTGACGGAGCTTTTCTCGTTCCCGTTCCATATCTGCAGCGGATACATTTTCTTTTCCAAATTTACGGAAGTTTTTCATCGTTTCATCGGCCATATCCTTGGCTTCCCGCAAAATAACACTTGCCTTTTCATTGGCTTCTTTGATAATACGGTCCCGTTGTTCCTGTAACCGTACCTGTTTTTGGTCAAATTCTGTTTTTAAATGTTCGATTTCTAAACGATAGGAGGCAATTTCCGCCTGCTCTTTTTCCATGGTACGCCTGCTTTGCTCCAGGTCGGTGAGCAGATCTTCAAAGGATTCATCCTGCTTTGTGAGGCGCAATTTAGCATCTTCAATAATATAGTCCGGCAATCCCAGTTTCTGCGAGATGGCAAATGCATTACTTTTACCGGGGACTCCAATTAGAAGATGATAAGTAGGCTGTAATGTCTCTACGTTAAATTCACAGCAAGCATTTTCAATTCCCGGTGTGGTCAGGGCAAATATCTTCAGTTCACTGTAATGAGTGGTAGCCATAGTACGAATACCTCGGCTATGCAGATAAGACAAAATCGCCATGGCAAGTGCGGCTCCCTCGGTAGGGTCTGTGCCTGCACCCAATTCGTCAAATAAAACCAGAGAGTGTTCCGATACATTTTCTAAGAAAGAGACGATATTCGTCATATGTGAAGAAAATGTGCTTAGGCTTTGTTCAATGCTTTGCTCATCTCCGATGTCCGCATAGACATCGGTAAAAACCGTCAATTCCGAACGGTCTAGAGCCGGAATATGCAGTCCTGCCTGCCCCATCAGAGAAAATAGTCCTACGGTTTTCAAAGAAACCGTCTTCCCGCCGGTATTGGGACCGGTAATAATCAGCAGGTTGAATTCTTTTCCGAGTGTTACCGTAATGGGAACCACTTTTCGTTTATCCAGTAAAGGATGACGGCCCTCTCGAATATGCAGATAACCATTGGTGTTAAAAATGGGTTTGGTTGCATTCATTTCCAGTGCCAGACTTCCTTTGGCAAATATAAAATCAAGTTGAGTCAGTAATTCAAAGTCAGAGCGGAGAGGACTGATATATTGTGCCGCCTCCTGGCTTAATCCGGCAAGAATCACCTGAATTTCTTCTTGTTCTTTTCCATAAAGTTCTTTTAAGTCATTATTGAGTTTCACCACTGCCATGGGTTCTATAAATAACGTAGCACCGGTGGAGGACTGGTCATGAATCATTCCTTGTACCTGGCCCCGATATTCTGCTTTTACCGGCAGACAGTAGCGGTCTCCCCGCATGGTGATAATAGGGTCTTGCAGATAGGTGCGCCAGGAGCCGTTGACCATAGCAGATAAAGAAGCGTGTACTTTATCATTCATTCCTGCAATGGAGCGACGAATTCGCTTCAAAGTGCTGCTGGCATCATCGCTGATTTCGTCTTCCTCTAAAATACACCGCCGAATCTCCGTAGCAAGGGGAGTCAAAGGTTCTAACTGATCAAAATAAACGTCCAGACAGTCACACAACTCTTCTATAGTTTCATGTCTGCCATATGCCTTGGCATGATTGGCACATTCTAATAACCGACAGATACGAAGGAGTTCGCCGGAACCCAGGGAAGCCCCCACTTCCAACCGTTTTAAAGATTCTTCGATACTGTAACAACCACCAAATCCCAACCGGCTTTTTTTTACAATGCGGGAAAAAGCAGCTTCCGTCTGTTCCAATGCAGTAGTAATTTCGCCTAAGTCCGTCATAGGAACTAACTGTTCACAAAGCCGCTTCCCACTGGGCGAAGATGCTTGTGAGATTAACAGTTCGATGATTTTTGTATATTCTAATTTCATAAATGTTTTTTTATTCATGTTCCCTCCAAAAGCCACTTCATTTCATATAGCTCTATTCTACCCTATTTATGAGATAAAGAAAAGGAAAAATCAATGAACCGGATATTTATTGACCGGCTTTTACCTAATATGTTATACTGTAACAAGGATTATAAAGGAGAACGCAGATGTCCAAGGAATATGGGGATGAACCTGAGGAAAATGAGTCACATTCCACCGAAGAATTTTCCTTTCTACAGGAGACGATTAAAGATGAACCTGTGAATAAAAAAAAGCTGGCGAGTAACATTTTGAAAATCCTAGGATTGGGTCTTATATTTGGGATTGCAGCCAGTCTTGGTTTTTTTGCGTTAAAACCGTGGGCAGAAACGAAATTCCAAAAGAATCCCAAAGAAGTAACGATTCCCAAAGATAAAGAAGATGAGAAAGCGCAGGAACCGGAGAAAGAAGTTGTACCACCGACGACACCGGCGCTGACCATTGATAATTACCGCCAAATGAATCGTGCACTCTATGCAGTGGTGCAAGATGCGGATAAAAGTATCGTAGAAGTAACCGGAGTACGTGCAGGGGAAGAATGGATGAAGAAACGATACGACACTGCCAACAGCGTGTCCGGAGTGCTGATAGCCAATAATGGGCAGCAGTTACTCATCCTATCCAAAAGCAGCATTTTAAAAGAAGTGCAATCCCTTACGGTCACTTTTATTGATGGAAGCAAATGCAATGCCACACTGAAAAAGAAGGATGAAAATGCCGGAATTGCCATTATCAGTGTAGCATTAAAAGATATTACCGAAGCCACATTAAGCCAGATCAAACCTGCAACACTGGGGAATTCCAATGCACTGCGGAGAGGAGATCCCATTATTGCTTTAGGGAAACAGTTTGGCTATGCCGGAGGGTTAGGCTATGGTGTGGTGAGTTCTATGAAAAATGAATTAGAGCTGGCAGATGGGCAGTATGATTTAATCTGCACTGACATTGCAGGCAGTGAGCAAGGAACCGGTGTCATAGCGAATTCTAATGGAGAAATCGTAGGAATCATTGATCCCGGCGCATCCGTAGCGGAAGCAGGCAATCCGGTGACCGCCTTGGCTATTTCTAACCTAAAAGAAGAAATTGAGATACTTCTTAATGGAGGTAGCGTCCCTTATATTGGCTTAAAAGGAATTGAAGTTACAGAAGAAACCGCACAAAAAGAAAATGTGCCCCAAGGTGTGTACGTCAAAGAAGTAGAAGCGGATTCTCCGGCGATGACCGCAGGAATTCAAGGCGGGGATATAATTACCAGTTTTGAAAAAATGAAGACCACGACCATGAGTAGTTATTACAGTGCCATGATGGATAAAAAAGTAGGGAACGTGGTCAAACTTCACGGACAGAGACGTGGCGCCAATGGTTATGTGGATATTGAATTCACAGTGACTGTGGGCAGTAAAGAATAATCATAGAAAGAGGAACAAAATGAGATATATTAACACCGTACACGAAGGCGAGACTATTCGAAATATTTACCTATGTAAAGTAAAACGTTCAGCGGAGACGCGAAACGGAAAAGCATATGACAACTTAATATTACAAGATAAAACAGGTACTCTGGATGGGAAGATATGGGATCCCAATTCCAATGGAATCGAAGATTATGACGAAAAAGATTTTATTGAAATCTATGGCGAAGTCATTAACTATAATGGAAATTTACAACTAAATATCAAACAGTTGCGAAAAGCCGGAGAAGGCGAATATGTACCGGCAGAGTATATGCCCACCAGCGAAAAAAGTGTGGAAGGGATGTATACGGAATTATTGGGATTCGTTGCTCAAGTTGAGAATCCTTATTTGCACCAGGCATTAGAGTATTATTTTATAAAAAATGAAGCATTTATTACTACATTTAAAGAACATTCTGCAGCCAAAACAGTTCATCACGGATTCTCCGGTGGATTGTTAGAACATACCTTAAGTGTGACGAAAATGTGTGAGTATTATGTAAGTGCCTATCCGATACTGCATAAGGATCTGCTCTATACAGCAGCACTGTTCCATGATATCGGGAAAACAAAAGAATTGTCCAGCTTTCCGGAAAATGATTATACCGATGATGGACAGCTGATGGGGCATATCGTTATCGGTGTGGAGATGGCAAGTGATGCCATTCGCACCATTCCAGGTTTCCCCGAAAAACTGGCAACGGAATTAAAACATTGCATCATTGCACACCATGGAGAAATGGAATATGGTTCTCCTAAGAAACCTGCATTGGCAGAGGCACTGGCACTTAATTTTGCAGATTGTACCGATGCTAAAATGCAGACGCTGATTGAAATATTTAAAGATAAAGACAATGATGACTGGCTAGGTTACAATCGATTATTTGAATCAAATCTAAGAAAAACAAGTATATAACATTGCGATGGACGGAGGTGATGAAACCTTCGTTCTTTGCATCTAAAAGATGGAGAAATGCAGAAGATGAAAAAAAATGAGGTCGTAACAATTACAATTGAAGATATGGGAATCGGTGGCGAAGGAATCGGAAAATCAGATGGCTATACGTTGTTTGTTAAAGATGCAGTTATGGGAGATGTGGTAGAAGTCAAAGTGATGAAAGCCAAGAAAAATTACGGTTATGCAAGGCTCCTGCACATTCTGACCCCCTCCCCTTTTCGGGTAGAGCCTCTTTGTAAGGTGGCGAGACAATGCGGTGGATGTCAGCTTCAAGAGCTTTCTTATGAAAAACAACTGGTCTTTAAACAGCAGAAAGCGGAAAACAATCTGAAACGGCTGGGAGGTCTTACAGATCTTATAACCGAGCCTATCATTGGAATGGAACAGCCATTCCATTATCGCAATAAAGCTCAATTTCCCATTGGATTGGATAAAGAAGGTCAGGCCATAGCCGGATTCTATGCCGGACGTACCCACCAGATTATTCCCAACACGGATTGTGCCTTAGGTGTGGAAGGGAATCAAGAGATTCTCGAAATTCTGTTAGCATTTATCAATCACCATCATATTAGTGTCTATCAGGAAGAAACCGGAAAAGGGTTGTTTCGCCATGTATTGCTGCGCTATGGCTTTCAAACCAAGGAAATTATGGTGTGTTTCGTACTAAACGGAACAACCATTCCCCATGGAGAAGAACTGGTGGAGCACCTTGCAAAAATTCCCGGCATGACTAGCATTACCATATGCATCAACCAAGAAAATACCAATGTCATTATGGGAAATCAAATCACATTACTATGGGGTCAAGATTATATTACAGACTACATCGGAGAAGTGAAATACCAGATTTCGCCATTGTCCTTCTATCAGGTCAATCCCATTCAAACCCAGCACCTGTATCGTCTTGCTTGTGAATTTGCAGATTTAAAAGGCACAGAAACCGTATGGGACCTGTATTGTGGCATCGGAACTATCTCCCTCTTTTTAGCTCAAAAAGCAAAACAAGTTTATGGTGTGGAAATCATTCTCCAAGCTATTAATGACGCTAAGAAAAATGCAGAAATCAACGGTATCGCCAACGCAAAATTCTTCGTAGGGAAAGCAGAAGAAGTTCTGCCTGAAAAATATAAAACAGAAAATATCGCAGCCGACATCATCGTAGTAGACCCCCCAAGAAAAGGATGCGAAGAAACGCTACTAGCCACCATGGTAGAAATGCAGCCTAAGAAAATCGTATACGTCAGCTGCGATTCTGCCACACTGGCAAGGGATGTGAAGTACCTGGGGGAACGAGGGTACGGGGTGGAAAAAGTGCAGACGGTGGATATGTTCCCGATGACCGGGCATGT
>JAVWVS010000024.1:0-35189 GCA_036666555.1 Lachnospiraceae bacterium | reverse complement strand
ACGTTGGTAGTGGAATTTACTCTTTCATACGGAATTTACTTTTTCAATTCACTATCAACAACCTTTTTACCTGCATCATAGTATATGAAAAACTTTAGTTTTCTATGATAATTTTTTTTCTAATAATTGTTGTAATGCTTCATAACTCTCCACTTGGTTAATCAGCGCTCTAAGCTTTGCCGAACCCGGAAGTCCGGTGGTATACCACGCCACATGTTTTCGCATCTCGCGAATTCCAAGGTAATCTCCTTTGAAATCAATCTGCATCCGGGCGTGGCGAAGCATGGTCTCTTTCACTGCCTGGATAGACGGTTTGGGCAGTGTCATTCCTGTTTTTTCATACTCTAAAAGTTCTGAAAATATCCACGGATTGCCTTGGGCACCCCTTCCCACCATAATTCCATCGCAGCCGGTCTGCTGTTTCAGGGCAAGTGCTGTTTCTGGAGATGTCACATCTCCGTTTCCAATTACCGGGATTCGAACCGACTCTTTTACTTGCCAAATAATATCCCAATCCGCTTTGCCGGAATAGTACTGTTCTCTGGTTCGTCCATGAACCGTTACTGCTGCACCTCCGGAGCCTTCAATTATTTTTGCAATTTCCACGGCATTGATGCAGGAATCATCAAATCCTTTTCGGATTTTTATCATCAATGGTTTTTTCGTTGCCTGTGACACCTTCGTCACAATTTGTTCGACCAATTTGGGATTCTTCATCAATGCAGAACCCTCCCCATTTTTCACGATTTTGGGAACCGGACATCCCATATTAATGTCAAGAATATCATAAGGCAGATCTTCGAGTTGTTTCGTGATTTCGCTCATAATATCCGGATCCGAACCGAATAATTGCAAGGCTACCGGATGTTCTCTCTCATCTATACGAAGCAGCACCTCTGTATTTTTATTCTGGTAGCGAATCGCCTTTGCACTGACCATTTCCATGCACACCAGGCCCGCTCCTTGCTCCTTACATAGCAAGCGAAAGGGCAGGTCTGTAACTCCTGCCATGGGTGCTAATATATATGTATTTTTTAGTCTCACATTTCCTATCTTCAATGTATCCATCTACCACTACCTTTTATTTTTCTCGTAAATCAAGCGCAGTCCTGTCAATGTTAAGATTGGGTCATAGATATCTATTACTTCGGTTTCCTCTGCAATAATTCTCCCCAGTCCACCAGTTGCCACCACTTTTATAGTATCTAGCCGGGCTTCTTTCTTCATTTGATTCACAATATATTCCGTTTGTCCAATTGCTCCAAAGACCAGTCCTGCCTGCATACTGGAAATGGTTTCTTTTGCCAGAATAGATGCCGGTTTTTTAATCTCCACTTCCGGAAGCATTGCTGCATCTCCCCATAGCGCCCGAGCTGAAGTACGAATACCGGGGGACGTTACTCCCGCTAGAAAAGAACCATTTTCACTTACCAAATCGTAGGTAGTAGCCGTTCCAAAGTCTACCACAATGACCGGGCCACCATAGATTTCGTAAGCTGCTACGGCATCTACGATTCTATCTGCACCAATCTCCCTTGGATTCTCCGTTACAATTTTAATGCCCGTCTTCACTCCGGGGGATATCATCAGCGGATGTTTATGAAAATATTTCATAATTGCATTGCTAAAAGAATGCATAATATCCGGCACCACCGATGCAATAATCACCGCATCAATATGGTCTACTGAAAAATTCTGATGCTCCAGTAAATCGCAAAGAGAAATGCCGTATTCATCTGACGTTCTGGACTGTTTCGTTGTCATGCGAAAGGTCCCAACTAATAATTCCTTTTCAAAAACTCCTAATGTAATGTTCGTATTCCCGATATCAATCGCTAGCAGCATGGTGCTTCCTCCCCTAAAAAGAATACCTTATAATATAGTTGCAGTGCCTGCAATAATTCTGCTTTGGTCTGCTGCAATTCTTTGATTTTTAACTGGCTTCCAATCTCATCGAATCCACCATCATATCCTTCACAAGACACTTCAAAGCACAAGTTTCCATCTTCCTCATACACCAGTGTAAGAATCCCTCCCACATCTTCCGTATATAATACACACATAATCTTCAACTCATTTTGAATTTGCTCCGGAAGCTGCTCAAAATCAGGATTTAAGTAATATTTTTTTTCATAAGAATTTGCACCACATAACACAATTTTATCATTATACATCTTATTCAACCTTTCTCATTTTTCTATACATAGCCATATACTCCCCGGACAGATACTTCTCCCGCAAATATGTTTTCTATGGTTCCATCTTCTTTTCGTACCATCAATTCTCCATGCTCATTAATCCCCAGCGCATGCGCCTGATATTCCCGCCCCGGTTCTAGCACCAGCACATCCCGGTCTTCATTAATCAACAACTGGTTATAAACATCTCGAATTCCGGACAAATCTTCTGTTTTTAAAAAAAATTCATAATTTTCTTCAAACGCTTTCATAATTTCTGCCACCAATTCTCCACGTTTGACTGGCTGCTTTCCTTCTATATAAAGAGAGGTTCCTGTCTGTGAATATTCCGGAGCCATCTCCTTTTCATTCACATTCATTCCCACCCCGATTACTACGTGATTCACATAGTCTATCTCCGCACTCATTTCCGTTAAAATGCCACAGACCTTTTTCTTATTCAGCACAATATCATTGGGCCATTTAATCTTTACATTCAGCTCTTCTTTTTTCAAAATCACCTGGGCTACACTATACGCCATCACCAAAGTCAGCATGGGTGCCTTGATAGGCGGAAAATCGGGTCGAAGCAGCAGCGACATGTAGATATTACCAACTCCGGAGGAATCCCAACTTCTGCCTCGGCGGCCTTTTCCGGACTCCTGCCGGTCCGCCACGACCAGCATACCGTGCTCTGCCCCTTCTTCCGCCAATCGCTTTGCTCTGACATTGGTAGAATCCGTAGTTTCATAGTAAACAATGGATTTTCCTGCCCATTGGGTATCCATCAGACTTTCTAACTCTTCTTTCGATAAGACATCCGGACATTTGGTAATGCAATATCCTTTATTGCGTACCGCTTCAATCTGATACCCATCTTCTTTTAATTGATTGATGACCTTCCAGACTGCCGTTCGAGACACTTGAAACTGCTGGCATATTTCTTGTCCGGATACATAGCCGTCATGTTCCCGAAGTAATTTTAAGATTTCTGTTTTCATTGAAATTTTGCTCCTAAGGTAGCTGCCATCACCGCTTTAATGGTGTGCATACGATTCTCTGCCTCTTCAAACACCACGGAGTGGTGAGATTCAAACACTTCCTCTGTCACTTCTAATTCCGTCAAATGGTATCGACTGCACATTTCGTTTCCAATCTTTGTCTTTAAGTCATGATATGCCGGCAGACAATGTAAAAAGAGAGACTGCTCTCCTGCATTTTTCATAACATCCATCGTCACTTTATAAGGGGTCAGTTCCCGAATGCGTTCTTCCCATACCTTGTCCGGTTCTCCCATCGATACCCATACGTCTGTATAGATAACATCTGCCCCCTTGGTTCCTTCTTTCACATCTTCCACAAAAGAAAGGGTAGCTCCGGATTCTTTCGCATATGCCTGACAAGTCTGAATCAGCTCCGGATTTGGGAAATATTTTTTCGGTGCACAAGCTACAAAGTGCATCCCCATCTTCGCACAGGCAATCATAAGAGAATTACCCATGTTGTACCTTGCATCTCCCATATAGACTAATTTCACACCTTGAAAATGTCCCAGCCGTTCTTTCACTGTCAAAAGGTCTGCCAGCATCTGTGTGGGATGATATTCATTGGTCAATCCATTCCAAACGGGAACCCCAGCATATTTGGACAAGTCTTCTACGATTTCTTGACCATAGCCACGGTATTCAATTCCCTCATACATCCGCCCCAGCACTCTTGCCGTATCTGCAATACTTTCTTTTTTCCCAATCTGAGAACCTGCCGGATCTAAATAGGTCGTTCCCATGCCCAGATCATGTGCTGCCACTTCAAAGGAGCACCTGGTTCTTGTACTTGTCTTTTCAAAAATCAAAGCCACATTTTTCCCTCGAAGTACGTCTACTTGTATTCCCTTTTTCTTTTTTTCTTTCAATGTCGCTGCCAAATCAACCATATATTCTATTTCTTGTGCCGTAAAGTCTTTGAGTGTTAAAAAGCTACGTCCTTCTAAGTCCATTTTGTACCTCCTAATTATTCCGTCCTTTTTACTTCCTTACATAATAACATTCTTCCTGCATTTGTTCAATATACAAAAAAACAAGAGAAATGCAATTTTCCCCTACATTTCTCTCGTTTTTTGATTCTATCGTTCCATACTCCCTTTTTACTTCTAATGAAAATAATGGTCTCCAATTAATTGCCCATAATTCCCATTTCCAAAATACAATGCACTTCCAATTGGATTGGCTCCCGCTAACGCATCTGCTGCTGCCGATATCGATGCATCGGTATAGCTTCCATTTGCCATCACCCGATCCAGTTTTCCGGTAATGGCTGGGCCAAACTGTCCGGCCTCATAGATGACTCCTGTAATGGTATTGGCAAATTCGCCACTTCTTACACGGTTCATAATGACCGCTCCCACTGCCACCTGGCCTTCATAGGGTTGATTCCCTGCTTCGCAGAAGATCAATGCTGCTAATAGCGTCTGTTCATCCGTAGATGCCGAAACCGAAGGTCTGGTTTTCACTGCCGCCTTGGTTGCTTCCTGCTTCTCTGCTTCTGCCACCTGTCTAGCTGCCTCTTCCCGTCTCATGGCTTCTTCTGCTGCTAATTCTTCCACCGTTTTCCCATTGGATACTGCTCCTTCCGGACACACAATCTTTGCCCGCTCCACTGCATCTTTTCCAAATACCAGCATTTCGTTTTTTACATATCCGTTTACGGCTGCAGATGCAATCCGAGACCACTGTGTCCCTTTTTCTTCCACAGACACCAATGTATTTCGATACAACTTTCCGACCACCGAGCTCCCCTCAGTGGCTTCTGCCAATACATCTGCTTCCCCATCTGTATTCGCCAATGCTTTCCCATACCACTGCTGTGTATCCGCTGCTACTGCAGCCGCTGCCGGAATGGTCCCCCAAGTTTCTTCCAGGGGTGATATGCTCTCTTTATTTTTGATGTGTTCTACCAGTTTGGTATCCGATGGTGCCACTGCTGTTGCCGCCCGGCTGCCAAATCCCGCCATAGTTACAGTACAGGTCAAGACCATCGTCGCTGCTAAAACTCTTTTCGTTAATTCCCTCATGATTAAATACCTCCTACACTTCCTATTCGTTTTCATCCTGCAAGCAATTATTTGTTACTAATAGTATACGCAAATAATTCATAATTATTACAACTTGTTACAGAATTGTTACGTTTAGTACTTTGTTAGGATATCACGATTCTTTTTTTCTGTCAACTTTTCACCCTTGGTATATGATGGGAAAAAGGGAACCATGGAAAATTTCCATGACTCCCTTTTGATATCATATTAGGATCTTCTCTGTCTGCATACTTCAAACATTAGCACTGAAGATGCAATCGCTACATTTAAGGATTCCACCTGTCCATGCATAGGAATTCGCACCCATTCATCTGCCTGTGCAGCAATTTCTTCACGAAGTCCATTTCCCTCATTTCCAATTAGAAATCCGCATCCCCTTCGGTAATCTTCCTGGTCGTATGTATGTTTCCCTTCCAAATGTGCCGCATATATACGCACACCACTCTTCTTTAATGTCCCAATGGCAGTACACAAATCACTGGTCACCACCACCGGCATACGGTATATGGAACCCATGGTGGAGCGGATTGTCTTAGGATTATAAATATCTGCACAATCCGAACTCATGACAATTCCGTTGACACCGGCTCCCTCTGCCGTTCGCAAGATTGTCCCTAGGTTGCCCGGGTCTTGTATCTGATCCAGTACCAGTAAGAATGGTTCCTTTTCTCTTTGTAAATCCTCTATCGTATAGCCCTTACGTCTCACCACGCATAAGATTCCCTGCGGTGTCTTGGTATCTGACACATAATCAAAGACATGATCGGAAAGAATCTCCGGAGTTGGATGCCCCGGTTCCCATTCTCCTTTTTTCTTTAAAAAGAATGATTCGGACAAGTATACTTTCTCTACTCGCTCTTTCGGCAATTCCTGAAACATTCGTATTCCTTCTACTATAAATACGCCTTCCTCATTCCTTACTTTACTCTTCTTTTGTAGCTGTAAAAGCCATTTCACCTGTGGATTGCTTGTACTTGTAATCATTGTCTTTTACTCACTTTTCAGATTTTTTAATTGACTGTCTTCTCCGATTAAAATCACCTTGCAATTCTCGGGAAGCGGTTTCTTCGGATTAATAGTTACCTCCGTCTTATCTCCTTCTACAATGCCAACCACATTCATACCATATTGTTCACGCACATTTAATTCAATAAGACTTTTTCCGGTCCATGCCTTTGGAATCTTCATCTCCACTAAACTGTAATCCGGAGACAACTCAATCCAATCCGCAAAATTCGTAGATACTAAGCTTTTCGCAATTTTATTGCCCATTTCTTTTTCCGGATAGACAATGGTATCTGCTCCTACTTTTTTTAGAATCTTTGCATGAAGCTCACTTTTTGCTTTAGCGATTACGTAAGGAATTCCTAGTTCTTTGGCCATAATCGTTGCCATAATACTGGCTTCCATGTGATCGGAAATTGCCACAATAGCCCCGTCCAAATTTCGCGCACCCAATGATTTCATCACATCCGGTTCTTCAATATCCGCCTTAATCGCATAGGATACTTCATCCGCAATATCATTTATTTTTTCCATGGAACTATCTACTACGACTACATCACACCCTAATGCCTGTAACTTTAAAGCTACGCTACTCCCAAAATTACCTAGTCCAAATACTGCATATTGTTTTTTCATCTGTCCCTCTCCTATCCAACCATGATGTTTCTTTCCGGTAATTCCCGGATCTTATCTCGTGCATTTTTCTTTCCACCAAAAGCCAGTGCCATAGTAACCGGTCCAATTCTACCAATGTACATCAACAAAATAATGACCATCTTGCTGGCGGAACAAAGAGTTGGCGTTAAATCTGCGCTAAGCCCAACCGTACCAATTGCCGAGGTGGTTTCATACAGCACTCTTAAAAAATCAATATCTCCTTCGAAAATAGTTACCAGCAAGGTCCCAATGCCCAAAAAAGAAAGTGCTACCAATATCACAGTCAATCCAGTTCGAATGTTACCTCTGGAAATCTTCCTTCCATAACATTCCACATCATTTCCGCCATGAATGGTGGTAAGGCTGGCAAGAAATAACATAGCCATTGTGGTTGTCTTAATACCACCTGCCGTTCCTCCGGGAGAACCTCCGATAAACATCAAAATACAAGTGATAAATTTCGTACCTTCATGAAATCCACTCTGAGATACCGTAGCAAATCCGGCTGTTCTTGTAGATACGGAATGAAATGCCGAAGCCATAATCTTCTGTCCCAAACTCATGTTTCCAATGGTTTTCGTATTGGTGTACTCCAGTGCAAAAATCAAAAGCGTTCCTCCTACAATCAAGACTACGGTAGTCGTAATTGCAATTTTCGAATGCAATGATAATTTTCGGAAAGCCATTCCCGGTGTATTATTTCTTTTCCATACATCTTTGGCACGATCTCCCACATCTTTCCACACGGTAAAACCAATTCCACCCATCACAATCAGCATCATAGTGGTCAGATTCATCAATGGATTCACTGCATATCCCATAAAACTGCTTACCCCTATAATATCAATTCCCGCATTACAAAATGCAGAAATCGAATGAAAAACGGAATACCATATGCCCCGTGCTACGCCAAACTGAGGGATAAACTGAAAGGAAAATAACACTGCTCCAATTCCCTCTACTACCATTGTCCCTTTTAACACCCGAATGACCAATTTCACCATTCCTGACAAGGTGTCCATATTGTAGGCCTCTTGAATAATGACCCGTTGCTTCATTGTAATTCTTTTTCGGATTAACACAAAAAACATAATCATACAGGCAATGACACCGAGACCACCTATCTGGATCAGTATCAACAGGATTATCTTTCCCAAAAGTGTAAATTGCACTGCAGGTGTCACTGTCACCAATCCGGTTACACAAACTGCCGTAGTAGATGCAAACAATGCATCAATAAATGCAATTGGTTTTGTATTGCAGATAGGAAGCCACAGCAGAACTCCTCCTACGAGAATCGTTCCCATAAATCCAAGTGCCAGCAACTGCATGGTATTCAATCTAATATTTAGTTCTTTCTCTTTTCTTTTCACGTCCTTAATCCCTCACAAACTTTATCTCTGATTGCCTTCTATTCCTACCATACTACCATAATTCCCCCAATTAAAAAAGACCTCGAAAGGTCTTTTCACTACGTTTTACATCTTAAAGCGATATCCCACTCCCCATATGGTCTCAATATATTGGGGATTAGAAGTGTCGTATTCTACTTTTTCACGAATTTTTTTAATATGCACCGTAACTGTGGCAATATCTCCGATGGATTCCATATCCCAGATTTCGCTAAATAGTTCATCTTTCGTATACACATGGTTGGGGTGACTTGCAAGGAATGTTAAAAGATCAAATTCTTTTGTGGTAAATGTTTTTTCCTCCCCATTAATCCACACCCGGCGTGCGGTTGTATCAATTTTCAATCCTCGGATTTCTACGATTTTATTTTCCTCTGCAGCACTTCCAATCAAACGGTTATATCTTGCCAAATGTGCCTTCACTCTTGCCACCATCTCACTCGGACTAAATGGTTTGGTAATATAATCATCTGCTCCCAGACCAAGACCTCGAATCTTATCAATGTCGTCTTTTTTGGCAGACACCATTAAGACAGGCGTATTTTTATTTTTTCGAATCTGTTTACAAATTTCAAATCCATCCACGCCCGGAAGCATAAGATCTAAAATAAACAAGTCATAATCCTCTGTCAGCGCTTTCTTTAGACCAGTCTCTCCGTCATTGGCAACTTCCACCTCGAATCCACTTAATTCTAAATAGTCCTTTTCTAAATCCGCAATTGCTTCCTCATCTTCTATAATTAATATTCGTTCACTCATTTGCCGGTACCTCCTCATATTTTCTAAGGACGAAATACATTACTGTACCCGTTCCCTCTCGACTGGTTGCCCATATTTTTCCACCATGTTCTTCAATTACTTTTTTTACAATGGATAGCCCAATGCCACTTCCACCCATCGCTGAATTTCTAGATGCATCCGTGCGGTAAAACCGATCAAAAATGTTGGGTAAATCTTTGGCTCCGATTCCCTTTCCATTGTCCTCTAATTCTACTTGAATAAAATCGCCCACATCCTTCACTCGTAAATTAATCAATGCCTTTTCTTTGTCCATATATTTTAAAGAGTTGGTCACAATATTATTAATGACTCGCTTCACCTGCTCCGCATCTGCAATGATCTCCACTTCTTTATTCACATAATTGAAGTATCCAAACTCCACGCCTTTCGCCTCTAATTCCAAGGAGAGGTCTTCTGCACAATCATCAAAATATGCTCCTACCGATAAGGTGTTGAAGTTATACGGAATCCGATTGGTATCAATCTTGGAATATAAGGTCAACTCATTTACCAGTGTATTCATCTCGTCCGCTTTATTATAAATCGTTCGAATATACTTATCTGTTTTCTCGGGCGTAGCCGCTACACCATCGATAATTCCTTCTGCATACCCTTTAATAGCGGTAATTGGCGTTTTTAAATCATGAGAAATATTACTGATCAATTCTTTATTATCCCGATCCGATTTTAATTTCTCCCCTGCATTCGCTTTTAAACGTAAGCGCATTTCTTCAAAATCCATGCAAAGCTGTCCAATTTCATCATCGGTTTCCACTTCCAGCTCATAATCCAGATTCCCATCTTTAATATTCTGCGTGGCAATCTGCATCCTACTTAAGGGACCTGCTACTCCTTTGTATATCCAGAGAATTAAAAGTGCCGCTGTAAAAGCCAATATCACCACCATCGCAAGCATAATGTCCACAAGAAATGCCCGCACTTCCGGCATTACCTCACTCACATCGGTTACAATAAATGCACTTCCTTTTCCACCATCCCGATATAGGAAATCAGCCTGCTTTACTAGTGCCGGAGAATCACCGCCTAAATATACCCCGCTATTGGAAGCCGGATCAAAGTCTTCATAAAGTGGTAATTGACCAAGTACATCCTCTGCATGATTCTCTTCGGTTCCTAAATAGACAATGGTATGATTTTTACGTACGACCAAATAAGAACTTTTATTTTTCAATTTTTTATTAAACTGGGAAAGATAGGTCGCGTCTTCTAATTTAGAATTTTCTTCCATAGCCACACCGGCCAATTCATGGTAAGGCTTCTCTGTCAACCGATTCAATACCATAATCGAATTCGAAAAAGATTTATAAGTGGTCCCTGATATCCCATATGTTTTTTCAATTGATCGTATCTGATATTGCCCAAATGCGTAGATAGCAACCGCACTTAACATAATCGGCAACACCAGTACCGTTAAAAATGCAATCGTTAATCTGGTCTTTAGCTTCACGATTCCACATCCTTTCAGCCATTTGGTATAGTATACCACGGAACCACAATGGGAACAGCAAACAGCTTGTAAACATTTATAAAATTTTTGTAAAGTGAAATAAGGAGTAAAGGTTGGTCATTCCAACTTTTACTCCTTATCCTTATAGATATTTTTGCAATATTTCTGCTTTATCTAATTTTTCCCAAGGCAAATCCAGATCATTTCTACCAAAATGTCCATATGCCGCCACTTGCTTATAAATGGGTCTTCTCAGATCCAACATTTTAATAATGCCCGCCGGACGCAAATCAAAGTTTTCACGAATGACATTCACTAACTGCTCTTCTGTAAGCTTTCCGGTGCCAAATGTATCCACCATAATGGAAGTGGGCTGTGCCACTCCAATAGCGTAAGATAACTGAATTTCACATTTCTCAGCAATTCCCGCAGCCACAATATTTTTTGCCACATAACGGGCTGCATATGCCGCCGAACGGTCTACTTTAGTGCAGTCTTTCCCGGAAAATGCTCCACCGCCATGGCGGGCTGTGCCACCATAAGTATCCACAATAATCTTTCGTCCGGTCAGTCCGCTGTCCCCATGAGGTCCACCGATGACAAAGCGTCCCGTAGGATTGATGAAAAGTTTGGTCTCTTGATCCACCATATGTTCAGGAAGTACTTCATCAAACACATATTTTTTAATATCTTTGTGAATCTGTTCCTGTGTCACATCCGGATCATGCTGCGTAGATAAAACTACCGCTTCCAACCGTACCGGTGTACCATTTTCATCATATTCCACCGTTACCTGCGTTTTCCCATCTGGGCGCAAATAGGGTAATGTTCCATCTTTTCTAATTTCGCTCAAACGTCTTGCCATTTTATGTGCCAGTGCAATGGGATAAGGCATATATTCCGGCGTTTCATTGGATGCATACCCAAACATCATGCCCTGATCTCCTGCACCAATTGCCTCTATTTCTTCTTCTGACATTTTGTTTTCTTTTGCCTCGAATGCCTTATCTACTCCCAATGCAATGTCCGCAGACTGTTCATCAATCGTAGTCAACACGCCACAGGTTTCTGCATCAAATCCATATTTTGCACGATCATACCCAATATCTCTTACGGTTTCACGCACAATTTTTTGCATATCCACGTAAGCATTGGTAGTAATTTCCCCCATCACCAGTACCAATCCCGTGGTAACTGCCGTTTCACAAGCCACGCGGCTCATCGGATCCTGCTCTAAAAGTGCATCTAAAATCGCATCCGAAATCTGGTCACACATTTTATCCGGATGTCCCTCTGTTACTGACTCTGATGTAAATAATAATTTTTCCATTTGTACTTTCCTTTCCTCTTTCTCTTGGCAAGCTGTCTTTTTATACAAAAAAACAGCCCACAAAAGCGGACTGTTTATATATTCATAAATCAATCCTCTTATTGTTCGATTGCTCGCTCAGGTTGGCACCTTCCTTGTTGGGGTTGCCGTGGCTTCACAGGTCCTTTGTACCTCCACCACTCTGAATAAGAGAAAGTCTGATATTTAGTTTTTATTTTGCTACGTATTTTACAATATACTCTTTGCCGAAAATTGTCAAGAGACTTCCCCTTCATTTTTCTTGTTTTCTTGAATCTTTAATGTGAATAAAATGCCGATTCCGCACAGTATTCCGGCAATCACAAAAGAAAGATCTGTCCCGTAGGAAGTTTTTTCCACCATTTTGATTAGATACGGACAGAAAACTGACATGAGTCCATATCCGATCATCACCACCCCAAAGTTCATTCCTTGATATTTCATTCCAAAATAGTCAGAGGTCACAACTGGGTAGACCCCTACAAAACCTCCATAAGTCATAGATTCCAACGAAATCAATAAAATAAACAAAGCTCCTTCGGCAAATGCAATTCCGATTACAGAACACATGGCAATCACATAGAGTCCTAACAGCACTTTTTTCCGTCCAATCATATCCGAAAGCCAAGGTGCCAGAAATCTTCCTAGAATATTGCCAACGGAAGCAATTAATACCCCGGCAAGAGCTGCAGTATTCGTTAATCCACGTTCCATTCCAAGGGATTTCATAAGTGGATTCACAAGGACATAGGCCGGTACTGCCAGTGCCATAGAAATGCTAATGATATAGTATGTTTTTGTATGGAGCATCTCTTTCGTCGTGTAAGCATGCTTTGGTACAATGCGCTCTTCTGATACCGGGAGTTCTGATTTCTGAGATGGTTCTATCACAAACCACAGCCCGGTAAAACTCAGCAGGGCATAAAATGCGGTAACCACTAGCATAGAAATACGAAACCCATACCGCGCCAAAAGTACATCACACAGCGGATTCATAATTACCCCCGAGACTCCTACAATGCCAATCGTAATTCCGGTAACCAAGCCCCTTTTGTCAGGGAACCATGCTTGGGGAACTGCCACCAATACGCTAAAAGCGCAACCGGACCCCACACCGCCCAGAATTCCGTATCCTATGGAAATAAAAAATGGCATATGGATAGGTGCCAT
Organism: Lachnospiraceae bacterium; assembly: GCA_036666555.1. Taxonomy (GTDB): domain Bacteria; phylum Bacillota; class Clostridia; order Lachnospirales; family Lachnospiraceae; genus UMGS1251. The sequence continues at coordinate 22,081 of JAVWVS010000024.1, read as the reverse complement.
TGCCGCCAGCAAAAATCCACTACACATCAACGCACTTCCAATAAATATGGCTGTTCTTGAGCCCCGTTTATGCTGTAAGAATCCACCCAGTATATTCCCCACCGCAAAAGTCCCAATAATCAGAGTAAAAGGCTGGCTGGATGCTGCTACGTCCAGTCCATATTCAGCCCTTACGTATGGCTGAAATACCGTCCATATGTAAGGATTCCCATGAACAAAATTAACAAGAGTAGCTGCTATTAAAATCATATACCGCTTTTTTTCCCGTTCCATTTACGTTGCTCCCTCATCGGATCTTTCCTTCATCGAAAAAAGACACATCCTCTTGATATGCCTTTTACGTTTATCCGCCTGCTTAACTTACTTTTAATTGAAATTTACGAATATCTTTTTCACTGGATACGCGTTCAATCAGTGCTCCTAAGCCCTGTAATTTCTTTTCAAAATGTTCATATCCACGCTGAATATAAATAATATCATCTACAATAGTGATTCCATCTGTGGCAAGCCCTGCAATGACCAGTGCTGCTCCTGCCCGAAGATCCGGTGCACTCACTCTCGCTCCCGAGAATTCTTTTACCCCTTCTATGGTAGCGGAATTACCTTCTATCTTTACATTTGCTCCCATTCTGGCAAGCTCATCTAAATATTTGAATCGATTTTCAAAGATACTTTCTGTGATGGTACTTGTCCCTTCACTTAAAGCCAGTGTAATTCCAATCTGTGGCTGCATATCTGTAGGGAATCCCGGATATGGAAGTGTTTTCACCTGTGTATGTTTCAATCTTTTCTTGGCAACCACTCGGACAGCATCATCAAATTCTTCTATTTCACAGCCAATTTCAACCAATTTTGAAATAATGGATTCCAAATGCTTGGGAATCACATTCAGTACAGTAATGTCACCCTTGGTTGCTGCCGCTGCCATCATAAATGTACCCGCTTCAATCTGATCCGGAATAATGGAATACTCCGTCTTGTGAAGCTTTTGTACGCCACGGATTTTAATCACATCCGTACCGGCTCCTTTAATATTCGCTCCCATACTATTTAAGAAGTTCGCTACATCAACCACATGTGGCTCCTTTGCCACATTCTCCAGAATCGTGGTTCCTTCTGCCAATGCTGCCGCCATCATCACATTAATCGTAGCACCAACCGTTACCACATCAAAATACAAATGGGTGCCCGATAATTTTTCCGCTTCTGCAATAATCTTTCCATGTTCAATATCAACTTCCGCACCCAACGCACGAAATCCTTTTAAATGCTGGTCGATTGGTCTGCTTCCGATATTACATCCACCGGGAAGTGCCACTTCTGCTTTTTTATATTTCCCCAGCAACGCTCCCAATAAGTAATAGGAAGCTCTGATTTTCTTTATATAATCATAGTCTATACTAAATACACCTACCGCAGATCCGTTAATACGTACGGTGTGTCTATCTATTCTCTGAATAACTGCTCCAATACCTTCCATTGCTTCCAATAATACATTAATATCATTTACATCTGGTAAATTCTCAATAGTCACTGTCTCATCTGTCATAATTGCTGCTGCCAGAATCGCCAATGCCGCATTCTTTGCTCCGCCAATCTCTACTTCTCCCACTAACGGGGTTCCACCTTTTATTATATATTGCTCCATTTTGCACCTCGATTATTTAATTTTTCATCTATTATGCTATTGATTTATCAAGTCGTTTTTTAGTACCTCTTTGTTCATGATCTCCAGTACTTTTTCAATTGTTTTTTCCAAAGAGGATTCCTCTTCTATCGTTACATCTTCATACTTCTCAAACAACTTCTCCCGCTCATCATATAACATCCGAAGCGTCTGTCCATCCTGCAACACAACGCCCCTATCTTGCATATCCGTAATCCTTTTTTCTATTATCTCAAAAGGCGCCTTTAAATATACCACCATTCCTATTTTTTTATAATGCTCCATGGCTTCGGAACAATACACAACGCTACCCCCCGGTGCAATTACTGCATGTTCCATATCTAAATCTCGATTCACTTGATTCTCTACTGCCAGAAACCCTTCGATTCCTCTTTGTTTAATAATCTCTTTCAATAAACACTCTTCTTGTTTTTGAATCAATAAATCTGTATCGACAAATTCAAAACCCAATCTTTTTGCCACTACAACACCAATGGTACTCTTGCCCACTGCCGGCATTCCGATTAAAATTATATTATTCACGCTCTTCTTTTCCTTCACTTTATGCTACTTCCCAATATTCTTATGTATTTTATCACAGTCTCTCTGGGAAGTAAATACTTTTTCCCTAATAGAACTTATGCCTACTTCTTCTGTAATCACATCGTCTTTTGTATGATTCTTGATAAACAATCACCGCAATAAGGTCCCTGACAAAACTACTTTGTTCCACATTTACCTTTCGGTCAATGCGGCTGCACATCATTCGTAACTGAAGTTGATCCGGATATTCATCGTAAAGCATACTTCCTTCATATTCCATCCGATCGCATTCCATTTCCACATAAGGTAATATCTTCTTTGCCATTTCCGGATACAGACTTTTCATATAGTCAAAATCGCGTCTTTCAATCCGTTCGTCGTCATAATGCAGCGACATTGGATAGGCCATATAGTAAGGTAATCGCTCATCCATTCTTCATACACATCCCATCTTCCACAAATATTCTAGTTTATTATATGCGTCAAATGGCTTCCTGTGCATACCGGATACCAATCTACTCCTGTCGTATGGAATTCGCAAATTTTGTATAGTTTGGCAACCAGGTCAGATTCACCGTTCCAATGGGACCGTTTCTTTGTTTGGCTATAATAATTTCTGCCTGGTTCGGATGCTCCGTGTCCTTGTTATAGTAATCATCCCGGTAAATAAACATCACCACATCGGCATCCTGCTCAATTGCTCCCGATTCCCGAAGGTCTGAAAGCATAGGACGATGTTCCGGGCGCTGTTCTACTGCACGGCTTAGCTGTGATAGGGCAATCACCGGCACGCTTAGCTCTCTTGCCAGCCCCTTTAGGGACCGGGAAATTTCAGATATCTCCTGCTGCCTGGATTCACTTCCACCGGCACGTCCGCTCATCAATTGTAAATAATCAATAATAATCAAGTCTAAATTGAACTCCAATTTATATTTTCTGCATTTTGAGCGCAACTCAGAAATAGAAATTCCCGGTGTGTCATCGATGATTAAATTCGATTTCCCTACGGTACCAGCACCTTCTATTAGTTTTTCCCACTCTTCATCCTTTAAATTACCCGTACGAAGTGACTGTGAATCCACCTGGGATTCTAAGGAAAACAGACGATTCACCAACTGTTCCTTTGACATCTCCAGACTAAACACCGCCACTGCTTTTTCGGAACGAAAGGCTACATTTTGTGCAATGTTTAACACAAATGCAGTCTTTCCCATAGACGGTCTCGCCGCAATCAAAATCAAATCCGAAGGCTGAAGTCCTGACATTTTATAATCCAAATCAATAAATCCGGTTGGAATTCCCGTTACCGACCCTTTGTTTTTGGATGCTTTTTCAATTTTTTCAAGTGCATTTAATACCACTTGCTTAATCGGCACAAAATTACCTGTATTCCTTTTTTGAACCACTTCAAACACACGTTTTTCCGTTTGGTCTAAAATGGCTTCCAAAGGTTCTTTGGCCAGATAACAAGTATTGGCGATTTCTTCATTGATTCGAATCAACTTGCGCAGAATTGATTTTTCACTCACAATCTCTGCATAATATTTAATATTTGCTGAAGTTGGAACTGCCGACACCAGGTCTCTTACAAATTCCAAACTACTAATTTCCGATGGAACATCTTTTTCTTTTAATCGTTCCTGTAGTGTAACTAAATCTACTGGTTTCCCCTCATTGTACAGCTCCACAATTGCATCAAAGATCACTCCATAAGCGGTCTGATAAAAATCTTCTCCAATAATAATTTCCATTGCAACCGTAATAGCGTCTTTATCCATTAGCATCGCACCTACCACAGACTGCTCTGCTTCGATACTGTGGGGTAACACTCTTTTAATGAGCGCTTCATCCATAACTACATTCCTCCTACGCCTCCGTTACCACTACTTTCACTTCTGCCACCACATCTTTATGCACTTTAATGGGAACCACATGTGTCCCTAATGTTTTAATCGTTTCTTTCAATTGTATTTTCTTTTTGTCTACATCGTATCCTAGCTGTTCTGCCACTGCCGTAGCAATTTCTTTGGAAGAAACAGCTCCAAAGGTCTTACCACCTTCTCCTGTTTTCATGGAAAGCTGCACTTGTCCTGCCTCTAAATTTTTCGCCAGAACCTTCGCTTCTTCCAACTGTTCTTTGGCAATCCGTTCTTCATTTGCCTTTTTTAATTTTAAATCATTCATATTTTTTCCGGTAGCTTCCATGCCCAATTTCTTTTTCAAGATAAAGTTTCTGGCATAACCATCATTGACCTCTAACAACTGACCTTTTTTCCCTAAGGATTTTACATCTTCCAATAATATTATTTTCATTTTAAATATCTCCTTCTTCTATCATATCTCTTAACATCTGCTTAATTAATTCCACTGCTTCTTCCATATTCATATGCTCGAACTGGGTTCCCGCCGTGTTCAGATGTCCACCACCACCAAGACGTTCCATAATAATCTGCACATTGACCTCATCAATCGCACGGGCACTTACATAAATTTTACCATTATATTTTGTAAGCACAAAAGATGCTTTGATTCCTTCAATACTCAGTAATTCGTTCGCCGCCTGCGCTCCCATAATCGTGGGACTATCAATCTTTTCATTCTCGCAGGTTGCAATCACGTATTCATCTAAATACACTTTTGCATTGCTGACAATTTTCGCTTTTGCACGATAACTGTCAATGTTCTCGCGAAACATTTTCCGAATATACGTAATATCCGCCCCGCATCTTCGCAAAAATGCCGCTGCCTCAAAGGTTCTCACTCCAGTACGATTCATGAAGTTATTCGTATCAATCATAATTCCCGCATACATACTGTTGGCTTCTAGTCCCGAAATCTTAACATCTTCTACAATATACTGTAACAGCTCTGCTACCATCTCACAAGTAGAGGAAGCATAGGGCTCAATATAAGATAACACTGCATTCTCTATTACATTGCTGCTCTGGCGATGGTGATCTAGAACCGCCACTGTTACACCCATGCTCAGTAAACGTTCACATTCTGTCAGCTGCGGTTTATTTGTATCTACCACAATGACCATAGTATTCTCTGTTACCAAATGTTCTACCCTATCTGATGTAACGAATAAATCCGACGGATATGCCGGGTCTTTCATAAAGGACTCATATAACGGGCGAACCGATGACGTAATGTCATTCAAAACAATATGGGTCGGTTTTTCCAGTGCTGTAGCTGCACGGTAAATACCAATGGACGCTCCTAGTGAATCCACGTCTCCAATTTTATGTCCCATGACAATAATTTGATCTTTTGCAATAATAAACTCCCGAAGTGCTTCCGCCTTTACTCTTGCCTTGACACGGGTATTCTTAGCCGTCTGCTCTCGTTTCCCGCCATAATAGGTGATATCCTCTTTTTCCTTGACAACTGCTTGATCGCCACCCCTTGCAAGAGCAAGGTCAATAGCTACCCGGGTATAGTTGTAACTTTGGGCATACGTATCCGCCCCAATACCAATTCCAATACTCAAAGTCGCAGGTGTATTATTTCCAATATTAATACTCTTTACATCTTCTAACAATGAAAAACGGTCTTCCTCAATTCTATGAAAAGCCGATTTCCGAATGACAATAAAATATTTATCTTTCTCCAGCTTTTTGACAATTCCCTCTACTTTTCCAATATACTGATTTACTTTCCGGTCAATCAGTGCTACCAGTAGGGATTGACGAACTTCTTCCACGCTTTCCATGATTTCATCGTAATTGTCAATATAAATCAGCCCGGATGCCAGTTTTTGCCCTTCATTCTCTTGGATACAGGCATTGAGTTCTGTCACATCTTTCAAATAAATGGCTACAAAATATTCTTTTTCTTCCGGAAGCTCCAGCAATTGCTCTGTTTCACTAAACCCTTCTACCGAAACTCTGCATAACTCTGCCTTATAATCTCGGTCGTGATACCAGACATCAATCTCTACTGTTTCATTTTCATTCTTCGGAAATACACTTCGGTTCAGTTCCGGAATATACTTGCTTAAATACGTATCCGTTTTCAATGCTCCACCTAATATGTCCATAAACTGGTCATTGATCCAGATTAATTTCCCATCATCCAAAAGAATTGCATAAGGAACTGCCAATTCTTTTAACAGCGTATTTTGTACCACCCCATACTGGGCGGCAAATTCTACTAAATCCGCAAGAATCAGTGACTTATTATAAAAATATAATATCCCAACAATCACTGCATAAACTATAATAAACCCGGTCATCAAAAACCCGGCTCTTCTGTCTAGCATATAGATCCAAACGTTCATTGCTATCAGTAAAATTGTCATTATTGCCGGCCATTGCATATATAGTTTCAATTGCCCTTTTAACCGTACATTTTCTTTTTTCTTCATGATTCATACCTCTAAGCTTCTTAGTTGCAGATAAAATCATTATATCACTATTTTGAATATTTTAAAAGCAAAAAGGGATTCTTCGATTTGCACACCCTACCGAAGAATCCCTAAATCATCTCAACATCCGCTTATTTTACATATCCGTTTGGATTGTTTGACTGCCATCTCCAAGAGTCTTCACACATCTCGTCCAGCTCTCTTACTGCTTCCCAGCCCAGCTCTTTTTTGGCTTTTGCAGGGTCTGCATAGCACGTTGCAATGTCTCCCGCACGTCTTGGTTTGATTTCATATGGAAGTGTTTTTCCACACGCTTTTTCAAATGCATGCAAAATCTGCAGTACCGAATATCCATTTCCGGTGCCTAAATTATAGATAGATACACCCTCTTTATCTTGTAACTTCTTAATTGCCTTTACATGGCCAAGTGCCAAGTCTACCACATGAATGTAATCCCGCACCCCGGTTCCATCCACCGTGTTATAATCATCTCCAAATACACCTAAACAAGTAAGTTTCCCCACTGCCACCTGTGCGATATAAGGAAGTAGATTATTGGGAATTCCTTTTGGATTTTCTCCAATTTTTCCACTCTTATGAGCTCCAATTGGATTAAAGTAGCGAAGCAGCACTACATTCCATTCCGGATCTGCAGTGTGCAGGTCGGTCAATATCTGCTCTAGCATAGACTTTGTACGGCCGTATGGGTTGGTCACCTCTCCCTTTGGACAATCTTCCGTAATCGGAACAAATGCCGGGTCCCCATATACCGTTGCCGAAGAACTAAATACGATATTCTTCACTCCTGCATTTCTCATAGCATCGCAAAGTACTAAGGTTCCTGCGATGTTATTGTAATAATATTCCAGTGGTTTTACTACGGACTCCCCCACTGCCTTTAATCCTGCAAAATGGATGACGGACTCAATCTTCTCTTGCTCAAAAATATTTTTCATTGCATCTGCATCCAGTAAATCTGCTTCATAAAATTTGACTGTTTTACCTGTAATTTCTTCTACTCTGTTTAAGGATTCCTTACAAGAATTACATAAGTTATCCACAACCACTACCTCATACCCCGCAGTTAACAGTTCGATACAAGTGTGACTTCCGATATAGCCGGCTCCGCCGGTTACTAATATTGCCATTTTAACTCCTCCTTAGCTATACTTCTTTATAATGGTCTGCATGGTATCCCATTTTTTCTCCATATCTGCTACCAATGTAAACTGTGTTCTGCAACGATCCAGATTCTGATTCTCTCTATGAATCTTGAAATAATGATCCCCTTCCAGATAATCTGTCAAAAACCTCATTCCGCACTCAAACGTCATTACTTTTGCTCCCATAGGCATCAGTTCGATTTCTTTATTGGTCAATCTTCCGGCACAGCCTTCAATATATCCCTTCGTATACAATTCAAATAGTTCCATATCGCAAGACACTTTGTCAAGATCTCTTTCATCCTCGGTTGCTGTGCTGGCACCAAAACGTATGGAATCTCCAAAATCATTCATAGCAAGACCCGGCATAACCGTATCCAAATCAATCGCACAGATTCCTTTTCCCGTTTTATCATCGATCATAATGTTATTTAACTTCGTATCATTGTGGGTAACTCGCAGTGGAATTTCTCCCGCTGCCTGTAAGTCTGAGAATATATTGGCTACCTCTTCATGTGCCAGTACAAATGCAATCTCTTTTTTTACAGACGCAGCCCTATGAAATTCATCTTTAGCTACTGCTGCTTGAAATACTTTGAATCTAGCTTTGGTGTCATGAAAACCTTTAATCGTCTCATGCAAGGTATGTGCCGGATAGTCCGCAAGCAAGCACTGGAAATTACCAAAGGCCACTGCACTTTGATAAAAATCATCCGGATTTTCTACCTGGTCATAGCAAGTGGCACCTTCGATAAATTTATAGGATCTCCAATAATCTCCCTCTGAATCCAGATAATATGGTTTCTCATCTACCGTTCGTATCACATTTAATGTTTCTCTTTCAGGATCTCCACCCCGTTTGATAATCTGTTCCCGCAAATAAGAAGTGACCCCTAAAATATTTTCCATAAGTTCTACCGGTTTTGTAAAAATACTTTTGTTCATTCTCTGCAAGATTACGCGAATAGTTCCCATTTCGGCAATTTTAAACTGAAGTAAAAATGTATCATTAATATGTCCACTTCCATATGGCTTATCATCCACCAATATTCCCTCAAATTGAAATTGACCAATGGCTTCATCTAACTGGCCCGTCTTTAGTTTTTCCATTATTTTTCCCCCCACAAGTTCTTCGGATAAAGCCCCTCTTCTTTCATCTTCTGAATAGCGGCCATAACCACCGGTTTATCTTCTTTATAAGTTACCCCATACCATTTATCTTTCGACTGTAATACAGATACCGTTGCACGGTCTGCCTGTAATAGATTACTTACCACTGTTGGTAAAAAGTATTCACATTTCATAGGGTTCGTCTGCAATCCCTCATCTAAAAATGCCGGGAATTCCCTTTTGATTTCCGCCAAGATACTGGCACTAAATCCCCACATATTCATGGATACTACAGTTCCTGCCGGAAGTGCCACCCACGTCTGTCCTTCATCCTCTGTATAGGACGCACCGGTTTCCGTCTTTTCAATACGGGTTCTCTCATGGATACCAACCAATTCGCCTTTTTCATTCATATCGCAGACACCTCGAGCCACATGCCCATTTTCCGTCAAGGTGTTCTCCAATTGATATCCCACCATAGTATAACGGTATTTATCATCGTCTTTATGACTGGACAAATAATCATAAATCACTTGGAATGCATGACTTCCATAATAATCATCTGCATTAATCACCGCAAATGGACCATCTACATGATCGATACAGCTTAGTACTGCATGAGCTGTTCCCCATGGCTTTGTACGTCCCTGGGGCACTTCATATCCTTCCGGTATATTGGTAATTTCCTGATACGCATAGGAAACATCCATAATCTGTGCCATACGGTCACCCACTGCTTCTTTAAATGCTTCTTCATTTTCTCTTTTTATAATAAAAATCAATTTCTCAAACCCTGCTCTTTTCGCATCATAAATTGAGAAATCCATCAGAATATGTCCCTGTTCATCCACCGGATCAATTTGTTTCAATCCTCCATAACGGCTTCCCATTCCCGCTGCCATAATTATCAGAATCGGTTTATTCATTCTCTTTTCCTCCTATTTTTAAACTGGATTGCTACATCGCCTTTTGTTCTATCCCTATTATAGTATAGTCCTTTTCAAAAATCTTTATCTTATCTTATTTCTGTTTTGCACAATCAGACGTGATTTTCGTCCGATACTGCAAAAGAGACTACCGAAAGGCAGTCTCTTTTGCGTGATATCTTTCTCTATCCCTTAATTCCACCGGTAACACCACCGATGATTTTTTCCGATAAGAATATGTACAGTATGAACGTAGGTAAAAATACAATAATAACTGCTGCGAACATTCCGGACCAGTTTCCTGTATACTGCATAGACTGAAGCATTCCATAAAGTCCTACCGCTACCGGACGAAGATTGTCACTATTTGCAAAAATCAAAGACAAGAAATATTCATTCCATATATTAATGAAATTAAAAATAGTCACCGTAATAATTCCCGACTGCGCCATGGGAAACATAATCTTCCAAAAGGTCTTAATCGGTGGACAGCCGTCTATCGCCGCCGCCTCTTCATAAGTTTTAGAAATATTACTGAAAAATGTCAGCAAAAAGATCGTTGTATAAGGAATATTAATTCCGATATACAGAAAAATCAGTGTAATCTTACTAGTGACAATATTATTCAAAATCCCCATGTTGGCTACAATTCCAAACAATGGAAGTACAATCATGGTAATCGGAACGCCCATTGCAGATACAAGCCCTGTCTGTATCACCTTATTCCCAAAAAATTTAAAACGGGAAAGGACATAAGCAGCCGGTGCACAAATCACAATCAAAGCTGTACAAGACACCAATGAATACACCAAAGAGTTAGTGAAAAATGTGGCTACATTAGACGCACCCCATGCTGTTACATAATTTTCGAAATGAAGTCCGGTAGGAAATTTTAATGCATTACCGGCAAAAATATCTTTCGTTGTGGATAAACTGGCTGCAACAATCCAGCCTAGAAGCAAAAAAGTAAATAGAACCCATAAAAGAATGATAATATATCCGGGAGCAAGTTTCAGTTCTTTTTTCCAGTTTAGCTTTTCTCTATATTTCTTTTCATGCCTTTTTTCACTGTTTTTGATACTTTCTTTTTTCATAACCTCTCCCCCTTTCTAGAATTCTATGTCATCTTCTTTAATCAGTTTATTACATAAGGTAAATATCACCACAATACACAAACATAAAATCAAGCCGATTGCTGCTCCGTATCCTGCATTTCTTTCGGTGACTGCATTTCCTGCACCAAAGGTCTGCATATACATGTATTGAACCGGCACAATGGTGGACCTATCCGCCGTTACCGTAGAAAATAGCTGAGACCAAACAAAGAATGCTGCAATACTTACTGACCACATAGTGATATTGGTTTTGAATACACCTTTGAGCAAGGGAAGTGTCATGAATCTAAATTGCTGTACTTTATTCGCTCCATCAATCGTTGCCGCCTCATAAAGTTCCGGGCTGATTCGTTCAATTCCACTGGTCCAAATCAACATATGATATCCGACCATACCGAAGCAATATGCCAAAAGCAATGCCCAAAACTTATGGCTGGTATCTAGCCATGGCGTTGCCGCAATGCTATGTAACCCTATACTATCAAAAAATGATTTCAAAAGACCAAACTTGGGACTATATACATACTGTAACCACATCGTTGCAAGTGCAACTGCACTTACGATGTTGGGTAAATAAATAATCGCCCGAAATACTCTTTTACCGCGAATCCCACTTGTGATAATCACTGCAAATAATAACGAAAGTGTCATCACAATTAATCCACCAATAAACCAAATCTTGAAAATATTAAACATTGCTGTTCTAAAAATTGCTGTTGAAAATAGCTTCGTATAATTTCCAATTCCTACAAATGTCCATAAATCCCTTGTATCCGTTACCGCATCGATTTTATAAAAGCTCATCATAATTGTCCGGATAATCGGATATAGAAATACGACGAGGAAAATCAGAACGGCCGGAGCGAGAAATGCAAAAATCATTCCTTTATTCTTCTTCATTCAACGACCCCCTTTTCTCTTTTATGAAAAATATGGTGGCAGCGTAAACCGCCCTGCCACCATATTTACATCTTAGTTATTGTTTTATTGACCTGCTGCAGAAGTCATTGCTTTTACAAATGCTGCTGCATCTAATTCTCCGCCTGCTAATTTCAATGAATTTTCTTTTAATACAGGTGTTAAATCGTTGTTGTTCTCAGCGCCTGCTGCCCAATCATAGAATGTAGTCGTTGCATCAAATCCTGCTTTTACTCCATCTAATTCTTTTGGCCAAGAATCTGCATTCTTCTTATCCGCTGGGATACATAATGCTTCTGTTGTAAATGCTTTATCAGCATCTCCTGCAGTAATGTATGTAATCAGTTCCATTGCTTCTTTTGACATCTTGCTGTCTTTGTTAATTGCCATTACCTGGTTCGCAATATTATTTGCTGTGTTATCATCTGTGCCATCTGGTACAGATGGGTAGTTGAAGTAACCCCATACAAGATCTTTTGATACAGAAGCTTTTGCTTCATTTGGTAACCAAGAACCACAAATAACGATTGCTGCCTGTCCAGGAGCGAATTCTTGATTCTGGCCTGCTGGGAATGCATTGGTGGTAATATTCTTTGAAAAATATCCTTTGCTTGCAAAATCTGCGAAACTTTCTGCTGCTTTCATGACTCTTGGGTCATTCCATTTCACTTCTGCATCGCCTTGTTTTTCACCCATTACAAGAGATTTCACACCATCTTGTCCAATGTATCTTGCTAAATGCATACCGATAAAAGATGTAATGTAAGCATCATCTGCCGTAATAGGGGTAATTCCTGCTGCTTTTAATTTTGCACAAGCTGCGTCTAATTCTTCCCATGTTGCCGGAACTGCTGTTAATCCTGCTTTTTCAAACAATGTCTGATTGTAGAAGAAGCCAAAAATAGATGGTTGATATGGGATTGAGTGTAATGTAGCATCTCCACCATTCGCCTGACCATATGCATTACGTGCAATCTTGAACAATGTTTCATTTCCATGTTCTGCTTCGTAATCTTTTGCAAGGTCTTCCATATCCATAATGTACTTGCCCCATGAACCATTTACACGGTTAACATCTTCGTCAAATACATCGATATTCTGCTTTGCATCCAGTGCCGGTTGCAGACCTTCACGCTGTCCGCTACGTCCCTTAAACTGAACATCCACTTTCACACCTGTGTCTTTTTGGTATTTTTCAATTGCTGTTTTGATTACCTTTGCCTGTGGTTCATCTTCACTCCACATCGACCAGTATACTAATTTTTTGTCTGATTTACTTTCACTGTCACCGCTGCCACTCTTTGAGCCACATCCAACTACCAGTGAAGCAATCATACCCACGCATAGTAATACGCTTAATACTCTTTTTTTCATAATCCTTTACCTCCTATAAAGTTTTATAAGTTACTCCGCTTTTATTATATTACAAACTTGCACAATTTTCTTTGTCTTATCCGCTAGTAAATTTGCACTATCAGCAAATTTTTCTTGGTTTTTTTACATTTTTCGTGTATAATATTAGTAACATTCAACAATTTGGAAGAAATGAGGTCCTTATGTCTTATACCAGTGTCTCTTTAGATGAAATTTTCAAAATCAACAACCTTTATACCATTCACTACTTTGAATATATGAGTGATTTTTCCTTCGAAGGTGAATCTCACAATTTTTGGGAATTCTGTTTTGTGGATAAGGGTGAGGTGGGAATTACCACCAACACTGCCACTACCATCCTAAAAAAGGGGGATATTGCCTTTCACCAACCCAATGAATTCCACAACGTAAAAGCAAATGGCCAGATTGCTCCTAATCTGGTAGTCATCTCCTTTGGCTGTGACAGTCATCATATGAAGTTTTTTAAAAACAAGATACTCCGAGTAGATGAACTGGAGCGTAATCTTCTTGCTAATATTATTATAGAAGCAAGAAACTGCTTTGACAGCAGACTGGATGACCCATACATGCAGCAGATGGTGAAAAAGGAACATGCAGATGCCTTTGCTGCCGAACAGCTCATACGCCTTTATTTGGAGCAATTCCTCATTCATATGGTGAGGCGTTACTCGAACCCCGTGGTGATCCACAAGAAAATCTCCACCAACATTCCAAAATCCACTAAAATCAAAAGTGATGATGAAGTTTTCAACCGGGTCATTGATTATTTAGAAACAAATATTAGTGCACATGTTACCATTGAACAAATCTGCAGGGATAATTTAGTAGGGCGCTCCCAGCTGCAGAAAATTTTCCGGGATAAAAGTGGTCTTGGTATTATTGAATATTTTTCCAAAATGAAGATAGATACTGCCAAACAGTTGATTCGTACCAATCGCATGAACTTTACGCAAATTTCAGAAAAACTTGGTTATACTTCTATTCATTATTTTTCCAGACAGTTTAAGAAAATAACCAATATGACGCCATCCGAATATGCCTCTTCTATTCGGGTATTGGCAGATGGACGTTTTAAATAAATATATCTGCACAAAAGAAACCGGTCAGGTAACCCTTCCCGGTTTCTTTCTTCTACTATTTATTGGTGCTGCTTATTATAAAAAAACAGCAGTCCCAGAATGCCAAGCAATCCAACCAGCATCTTCACCAAGTAAAGAACACCTACCGTCCTTTGTCCGGTTATAATCAGTCCAAGGCATATAGCAAAAATAATTAGACATGCAATTCTTGTAATCCATTTTTTCATTCTCATCGCCTCCCATATGCAATCTTAGCCCTTTAATCCACCAAGACTCATTCCTTCGGTTAATTTTTTCTGTACACACATATACAAAATCAGCGTTGGCAACATTACAATAACAAGTCCTGCATACAGTCTTCCATAATTAGCTGCTGCCTGCTGTGCCTGCATCAACTGCATCAATCCTACCGGAAGTGTTTTGGATTCACCGGTAAGCAGCGTCATGGCAATGATATACTCATTCCAGAAGGAAAGGAAATTAAATAATATGACTGTAATAATACTGGGTCTTGCCATTGGCATCATAATGCTGAACATAGTCCGAAAATATCCGCTTCCATCCACAAATGCAGCTTCTTCATAATCCTTTGGAATGGACACAAAAAATCCGGACAATAGATAAATAGTAAATGGTAAAGCAGTTGCCGCATACACCAATGCTACTACCAATAAGTTATTCAGCAAAAATCCATCTCCAAACAGTTTCGTTAAGAACTTGTCTCCATCCACGAACATTAGAAAAATCGGTACGACAATATAGTTCACATTAATAAACAGTCCTGCCATAAACATAAGATTACATACTTTACTTCCCCTAAATTTATATCTTGCAAGAACATATGCTGCCGGAAGTGCCACAATCAGCAAAATACCCAGTGCCACGATGGTAACAATAGCTGAATTAAGCATATATTCGCCCATTTTAGCTTGTTGAAATGCGTCAATAAAGTTTTGAAAATAAAATCCTTTTGGCAGTGTCCACGGATTACCATAGAATTCCGAATTCTGTTTAATAGATGCTACAAACACCCATCCTACCGGCACTACGATACTGATTGCCAGCATAAAAAGCATAACGTATATAAAGATTTTATATAATCTATTTCCACTCTTTTTATTCATCTTCTTCTCCTCCTAAAATTCTAACGGTTCACGTTTTGTAGCAAGATTAACAAGTCCCGCCAAACCAAATGAGAACAAGAATACAATAACACCGATTGCCATACCATACCCGTAAGATGAGTTCGTGTACGCCTGACCATACATATAACTTAAGAATACTTCGCTGGCCCCATCCGGCTTTCCACCGGTTAATGCTTTTACAAATAAGAAACTCAAGTTAATGGAACTGATAATGAAAAAAGTTAATGTGGTTCTGATGTTCGTCCAGATAAGAGGTAATGTAATATTGAAAAATTGATGTATTCTTCCGGCGCCTTCCAGATTTGCACACTCGTACAAACTTTCCGGTACGCTGGACATACTGGCCATATACATGACCATATAGTAGCCAATTGCCTGCCATACCATGGCAATGACAAGGCTGTAAATCACTATCTTTTGATCCCCTAGCCAAAGAACCGGATCTGCTGCTTTCCCTCTGAAAATAGATAGAATGCTGTTGAGCAATCCGCTTCCCGGGTCATAGATAGCGGAAAAAATTGCAGAAATAACAACTACCGATAAAATATTCGGAATATAGAAAATGACACGGAAAAAATTTTGCCCTTTTAATTTTTCTCTTGTTAAAATACCTGCAAAGATAAGCGCGAACGCCATAGTAATAATCGTCACAAATGTAATCAATAAAATAGAGTTTTGAAACGACCGGTAAAACTTAGGGTCTGCAAACAATATTTTAAAATTGTTCAGTCCTACAAATGTCTTATGATTGGAAAATCCTCCCCATTTATACAAAGACATCTTAAATACATTGATGGTAGGCAATACCATAAAGATAATAAATAATATAATCGCCGGTGTGATACATACCGCTATAAATCCATTTCTGCCTTTTCTATGCTTCATTTCCACAGATCCTTTCCTCTTCAGAGGAAGAGAAAGGGACATTATTTAAAATGTCCCTTTGATTCTCCTCATACTTTTATTTCATTGCTGCCTTTAATTTTCCACTTGCCTCTTCAACAGACTTTTGCCATTCTGCAACTGTCTTATCTCCGCTGACAATGCTGTCTACTGCTCTGAATAAGGAATCATTCATAGAAACGCCTTCTACCGGATCCGTAGATGCAAATCCGCCCATAACCGGTACTGCTGCATCATTATCATATACGCTGTAGAATAATTTGTTTTCTGCTGTTAGTTTATCAGAAACTCCGGTAATTGGTTGAATTGCATTAGATTTTGCAAAGATGTCTGCTGCTTTATCTGAATACATAAATGCAATCCATTCTTTTGCTAAATCTTGATTCTTGCCTTCTGCTGGAATCCACATTTGTTCAAAGAATGTGAATGAAGAAGGTTTCTGATCTGCTGATACTGCCGGAATTGGAGAAAATCCCCATTCAAATCCATCTGCTCTTGGAGCGTCTTTCATTTCTCCAGGAAGCCATGTTCCGTTTGGACAAAAGATTGCTTTGTTGTCTAAAATCAGCTGTTGATTCTTTGTAAAGTTTTCTTCGTTTGCATTTCCAAGAGTAGTTGGTTCTACATACTGTGCAAGCTTTCCAATGGTATCAAATACTTTGGTTGCTTCCGGTGTTTCCCAGATGCCTTTATCATAAGTCATACATTTATTGTAAAATTCAATTCCGCCGGAAGACTCTAACATTGCATAGATAAATGCATCAAAGTATCCTGCATGAGGATATGTAAATAAAGAAATACCTTCAGCTTTCGCTTTGTCACCTAATGCCCACATTTCATCCCATGTAGTAGGAACTGTCCAGCCTTTTTCTTTTAACAGCCCTGCATTGTAAAACAATCCGCAAGGTGCATAGAACATTGGTGCATAATATGTCTTTCCATCATTGTAAGGTTGTGTTCCCAGCGTATCCAAAAATCCAGGAAGTACTTTTTCTTTCACTGTAACATCTTCACCCGGAACTTTCATGTCCATCACATCATCTAAACAAGTCAGTCCTTTTTCTTTTGTAATGGTCTCAGTCAGACCTGCATCACGACCTGTTGCACAGTGAATCACATCTGGATAATCTCCGCTCTTCATGGCAGGTGTAATCTTGTCTTCAATCTTTTTGTCTACCTGTAATTCCACTTTGACACCATCGTGTGTTTCTTCAAATGCTTTTGCAACATCTGTCCATAAATCTTTTCCATAGCCACCTTCAAATGCTGCTACTTTTAAAACTTTGTCGGAATCTTTGCTTTCTTTCTTATCGCCTTTGCTACCACATCCTGCTGCCATTGTTGCAGTCATTGCTGCTACAAGACCAAGTGCCACTAACTTTGTAACCACTTTCTTTTTCATATAGTTGCCTCCTCCGTTATTTGTTATAACTGCATAATACTCTTTTCTATGTTCAATTTCTATCCATATGTTGTCATACATTTTATATATATTGCTTTTGTTGCATTAGTACGCTACTTTTTAATAATTTTTTTCTGTTTCCGTATTGTCAAAAGAAGTAAAGCCTCTTATAATGTAGAAATCAACTTGGAAAGAGAAGGGCAAACTCATGAATAAAAACGGAACACTTTGGCACGATACAGATAACAACCCCATTCAAGCACACGGAGGCATGATTCTACTGCATGAAGGTATCTATTACTGGTATGGAGAGAATAAGAACGGTGCAACTTCTCAGGCACTTTCCGGAGATATCCGTGTTGATTTTATTGGTATTTCCTGTTACTCTTCCATTGACTGTATCCATTGGGAAAATCAAGGAATTGTTCTATCCGCCTCTTTGGACTCTACTCATGACCTTTACAAAAACAAGGTCTGCGAACGTCCCAAGGTTTTATATAATGCTTCTACCAAAGAATTTGTAATGTGGATGCACATTGATACTGAGGATTATACTGCGGCTCGGGCCGGCGTAGCTGTTTCCTCTTCACCTGTCGGACCATTTACCTATCTTTACAGTGATTTGCCAAACCGTTTTGATTGTCGGGATATGACCCTTTTTCAAGCTCTGGATCAAAAAGCATATCTGATTCATAGCTCTGATTGGAACAAAACCTTGCGCATATCGGAACTTACTGAGGATTACCGACACGTTACCGGCATTTGCACTTCCGCTTTTATCGGCCAAGAGCGTGAAGCTCCTGCCGTTTTTTATCACAACAACCTCTATTATATGATTACTTCCGGCTGCACCGGATGGGATCCCAATAGTGCCTTATATGGAACTTCTTCCTGCGTTTTGTCCGGATGGAAACTGATTGACAATCCTTGTTGTGGAGAACATGCCCGTCAGACCTTTTATGGTCAAAGCTCTTATGTATTTCAAAAAGAGGGACGATTTTATTTAATGCTGGATCATTGGAAACCAAATGATTTAAAATCTTCCGGCTACAGCATCCTAGAAATTCATATAGATGGCACTGAGTTGTCTATTCCATTTACAGATACCACATTTTATTAGGGAGGGTTGCCTATTGAGTTATAAGCGATATCAATTAGAACGAGAAGGCCTTGGGAAGTTAAATATTCATTTACTGTATGTGACACAGGCACGTTATGAAATAGACTGGCATAGTATCATGCACTCCCACCATTTTACCGAATTGTTTTATGTAGTATCGGGAACTGGTAATTTTATTGTGGAAAATGATGCTTTTTCCGTAAAAAGAGATGATATGATCATCGTCAATCCCAATGTATCCCATACGGAATTCGGAGATAATGTTTCTCACTTAGAATATATTGTCATGGGGATTGATGGGCTGCAGTTCGAACCGGAAGGCAGCGACCAGCAATACAATTACCGTCTCCATAATTTCTATAACTACAGCAATGATATTTCTGTTTATCTTCATATGTTGGTTCAGGAAGTTCGAAAAAAAGAAGAAAATTATGAAACCATCTGCCAAAATTTGTTGGAAAGCTTAATCCTGTTTCTTCTTCGAAAAACAAAGGATAACATGTCCTTTTCCCCTACGAACAAGATAACAAAAGAATGTCGTTTTGTAGAACAATATTTGGATGAACATTTTAATGAAGAAATCTCTTTGCAGGCTTTAAGCGAAATGACCTATATGAATAAATATTATCTGGTACATATTTTCAAGAACTATAAAGGAAAATCTCCCATCAGCTACTTAATTGAGCGACGAATTACAGAAGCCAAATCCCTTTTGGAGTCTTCCAACTATCCCGTCGCCAAGATTGCACATGCCGTTGGATTTTCTTCCCAGTCTTATTTTTCTCAGGCTTTTCGTAAAGAAACCAGCATGACCCCGAATCAATATCGAAAGCTTGCTGAAAGCACATTACCAAAAGGAGAAGCATAACGCTTCTCCTTTTGTAATTCCCCTTTTAAATTTCATACCACAAAATATCATTCGCTTCCAATGCCACGTGAAAACTACTGCCATCTCCACGATATACCGTTGTTGTCTGGGGTTCATAAGTATTATTTACCACACAATATTTTCCATTTTCCACATAAGCATGCACTTCTACGTTAAAATTGCTGCTAAACCATCTGTGCAGTTCCTGCTCTTTTCCGGAAGCCCAAAGAATGGCACGATATAATAGCCTGCTGTTTTCAAAACTATAAGGCAGACCGCTGATATAGACACTTTTTCCTTGTCCAAATTCATTCACTGCCATCTGCACTTCTTTGTCACGTTGTACCAAAACAGTTGCGCCTTCTAACGCAAAGATACTTTTCTTTCCTTCTCCAAAATCAATCTCACCGGTGCAGTCTTCCGTAATAAAATGGTCATGCTCTTCCCAGTTATATTTATCTTTATTTAGATCAAATCCATTTTCTTTTTCCACACCTAACACTCCTGCCAGTTGGAAGAATCTCCCCTGACTTTGGCATGCACTGGGCTCGCCCACCCCAATGAATCCACCTCCTTCAAAGATAAACTTTTTAATTCTGGTGATTACTTTTTCGTCCGTCCAGTTTTCTCCACCACTATAGGAGGTATAAGCATCTCCCACATTTATGATGACATCCACATCCTCCAGCACAGCTTCATTTGCTTTGATATCATCAAAACTAATAAACTTCACATCAAAAGGTGCCCCACTTAAAGTCTCCATAATACCCGCATACGAATAATTTTGTTTATGATACAGCGCATGATGCACCATATGATTCCCCCATGCACGCATCTTGCCCCAGCTATTTAAAACTGCCACTTTTTTTACGCAATACGGTTTCGTCCCTTTAACATTTTCATACAGCAGTCGGAATTCCTTACATACACTTTCCACATAAGAAATAAAATCCGGAAACTCTAATGCTAATTTTAAATAACCACCATAACCAATTCGATCAATCGGCTTTCTTAAAATGGCACGGCGGGCCGTGACCCAATTTACCTTGGCTTCCTTAATGGGATCGCCACCCTCATGAAAGGTATCCGGAAAGAAGTATGGAAGAAATCTTCCTTCTGTATATTGTACACCTTCAATATCACTGATTAAGCGCAATGTAGCGCCATTGCCCACACTACCTACCACTGCATCTACACCGATTTCTTTAAACTCTTCCATGAAAGGTTCTGTTCCAATCCAGTGGTCGCCAAGAAACATCATGGCTTCTTTGCCGTATTCATGGGTAATATCCACCATTTCCTTTGCAAGATGTGCCACTTCTCTTCTTTGAAATGCCTGAAAATCGCGAAATTCTTTGGATGGAATCCGATAAGTATTATTCATATATCCTTGGTCAATAATATATTCCGCACGGAATGGATAACCTACTTCCTGCTCAAATTGTTCTAAAATATAGGGGCTGACAGACGCTGAGTAGCCATACCAATCCACATACTTTTCTCTTGCTAATTCGTCAAAAATCAAGGTAAATTGATGGAAAAATGTGGTGTATCGAATCACGTCCACATGAGGGTTCTCTTCTAAATATTTGCGTAGTCGTTTCATAGAATATTCATGAGTCTTTGGCTGACGAACATCGAAAGTAATCTGATGTTCTACATCTTTCCAGTCATTGGTTACCGCATTATACATATGTACCGGATCCCACATAATATAAGCCAAAAAGCTCACAGTATAATCGTGAAATGCATCCACCTTCGTAATTACTACATTTCCAGTTTCTTCCTCATAAGTCCAGTCACTTGTGGAAACCACTGTTCCCGTGGTACGATCTATCACTTCCCACCATTTTTTAATGTCATCATGGTTATTTACCTTCAGCATATCCGGGTACAGATGATCCATGAGGGGAATGGAAAGCGTTTCCTCTACTGCTGTATGGAAGGATGTCATGATATACATCTGCTGTACTTCCTCCAGATGCTCCATGGCCCAGGCATTGTCTTTGCGGGTCGTGTAATAGGTGGAATATACTTTTGCATCCACATGTTTCAGTTCTTCTGGATAATCCGTTCCATCACAATCCCTGATTGCATCGGCACCCCATCGTTCTACCAGTTCTATGGTTTCCTTCACCACATCCACATCTGTGGGAATCGTCACTCTCCCCATCTGTTTCTTTAACTTTTCCATAATTATCCTCCTTGCAGTAGGTTTGTATTCCTCTTATAACCACAGTATAAAAAACTATGCTTGGATATTCAAGTGCTTTGTTGCGTAAATTATTAGAATTCTTGCTTTTCACATCTGTTCTGCAGTATATTTATACTTTCATATACTGAAAAGTTCCATAAAAAA